>CACXCA010000048.1 GCA_902766045.1 uncultured Bacteroidales bacterium
AAAGAGTAGGCGCAAAAGTAAAAATACTATGGATTTCAAAGATTCAATCAAGCAGTTAGCCAAACGAGCAGGTGAACTGAAAAACAATCTTCTGACAGAAGAAGCTACAAAAAATGCACTCATTATGCCTTTTATTCAAGCCTTGGGTTATGATGTCTTTAATCCGATGGAAGTAGTGCCGGAAATGGACTGCGACTTGGTTAAGAAAAAAGGAGAAAAGATTGACTATGCGATAGTCAAAGATGGAGAGACAATTCTTATTATTGAGTGCAAGCATTGGCAGCAAAATCTGGATATCCACAAATCACAGTTAGCGCGATATTTCGTTGCGTCAAAGGCAAAATTCGGTTTGTTGACTAATGGTATAGAATATCGCTTCTATACTGATTTGGCTCAAACGAATCTTATGGATGAAGTTCCTTTCCTTTCATTTGATATAGAACAGTTAAAAGATGTACAACTGAAAGCATTGGAGAAATTCACGAAAGAGAACTTCGATGTAGATTCTATCATGAATTCTGCAAATGAACTCAAGTTTATGAGTGAGTTGAAGAAAATCATCAAAGAACTCATTGAGAACCCGAATCCTGATTTCGTTAAGTCATTAGCAAAACAGGTATATTCTGGAAAAATCACAGGCAATGTGCTTGATCAATTTACTGAATTGGTTAAGAAAGCCAGTGCAAGTTATGTGAACGACAAGATTTCCGAGCGCCTGAATATCGTTGTTAAAACGAACGAGGAAGAGCAGCAAAAGGTGGACGAAACTCCGGTAGAAATACCCGGTTCAAAGAAAGAGAGCGAAATCGTCACCACCCAAACTGAGATGGAAGCATATTATATCATTAAGAGCATCCTCCGCGAAGTGATGCCCGGAAGTCGAATAACCATGCGGGATGCCATTTCGTATTGTTCTATCTTTGTTGACGACAATAATCGTAAGCCGGTTTGCCGTCTGCACTTCAATAACGAAAATAATCTGCGCCTAGAACCCGTAGGCCCGGATGGTAAGGGAGAAAAGTATAAAATTGAGTCCTTGGACGAAATATACAATTACGCAGACCAACTGATTGAAGCAGCTAAACGCTATATTTGATGCTATGATCGATAAGCTTAAAAGGCTTTTTCTTAACGAAAAGGCCATATTAGCTGTTATTCTTCTCAATGCAGTTGTTATCTATCTGCAGGTTTGCGGGTTTGACTGTTTTGCGCTGGATATCCTGGATATCGCGTGTACTATCATTTTTATCGTTGAGATGATTATTAAGCACAGCGAGTATGGTTTGCGCGGGTATTGGAAGGATGGATGGAATAGATTAGATGGCATTTTAGTCATCTTGTCTATCCCCTCGCTAATTAATGTGTTTGTGCCAACAATCGCAAGTAACTTGTCGATACTGCTTATTTTACGAGTTCTTCGTGTGCTCCGTTTTTTCCGGGTAATGCATTTCTTTCCGAATTTTCCCAAAGTAATACAAGGCTTCAAAGTGGCCATGCGTGAATCATATGGTGTCTTGCTTAGTTTCTTTGTGATTGTGGTAATTTTCGGCTTACTCAATTGTAGTATGTTTCAGGAGGCTGATCCAGAGCATTTCTCATCTCCATTACGCTCAATATACTCCGTTTTTCAGATTTGTACAATTGAGGGCTGGTATGAAATACCAAACACTATAGCGGATTATTATGGAAACTCACCAATTATCCCTCATTTAGTACGGCTGTATTTCACGCTATTGCTTATTATGGGCGGTATTATTGGTATGTCATTCCTTAATTCTATATTTGTAGATGCGATGGCTGCAGACAACAACGACGATGTTAAAGATCAATTGAATAAGATTCAGCGAGAATTGAGTGACATAAAACAACAACTATCTCAAAGATGACCATTATTTATACGGCCAGATATACATCCTCCGCGGGGAGAAGGCATATACCCTCACAGGACAGGAAGTGAAATAAAGCCGCACATAGATGAGCGGCGCATAAACGCTACAAAAAGCGGAATACAATTCCGCAGCAAAAGACAAAGTCAAAGCGGGGTATAATCCCGCAGAACTACCAAGACAGAGAGCGGAGAGGGAGACCTCGCCGCTTTTTTCGATACCGGCATGGCGGGATAAAAGAAGAGGATAAATTACTCCAGAACGATATGGAAAATTACTCCAAATCAATGTGCTCCGCCCGGATTGGAGAGGAGAGGAAGAGCGATGCGGATTGCGAAAAGCGGTCCGCATTTTCTGTGGTCAAATAGGTGCAAGAAGCGCCGGTAGAGAGTTGATCGCGGTACTCAGGATGGCGCTGCAGATAGTCTTTTAGACTATGCGCTACCAGATCACCTTGGGCGATTGT
>CACXCA010000049.1 GCA_902766045.1 uncultured Bacteroidales bacterium
CCAGGGCAGCACAAGCTCGCCGTCCACGGAATACATCCATTTGACGGCAAACTCCATCGCCCTGCGGCAGTTGAGCACGCAGGCCGCCGGGTCGATATTCAGGATCTTCTCCGCGGTCACCGCCACCTCCGCAAAGGAGGCAAATTGGGGCTCGGTGAGGAAAATATCAAAGTTGGTCATGGGGTGGTCACCTCAAAATTAAATTACAAAAAACGTGCGAAGGATACCTATTTCCGATCTGTTATCGCTCATATCTATACTCAATGTATTGAATATAGCTGGCCAACAGCGCAATAACATAGTCTTCCTGTTTTGCCCATTCCTGTTTTGCTTTCGCAAGATTTTTAATTCTTTCTGAGGAGTGGCATTTTTCGTAAGTTTCTTTCCATATGCCATCACGCTGAGAAGAGTTTGTCTCTCCAACAAGCCATGCAATAGAAGCGTAATCGGGTGCTTCATTGCACATCACATCTCTTAACAACAGATTGCCAAAGTCTACGCCACGATCAACATTTGTGCTCAGTTCATTCCAGACTACATTTCTGAAAGTTTGATTAATTTCCTCCGTAGCCGGAGCCAGGGAGTTAGCATATTTTTCTGCCTTGGTATATAGTTTTTGCATGGCTGTCCTTAGCTTTTGAGGAGCTAAGAACAAGCGGGAATCATTTTTTACTTTGCTCCACAAGCAATAATGCGGCCTTTGCGGATCATACGAAGGACCATTATCATCAAATTCTACGGAAAAAGGATAGGGATTGTCTCTTAGCACTTCATTGTGTATGTACATTAGTTCATCGTACAGAGGCTTGAATAATTTGCTGCTTTGCTCTCTTGCTGCTTGCGCTTTCTGCGAGCTCCGGTTTGTAACCACTGAACCAAGGAGAGCAAAAACGCCACCAACAACTGCGCCAAAAAGAGTATCAATCATTCCGGCTACGTCTTCTGGCCGCTGGAAGAAGCCTCCGCTTTTGACAAAAGGAATGATAAGAGAACCTCCTCCAACTAGCAAACAAGAAGCGATAAACCAATTGATGAGCCTGTTCTTCGCAAAAAACAGTTTTACTTTTTCCATCTTCATGATAATTGCACCTCCTAAAAGGCTTCTTCATCAAGTTACCATACAACATTTTTCCTGGATAGAATAACACATCGGATAACGGTAATCTTTAGAACTGAAGATTATTACGAATCTTGTAATATTCTTTCGATTATCAATCTATCTCATAGGGCTAAGCGTAAGATAAATCCATATCAGAAGATGGATTTTATAACTCTCTCTGTTCCTGAGATTAATTCTTCGACTTCTTCTTTAGTCGGCTCTCTATCCTTGTTATGATCGCAGAGATTTCTGAGATCTCCTAGCCTCTGTATCCTTCGCCATTCAATGGTGTCGTAAGCATTATCTTTAAGTGCATCATTATAGTCTGAAATTGTGGGGACTTTTTTCTTAATTGCTATACTCCGATTCTTACATACACCAGAAAAGTGTTTCTCGAGCAAGACACCACATATTGCTCCCGCTGCGCGAAGAAAGCCCATTTTCAACAAATGTCTTGAAGATTCAATTTCAGAGTCGAATATATCTGCTTGAAGAATTGTTTGAATATCATAAATCTTACTGTCAAATGATTCTAAACAAGCACGTAATATCATTCCCTGTCTCAATAAGCATAGAGCTGCTGTCCACGGTCCATAATAATTGTCTTTATGCGAAATCGCTCTTAGGGCATCCGAGATGCAATATGTCCCAACACTCAATTCTTTCCTCCGTGAATTATTATAAAGCGACGTGAAATCCATTAGCCGGTCTGGGGATAGCTGTTTCACAACAGCGTAAGCCTTTGTATACCAGGGTTCGTAATTAATTATAAAATACGACAAATCTTTGCTTCCAACCTCCTTGCCTGCAACAGGAAGTAAAGCATTGTGTATTTTTTCTCCAGATTTAATTAACTTTTCAATTTCTTGCTTAATTGTAGCATAATCGTTCATTTTCTCCTACCTCACCCAAAGTATTTCTGCATCAAGCTGTCAAACAAAAGCTGTGTTTCGTCAAGGGACTTCTGAATGACAGATTTGGATTTGTC
>CACXCA010000050.1 GCA_902766045.1 uncultured Bacteroidales bacterium
TACAGCCATTGCTTATAATGCTAAGTGTAACGATTCGAAGAGATATGAAATTCCAGTCTATGTCGATGAGGCATTGAAGGGAGAGATCCAAGGATCAGAAGTGATTTGTGAAGGTGATCAAGGACGAATTGATGCTTCTTCATACGATGCGGCAAGCTATGTATGGAACGTGGATACAGTTATTGTCGGAACAGGTTCTGCTCTGTCAGTATATCCTAGAACCACTACAACATACGAGTTGAAGATGGAGAGAGGTACATGTAAGGCGGAGGACAGCTATGAGTTGAAGGTTACAAGTCTTCCAGTCATCACATCGGTTGATTCTATCGGTGTGAGAGACAGATCGATTGAGACTGAAAAGGGTAAAGGTACCGGAACATTCTATTACTGGGTGGATGTTGAAGCAGCCATTGCAACGGACAACGAAGTATATAATCTGACGTTTGGAAAACATGTTGCATACGTAAGAGACGAGAATGGTTGTAAGACATCTATGCCATTCGTGATGGAAGCACCAGAACCAGAGATACCAGAGTGGTTCTCACCAAACGGTGATGGAATCAATGATGGATGGGTAATCGGTAAGTTGGCAGAGGTTTATCCAGATGCAAAGATCTGGATTTATGACCGCTTCGGTAAGTTGATGATAGAGTTGAAAGGATCTGATACACAAGGATGGGATGGTACTTACGAAGGAACACCAATGCCATCAACAGATTATTGGTATGTGGTAGATATCGAAGAGATCGACAGACAATATACTGGTCACTTCACATTGATTAGACAGTAGGAAGTTTTTAAATAGATTTGTGTCCCATGTAATTCTTAATTGCATGGGACATTTTTTTTTGTAAAAATTAGAATGGGATATAATTTTTATATATTTTTACATTCTGAAAACTGTATTATTTGACTTGTGTCTGAAGAAACAGGATGATAAACGAAAGAAAAAGAGGAGATTGATTATATGAGAAGAATTCAGATTACAACATTTGAAAAGTGTGTAAAAGTGTATTGTATAATAGGTAAAAAGGATATAGTATGAAAGTGATTAGCTTATTAAAAAAACTGCTGATTGGAGGATTGCTGTTGTTTCCTTCAATGTCTGTTTTCCCTCAAATATTGGTTTCAGGGACTGATTTTGAATGTAAGGGAAAATCAGAAAATGAATATGGTGCGGTAAGTGATCTGGTATATACGGGTATTATGCCAGGAACTGTTGATGTTTATGTCGATTTCCCTGCGGATGTCGATTATGAATTTAAAAATAAGAAACCGTTCAGTTCTCACTTCCATGACAAATCTCAGTATGCAATTACGTCTAATCCTATCATTTTGGATTCATTGCATTATGTTGATGACAAAAAAAGTGGATGGGGTATTGTATTTTCGCCGGCAAGAGTTACAGAAAACAAGACGTTGTTAGAGTATTCTGTGGGTGGATTGACACCTAATTCTACGGCAACGGTTGTTATTGAGTATCGAAGCGTTGTTGATGAGGATTTGTTGACAACATGTGGTGGTGGATCTGCTCGTGCTCAGTTTAAGGCAGCAATTAATGCAGATCAATATAATTTGACGCAAGGATCTGATGTTCCACAACTTGGTATGGGTGAGAAAAACACATACAAAGATACTAAGGTAAAGGTAACTTCAGAAGGAACCGTTGATATTCGCATAAATGCAACAAGTGGATACTCTTCTGATTGTCATGCGTTTGAAATCACTAAAATCGAAGTATATGGTGATATTTCACCAAAGATTATTTGTACGGATGGTGATATAGTGTGTGCAGGTGAATTTGCAAATTTGTTTAAAAGTGGTGTGGATTATGAGGGCGCAAAATATCAATGGTATATGAATGGAAGTGCTGTTGCTGGGGCTACGTCACCTAATTATACTTATGAGACTCCAAGTACACCAGGTTCCTATACATTTCAATTGTATGTTACTTATGAAAACAAAACATATAAATCCAATATTGTTGAAATCACTTCTGAAAAATGTTGTGAGATAGTTGTGGATGGCGTATCGGTTCCTGCTTCTCGAAAAATTATTTTCCATGAAGATTTTGGAGAGTTCGATTTGTCTGACAAAACAGGAGGAACGTATAAAGTGTGGGATTATTCTGATATTGCTAATCCAGTACAGTTGACTAAGTCCACCACATCACCATTTCGATATGCATTAGATAATCCTCCTTTAGGGTGTAAGTTTGAAGGTGGTTCAGGAAAAGAGGTATTAGATGGATATTATACTGTGGCTGGTGTTTTGACTGGATATAACCCAGTACAAGGAATGGTAGGTGCTAAAATGGGATGGGCGAATCGTATTGGAGGAAAAAAAACACCTCCAGATTTGGAATATGATCATTCTGGAAAATTAGAGGGTTGTGCTTTATTCGTTAATTGTAATCCTCATACAGCTGGTAAAAATATATATGAAAGAGAAATAGATCACCTATGTCAGAATAGACAATTGTTCTTTGAATGTTATTTTTCTGTTTTCACTAATTCGGCAAGCGGTCAATATAATCCTGTTGACATAACTGCCCGTTTGTCGGAGGTGGGAAATTCTACTAATGTAGTTGAAATGAAAGGAACTGCAACGAGAGAAGAAGATGGTGGAACAGGTACTTGGGTGAAGTTGTCGTCTCAGATTTTCTTGGAGAAAACAGATGCAGTTTTCTTGGAGATTATAAATAATTCGGATGTGTCTGAAAATGGTAATGACTTGGTGTTGGATGATATTATCATTAGAGCTTGTGCAGCTCCTTCTTTACAAGCTTATTTTGATATTAATACATTTGATATTGATACCTTTACTTGTTCAAATGAGAATAATGAAATAGAGGTATATGCAAAACCTTCTGATATGTTGACTAAATATTTTGGAGGTGATGATAAGGCTCGATTTTTATATCAATGGTCAATTACTCCAGATGTAAAAACATCATGGAAAAGTATTGGTACACCGACTACAGATAGAAAGTATAAAGTGGGTGCAACTCCTTTTGCTGGTGTGAATGATGGCGACGTTATTTATTTCCGTGTGATTGCGGGAAGTGAATATACGTTAACAACTACAGCTGAAAGTGCGTATAATGCAGATGACCCATGTGCAAGTTATACTATCTCTGACGCTATTCCTTGTGTTATCGATTGCCCTACTTGTACAGAATCTAAGAAACCAGTTATCAATCCAAATGGTGGTGGTATATTTAAAAATAAGATTCTTGAATTGTGTAGAGATGATAAAACTACACTATCTACCAATGATGTTACTGTAATCGAAGAAAAAACAAAGACCCCTTATACTTTCTATACTATTACATGGACTAAAGATGGTGCGAAAGTAGGTGATGTGGCTAAGTTTGAGAAAGATGCAACCACCCCTGTTAAAGCAGAGCCTTTGGATATTTCTTGGTCAGATGCTACAGAAACAGGTACTCAATATATTGTAACGGTTCACGATCGTTTTGAAGATGAAAAAGGTACTAAACGGTGTGATATGACTGATACAATTACGGTCATAGCTGTTCCAACTCCAGTTGGTAGAGATATTGTAGTGCCTCCTTTCTGTGAAAATGATCTATCCAGAGCTACTATTCTGAAGGATTCTATGAGCAAGTTCTCTGATTATGATATTACATGGTATAAGGATGATCAGATGACTACTGTTGCCTCTGAGCCAGATGTTGCATCGGCAGAACCAAGTGATGAACCTTATGTCTATTATTATACGCTTACAAATAATAAGGGATGTGTGAGTGATGTCTATTCGTTCACTTTCACTGTAAAAGAGGTGCCTAGTGAGATCCTTAGTGAGATTCCAGCATTCTGTGAGTATATTAATGGAGCTAAGAGTAAATCAGGTGATGCTACGGATGCGTCCATACTGCCTGTTAGTACAAAAGGCTATACAGTAGATTGGTACAATGAGTTGGCTGCTTCTACTTCGGCACAGACAGATTTGTCTTCTTTAAGTGGTAGCTTGACTCCATATACATATTATTATACACTGACGAAGGATGGATGTACAAGTAATCCTGCTGCTTATAACTTTACAGTAAAACCGCTTGCATCTGTTTCTTTAGTGGCTGTTAATGTGTGCGACAAGACAACTCTTAGAGCAACGCCAATCCCTACTGATGCTACTGTTACTTGGAATACGAATGAAACGGGTTCTACTCTTGAATTTGTAGAACCAACGAAAGCTGGACTCTATTCGGCTGTGGCTACAGCAAATGGTTATTGCGCTAGTGAATCAGTTGAAATCAATGCTGAGTTCTATGCTACACCGATTGACTTAGTTGCGAGCCCTGTGTCTTTACTAAAAATCAATGCTCCTTTTGGTACAACAGAATTACTCGCTTCAATTGCAGAGTCTAGTAAGGATCCAAATGCGACAATCAAGTGGATGGGACAGTTCAATACACAAGCTGAACCAACTGAAAAGGATGGCACATTGACACCAAATGCTCCTAAAGTTCAGAATGATGATACAAATGATGAGAAGTGTTATTACTATGTTTATCAAGAAATAAAATATGCTACATCGACTTGTATGAGTGGCTTGACAGAGGTACTTGTAAATATTTTAGGTGCACCTGCTCCTAATACTACTAATGTCATGTATTGCTTAAAAGATGATCCTGCGAGTCTGTCTAGTTTGGTGGAAAAAGGTGAAGGCTCTGAAGCTGGTAAGAATTATGAGTTCTTGTGGTATTTGAGTGAGAACCAGTCATCTCCAGAATCTGCTGTGCCAACTATTTCAACAGCTACTACTGGCTTGACAACTTACTATGTTTCTCAACGTGAGGTGGGTACACTAAATGAAAGTGCGAAGATGCCGTTGACTGTTACTGTCTATGATGCACCAAAGCCTGTCACAGAGGCTACAATTAATTATTGTAAAGGGGATGCTGCTGCAGCTTTGTCGGCAGATTATACTTATGGACTCTCTACCTATACTCAGGCAACTGGTTATAAGTGGTATGATGCAAATGATTTTTCTTCTGAGTCTGCTATGATTCCAAGTACTGATGTTGCGGGTACACAGTCATACAAAGTTTCTTCTACGTATAAATTGCCAGATGGCTCTGCTGTATGTGAGAGTGAAAAGAGTGATATCACGGTGAATGTCTATGAGACACAAGCTCCAGATCCTGCCACTATCCAATACATCAAAGCTGATGCTGATGCTAATAATGTATTCCCTGCATTAACTACAAAACCTACATGGGAAGAGGAAACAGGTTATACTTATTATTACTCTGCAGTGAGTGAATCGGATGTTATGCCTCAGCCTGTAAGTGATATGCTTTATAGCTCAGTTGTCCCAACTCCAAAGTATGATGTTAGTTTGTTGTCAGGAGGCACAAAGAATTTATATTGCTGGGTATATCGTGTAGATAATAGCAATCCAAAGGCATGTAACAGCGAACCTGTGTTGTTGACTATCAAGATCAGCGATGCTCTTCCGCCAGCAGTAAAGAATGTTTATGTGTGCGAGGGTAGTGCTGTACCAGACCTTCAGGCAGAGGTTCAACTGTTGCCA
>CACXCA010000051.1 GCA_902766045.1 uncultured Bacteroidales bacterium
ATGAATGTTATCATTTGGAATATATGTCGTTGCCTAAAGATTTCTATTCTATAGCATACAATGATATGGATATTATGCAAAGATTTTGGAAAATCAACCATAACAATCTAACGCTTTGGAAATATCCCCATTGGGTGTTAGAAAACGGTGCCATAGAACATGAAGAATTTGGTGATAATCTAATAATGGATTTGGATGTTTACTACATAACAGGGGAACAGAACATTAACATCTATATGTATCTAAACAAGGATGTTCCAACGTCTGAAACAGATATCATTTCTGATTCATTACACATTCAAGTTATGGGAGATGGTGGTAGTAGAGGGGGGAATATGGGTTGGATTGTTGGCCAATTAAATGACTCCACGGAATTGATCCAATTAACACATACATTTTTGGGCAGACATTTGGGCGTTTGGTGGAATGGTTGTGACCTGGAATTTGTTGCGGTAAGCCCACATAAAATTCAAATTATCACAGAACTTGGATATTACTCGGAATATTGCGAGGAGGAAGATGAAGATACGGAAAAGGAGTATTGTTTTAAGAAAGAGATTTCCTGTTCGATTAGTAATCGGAAAACCAATGGGTTTTATGAAATTGACGGAAAATGGGTTACAGAGGAGGACGATGATGATGGCAATAAACACGTGACGTCAAGTAGCTCGTGGGTACTCTATTATGATGGAGAGAAATTTGTAAAGCGAGAGGTTGAAACGGTTGAATGACAATTTATCCAATAATAATTCATTAAAATCTTTATTTCTTATGATTATTCGTTCCATCAAAATATATGTCACACTTATCTTCTCTATGTTCTCCATGCTATGTGTGGCGGATGGAATAAGTGACCTCATCCATATAGATTTTGCAGATTCGGTTAACCATACATGTTTGGGTATTGATGATGAAGGAGATACCATATATGTTTTTCTGATGAAATCAACGTCTGAATTCGAGATTATTGATTCTCTATGCCTTGATAAATCGAGCGAAGATATTGAACGTCCGGAAGGAAATGGTTATGGTTATGAAAAGTTAGGAGAGCTAAATGACACCACCGAATTAGTTCGATTACGTTCTGATTTTTCTGTTTCCGTTCCTAATTATGTTTCGTGGAATCGATGTAAGACGTTCTTTATTATTGTAACTCCACATAAAATGCAATTAATCGAGAAACATGGTTATTACACAGAGAATTGGAGTAATGCTGATCCAGATGACCCCAAGAATGAGAAATGGGAAGTTGTTTACGAAAACTATTCCTGTTCAATTAGCGATCGGATAACCAACGGGTTTTATGAAATTGACGTAAAAAAGGTAACAGAGGAAGGTGATAATGATGATAATAGACACGTGACGTCAAGTAGCTCGTGGGTACTCTATTATGATGGAGAAAAATTTGTAAAACGGGACAAAAACGGAGAATAAGGGTGTTCCTATTTTATATAACGTATGAAAAACAACGAGTTGATAGTAAAAAACGGACTGATATATAGAGTGACAGGGGAAAAAACATGTGAAATCTATGGTTTTGAAAAAAGTAAATCACCAGTTTTCTTGGAAATATCAGGGTCTTCAGTGAGGTTAAAAGATGAAACCTACAAAATAAGCTCTATAAGGGAAGGGGCTTTTGAAGGATGTACAACACTCAAAAAACTTCGAGTCCTTTCAAGTGAAATAGGAGATAGAGCCTTCCGAAATTGTGTAAACCTAGAGGAAATTGTTTTATGCTTTCTGAAGAAGATTGGACGTTATGCTTTTCAAGGATGTGAAAAACTGGAAAAGTTGTCGCTTCCTACTGAATTAGAGGTGTTGGATGATGGTGCGTTTTCTTATTGTAAAAGATTGGGTTCTGTTTTTGTGAAATGTCATGTACAAAAGATTGGATACCGTGTGTTTGAATACTGTGATAGCTTAACTACAGTAATTATGGATTGTTATGTTCGGAGTCTGGACGAAGGAATATTCTACCATTGCAAAAATCTGGAAGCCGTACACCTCCCTTATAATTTGATGTCGATAGGGGATCGAACATTCGGATATTGTGAGTCGCTAACGCAGATGACAATTCCACTTTCGTGTCGGAGCATTGCTGCGTCAGCATTTGAGGGTAGCCCCTGTGTGTGTGAACTATTCTCTCCTGTAAAAGAGTGTCAGACGATGGAGCATGATGAGAAGGAGATAGAAAAAGTCTCTCATTTGTTTGTTTCCAATTATCCAGAAAACAGCCATGCCAATCCATTTACGTATAAGTCGGACGATGTTAGCTATTTCATCTATTTGTCAAATCGAACGAAATCATTCTCGATGATGACCCAAGAGAAGACGAAGATAGATCTCCTAGTCATGCCAGAAGAATTACAGATGGGTTATACGAATTTGGACATCTGCAGACGCCTTTTCTTATTGAATAATGGTGTGCATTTGTTTGATAGTCAGGGAAGGGTGGGAAAGCAAATTGTTTTTTTCCTCTATCAGGATGGAGACTATGTTGTGAAAAACGTTGGCCTGTGTAAAGGCGTCAATGACGCATTATGGAAAGTGTGTGGTTTGAGATTGCAGGGGTATCATGTATATGCAGGAATTGGTGTTGAATCCGTTGAGTCAATGCCTTGGCATTAGAAATTGAGTTTTATGTTTATTTTCATATATTTGTACAGAAAACGTATTCTATTGACGTATGGGAAAGCAAGTAGTGGCAATAACAGGAGCCGCAGGAAATTTAGGAAGTATTTTGGCGGAGGGACTTCTCTCCGACGATGTTGAGTTGCATCTTCTTTGGCATAAGAGACCCTTGCCAGATTCTTTGTTGAACAGTGAGAAAGTGAAACCCTTCCAAATAGATTTGAGGGATGTTAGTACAATCGAAGCTTCATTACAAGGAGTCGATACGGTTATCCATTTTGCAGGAATCCTTTTCATGGGGAATCCAGAGAAGTTTCTTCCGACTACCAACACCCGATATTTTTCAAATTTGCTTCAAGCAGCGAGAACAGCGGGAGTTAAGAAGGTGGTGCTATTCAGTTTCCCACATGTGGAGGGAGAGACGACACCTGAGCATCCTGCGACGGGACGGTTGGATGGAACACCCAATTCAGCACATGCGAGGACACGTTTGGAGGAGGAGAAGTTGCTGATGGCAGAAACGGGATTTGAGAAGGTGATACTACGTTGTGGAATGGTCTATGGAAAAGGAATTCTTATGATTGATGCGGCACATTGGTTTTCAAAATATTATCTATTGGGTATATGGAAAGAGCCTAATTATATACATCTTATTTCCACGGCGGATTATGTAGCCGCAACAAAAGCAGCCATTCTCTCACCGACGGCATCGGGCATCTATCATCTAGGAGACGAAGGCGTTCAGACGCTCAAGGAGTTTCTGGATGAAGCGACGAAGGAGTGGCATACGCACCGACCATGGGTGATGCCGATGTGGATGATCCGTACAGCCGCATGGGTTTTCGAGAAAGTGTCGCTGCTCACAGGCTGTAGAGCACCACTGACACAAGATTTCATCACCATCGGCAAAGTGTCTTATTATGGCGATACAAGACGAATGCGGGAAGAGTTGTTGCCGGAATTGAAATATAAGACGGTTAGGGAGGGGATACATACGGTGTAGTATTATGAATCAAAAGTTGTATTGGATGGAGTCGATTGTTATATAGATGGATTGGTTAGTGCCATAAATGGTAAAACGAAAGAGGTAAGAGTTAATGTGATTGCTATGATTTTAAGTGGCAGTGATTTGGCTTTTTCAATTAGGTAAGCACAGAGAATGAAATATGCACAGTTTGCTAATAATAAAAGGAAAATCCTCATGTTGAATCCAATTAACAGACAATTGAATGCAAAAGATATTGTCATAATGATGGCTATTCCGTAACATAAGGCTTTAAATGGACGAAGATTTGTGATCAGAGAAATCAATATTGTCCAAATAATAAATGCACTAAACATTGCAAACATCATTAAAAATCCTCCGCCAAGAGCATCACCATCAGATGGAAATTTTACTATTATTCCAATGACAGAACTTGGAATGATAGAAATTGAAAATGATGTGGCTAACGCAGCAAATGCCAGTTTGCGCTTTGTGAAATTGGGGTTTGAAACAAAGCCATATACTATAAAAGCTATAAATGCCAGAAAGAAGATTATTCCCATAAGCGATATTTGTTATATACACTTAATCCATAGCCTCATAAAACCGTAAAGCACAATAAAGGATGCTTATCCCTTCGTTTGACGTAATAACTTTATAACTGCATTTATGTTAGAATCCATTTGCCAAACAGCAAACTTGTCTCCAACAAAAAGTGTGATTTGGAATTGTTTATGTAAACCTACAGAAAATATGCTTTTATAAACATGGTAAAGGTACAAATTTAATCTAACAAAATCACTCTTTTTTGGAAGGTCCTTTTCAATCATGGAGTATTTCTACGCTCTTTTGTCCAAAACATGACAAAGTAATTTCCTTCATCAAACAAACCGTTATTTTCTCGCCAATATAAAGTAATGCTATAGGGAAATGCATAAATTTCAACTGGTGGTTTTCTTCTTTTTCCCCTTGCCGTTTTTCTTAGTATGGTGATTCGCCTTAGTGTTTTGTTCATGGATTTCAACAGGTATAATAGTATCTTCTGCGTTCTTTCCATCAATTTTCTCCTTCACGAAGCATCTACTCTTGAATTTCTTCAATTTATCGTCTTCTTCTCTATAATATTTATAATAAGAACTACCAAAATACATTTGCATATGATTTTCATATGTTTCTTCTATGTGAGCATAATATTCATTTTCTTCATCTGGATTGTCAAAGACTGGCTCTTCTCGTTTGAAAATGTTTCCAAATGCTTTGTCAAATTCCTCAAACGTTGGTTTGTCTTCTTTTGATGCGAAATGTTCTATTATAACATCGTAGGCCAACTGTTTATATTCATAGGAATTGTTAGATGCCATGTCATCTCTTACAATTACACAGCAACTCTCAAACATATATGCCAAATCGCCTTTCCCCGTCAAAACATCTAATGCTGTGAATTCTGAATTTGCAATAAGATAAGTTTCCATAACATTAACAAGTAATGACTCTATTTCATTGTTACTTATCACTAACTCATGAAAAGGCTCTTCTCTCCCGTACACGTCAGAGCAAATAGTTGTATAAAGTCTATGTAACAGTCTACCTAACACCAATAGTTCTTTTGAATCATTTTTTGATATTTTTTCTTTAAACCAATTAAGAACTATATCATGTGTGATTTTCTCTATCTCTATGCCATTAGTATAAAGCTCATTCCACAGCATTTTTTTTACTTCCTGCCAAATCAGAATATACTTGTAAGAAGATATGAGCATTGCAAAACTTAGTAATCCATGTATATAAGTCTTAAGTTTATTGTCATCTAATTGACATGCTGATATATGTTTAAATTGATAGGCTATTGAATTAAGGTACTTTCCACTGTCAATCCATTTTTTTACTCTGATATAAGGGGGGTCTTTTGCTTCAAACAATTCATTCATTTCTCGTATTGATAGTTTAAAAGGAGACACGCTCAAAGTAAAGTACTTGTCGTAATTTTCTGTATAACATATACTTTGTTTAATTTTTTTGACGTGTTTACCAAACAGTTTCTCAAGAATCTTTGGCGTTTTCTCTTTCCAGAATGGCTCACCATTAAATGTATCATTATAAACTTCTTCTTTATTGACAGGAAATAAAATACCTTTCTTAATCCAAAACCTATCTTCATATTGATAAAGAAGTACGTTCGCATCATAAGCAAGCACATCATAACTCTTCTTATCATACACTTGTAGCAGCTCCAACCAAAAAATATCCAATGCTTTCAATTCTCCCTTTGTCATTTCTCCCAAATAGGCTATGTATAACATATATAGTCTCGCAAAACGCTTCGTCCTTCTATAATTATCAAGAATTCTTAAAATTAGCTCTTTGTCATCGGAATCAAAATGAGAAAACAATTTTTTTGTAAAATCTTTGTCGAGACTATTTTGGGCATCAATTTCATCATATAATACTTCCCAAATCAGATGTTCCTCCACTTTGGGCAAATGGACTTCTATGGAAAATATTTTCTCAAGGTATGCAGATGAATCCTTTATATTTTTTTCCTCAAGCACACATGTTACATATTCCTTGTCATACGCAACTATATAAATCACATTACTCAGATCGGCAGTATTACGGATAAGACGTAACACTTCAAATACTTCATCTCTTTCTAATCTGTCGATATCATCAATAATAACAACAACAGGATTAGGCAGTTTTGAGAACTTCTGTGATAATGTTTTTTTCTTTTCAAAAAGACTTTCCTGTTTAGTGGAAAGTAAAAAATCCAATGAAGCCCATGGGTGCGAGGAAATGGCTAAACTTCCAATATAGCGCGAATATTCTTTGATGGGATTAGACAATCTACTATATATAGGAGATAGTTGATGACGTAGAGAGGCAAAGAAGTCATTTGTAACTTGCTCTGGAGAACTACACATCCATGGGTTAAACTTTACAATATTGGCGTGCTCTTTAATGTTTTCCTCAAGTTCATCTAAAAATCTAGTTTTCCCAACTCCCCATTCTCCTGTCACCCCTAAAGCAAAAGATTGGGCAGTTATATCTGTCTTCAATAATCTATCAACAATCTCTTTTGCATAATTTTTTAATGACTCTGATATATCTACTTCTGAGTTGTTATCATTGGAGAAACCTTTAGCTTGACAATCTGTTGTTTTTGTTTGAAGATCTTTTTTCGAACAGTATTTCCTCCACACAATTAATAAATATCTAGCTACAGCGATAACAAAAATAAAAACAAACAGAGCTGACAAGAAACATCTGTAGTCTAAGTCTAAGAAAATCTTAGCATACGTAACTTGACTTTTATCTGAGAATAAAATTACAATTCCTAATACTGCAAGAATTGGTCGATAGAGACGAATATCTCTATCCTCTACAATTTTACAAATCCAACGAAAAAACACACATAGAATAACAATACAAATTGGAATATTAATCCATGGACAACCGTTAAGCACTTCATAGAGACGCTTAAGCCATATACCATTCTCATCTTTACTATACCAATTATAAAACACGGGGGCAAAACCTATCGACACAAAAATCAACAAAAACAAACCTGCGTTCAACAATAGCTCTAACTTATTTTTTTCTATTTTTTCTTTTATTGATGTCATTTAAGTTACTCTATTTAATTTTTTACTTCACAAAATTAGCATTTGTGCATTTATATCATAATATCAATGGCATATTACTGCGTCACAAACACCCTCCAACTCCCCTCTTTCTCACCTCGCTCCACATACTTCTTCTGAATCAATTGATCCTGTAGTTTCTGAATGGCAGCAATGCTGATGCCTGTCACCTCTTTCATATCTGCTAAAGTTAGAGTTGGCTCTGTACGCATTGCATTCAGGATCTTCGTATAGCTGGGCGTGCGGAATGCAATCCGTTCACCGTCGTACCACCACACGTTTTCATCTTTCTCTCTCACAAACAGCACATCATTGTAAACCTCCGTAGCCACCAACTCATTAAAATACTTTAGAAACGATCGAATATCCTTGATGTCCGCATGAGCGCCATCGCTGGGAACTGGACCAACTTCTAAATCTGTCTGATGAAGAGCCTCCAGATACTCACTCTTTTTACGGCTACGAACTACTATCATTGGATAGTCGTGACGTGTCAGAATGAAGTTCATCATCAAACGTGCTATACGTCCGTTGCCGTCTTCAAACGGGTGAATGCGAATATACCTATAGTGGAACAATGCAGCCAATTCTACTGGAGAAAGTTTTCCTTCCTGCTCTGCTTTGTTATACCAGTCCACCAAGTCCGTCATCAAACCAGGAGTCTCCTCTGGCGAAGCGTATTCGAACCGATCTCCATAACGAGTGATGACACTGTTAGGACGTGTTTTATATTGACCTGCATGAATCACATAGCTGGTTTGTACTCCACCTGGTAAATTTCGATATACAGTATAGTCCTCACGAAGCAGTGTCTTATGCAACGTACGGATAAAGTTCTGTGTCAGTGGTAACTCCTTCACAGCAGCCTCTTCGGACATCATTCGCAAACCCACGTTACTCGCAGTCATTTCCTGTACATCTCGAACATCTGCTTCACCTATCACCTTACCAAAGAGCAACAAGATTTCAGTCTGACCATAAGTCAACGTGTTACCTTCAATGTGGTTGCTATTGTAATTGAAATCCACAGTGAAACGACGACTCAACCTATCTCTATCCTTCTCCGATAGTGGCTGTATATCTTGCCAAGCCGCCAACGCTTTCTTTATATTAAGATATCTCATACGATTGCAAATGTTTCAATTGACGTTGTAAAGATACAAAAAGTTTTGAAAAAGGTTGTAACACTACAACCTTTTTGTATATATTTTCTATTTTTCCTCCCTCACATCATATTCAACAATCCAAACAATTGTATATATTTACAAATATTATCTACTGCCTCGGCAAATAGATTATACGCAGAAAATAAAAACAAAAGCCATGGGATGGGATGTAGTACAAATAGGACTTGGGCATGACCTGCCCGTTAATGATCCATATAAAACCGCCCAAGAGATAGCCAAAAGAATGGAGCGGAATGTCACACTCGCTTATTACAAAAAATACGAGTATGATATTGCAAGTAATGTCGTACATTACAAAAGAGAGCCGGAATTAATTGAGCTGGGAAGATACGAAGTGGACAATACTAAGAGTAGCCCACTACTGATAACTGTCGCAAACTATCAGGCGAAGCAGATACTGGATTTAGTAGGAATAGACAAATTTTACAAAGCAACTTTCACGAATGATTTGGCAAGAATCATACTGCATGAGACGAAAGAGCCCTTCGAACTATACGAAATAGAGGATGATGAGAGGAACTTAGGCATTCGTATCTTCAAAGAAAACGTAGATCTTGACATATACATTCGGGAAAGATGGAACCATTGGGAAAGAGCATTCCATCAACCAGACGAAAACAGAGAATGGCTGCACGATTACCGGATACAGATATATAATCGAGCAAAGCTGTTTGGATGCAAGGATGTGATTATCTGTGCCGACCAAGGCCCGACAGAATCAATCTTCGACAATCTCAATTACACCGCAGATCGTCTAAGGGAATATGCACGGACCTATGAATACCTCAATGGATACGCCGGTTGGGACTCCCACGAAGTCGAAGAATGGAAGAAGGAAGCGAAACACATTATGTTCTCATCTGTGTTTCAGGGACAAATCAACCTGTCAGACACCGATTTCGTGGAGGTCATTTACGATGATTTTAGGGATCTCATCAACCCTAAAAACTGAGCGGCAAGCATACTCATAAACCACGAAAAAGGTTGTAACGTCACAACCTTTTCGTGGTTTTTTCAGTAACCTCCTTCGCACATCCTCCGTTTCGCCACGTATGTACGAGGGTACAGATAGTGTTTCCAAGACGCTTTTTTCTTCAATTTGCAAAGTCTATTGCATAAAAAACATACAATTTTATGCAGTACAAAGTAATTATTGCATAAAAAATCTATTCCCGTACCACAGTAATATACGCAAACATATTCTGATATCGTTCATAGTCCGTTGGGGGATATTCCTTCTGAGACCTATAATCGGGAGCACCGAAAGCCACAATCTTTATTGGAACAGAGACATTATCAAGTATCCATCGTCTTAGCCATTCGGCTCTCTTTCGAGACAATATCGTAGCCGCAGCTGGATGTTCCCTCTCCCTTACAAAGATTTCCAAATAGTCGTTTTCTGTTAGTTGCGCATCCTCAATAAACTCAAGGATGATTTTTTGAGTGACCGTATCTTGCGGAAATGTCCAATCACGCCCAAACACATTAACCTCCAATCTCAAAAACTGGGGCGGTCCTAGTTTCGAATAGGACATTAAAGAGGGAATGAGCAGAAGCAGAATTAGGATTAATCTTTTGGTAATCATATTATAGATATACGTTGCCATTACTGCTAACCATTTTATGTTCAATGAATTACTCATAATATTTATAACTATGTCTTTTGACTATTGTATCTTTTCCCTTTGTCCAATCCCAAGTCCTAATTTGGGTTTCCTCTATTATGTTTCCTATTGAGTCGTGTTTATAAACAAATTTCTTATAGCAATCGTTTTCTCTTTCATTTTTTTCCGCAAGGTTTCCTTTCTCGTCGTATATATACTCAACAGATTTATCCCATTTATTACCCCATTTTTCCTTCTCATGTGTTATGTAACCCTTCTCATTGTATGTACGCACATAGTTCCAACTGTTCTTGCGGATAAGGGTATCCCCCTTATTAAAGTAGGTTATACCTAATGATTCAACCATATTCCCATTCGTATCGTATTTGAGCAAACAGGTACTCTCCAAATTTCCTCCCGATCCATACGACAGATCTTTCCTCTCATTTGTAATGTCATCATAGATGTATTCGCTCCATTCAAGCAAAATTCCATTTCCATTATATCTTAGTTCTTTTATTTTGTTACCCCTTTCATCCAGTTTGAAGACCCTTTTTGTTGGTACATAGAAATAACCTCTTTCCTCACATACAGATATGGTATTTGTTGACCCTATGCAGTTTCCTTCTTCATCATATAAATAAGATGTTAGAACGCCATCTTTATATTGCTTAATTCGCTTACCCTTTATGTTATACATTGCGTAACCCGAGGACCAAGGAATATTCACCTCTTGTACCTTTCCATCCACCTCTTGCACCTTCCCTTCATGAAAATCCACCTCTTGTACTTTTCCTTTAAGACCATCCACTTCCCAATCGGTTTTCTTATTTATCAAACTGAAAACTGAAGTAGAGTCTTTCCCCTGTGTACATTCAGACTTCCTCTCCTCCTTTTTTGCATTATTAGAACAACAAAGGAGAAATACAGAAAGAAGGGGAAGAAGATATTTTATCGCTTTCAACATACTTGTTATTGTTTGTGAGCGACAAATCTATGAAAAAAAGAAACATTTTCATAAAAAATGATACCGATTCAATATTTCATGCAACTCGTCTTGTGAACAGAACATCATCAAATCAATGATGCTCAGATCTTGAACAAACTCATCTGAATACTGCTTATAGCGGATCTCTTCGTTTCGTCGCAAAAACTGTAGATTTATGCCCATCTCGTGAAATTTTTCCTTGTCATAGTACTCCATTCCTGCACCGGATGGATTGATGTAATTGGTGAACCCAAAGTGCTCACAGGTGCGACGGATTATCTCGGGAGACCTACATTCCCAACGGGGTGATACCTCCGAAAGTAACCTGAACTCCGTCTTGATGCCCAAATAATCGGCTACAGATTTCAGTTGTTTGAAGAGATAGCGCGTTAGGTCGGGTTCCTCATCTAACAGGATAGGCTCGATAATCTCCATTGCCTCGTTATAGTGTGGTGCTTTGCTGTAGTTGTACATCAATGTTCGATATAGATGTTCCGCGCGTTCGCGACTAACCACACGCTTTGTCTCGCTGATAAGATGGTTGCAGGAAGCATGGCAGATTTCGATGCCGAAGAGTTGTGGACGGATTTTTTCGCCCAAGATACGGTTCCGATTAATCCAACCTCGCTTGATATAGTGTAGATTGTCACCAACCACAAACATGTCGGCGGCATGGATGAGTTGCCAATAGCCGATGTAAGGGAAGAAGTACGGCTGCATTATGGCTATATGTTGTTGACTGTTAATCATAGTACATTATAAATCATTTTTAGTTCTGCAATGTCACTGTGGATGACGCACATTTTGCGGTCATCCACCTTGTTGGTCACAGGTGCACTACTCGTGCGAAACATTCCGCTGTCGAAATAGAGATCGTCCATACACAACATCATGCCACACACGTAGTCATCATAATGATTACCTTCCCACTCACAAGGGTATGTCCGCTGTTGGATAAATGGCTGAAGAATATAATGAGGGTTGAACGTTGAGGTTTCAGAATTGAAAATCACATCTCTCCACGTCTCCTCATCGGTCATCACACCTGCATACAGACCTACACTCTTGCCTAGGTCGTAAGGCTTGATGATGTATTTATCCTTGTGCGTCAAGGCATCGCGCCATATCTCCGAATTGTCATAATTCTCACTCGGTGGCAGATAGGTGGGAATGGTGTGTTGACGTAGGAACGTCGTCTCCTCTTCCGTGAGGCACTCTCGTGTAAAGTCATCCACGAAGATAAGATGCAGAAACCGCTTGTCATGTGTAAGGAAGATAGTGCGGAAGTCGTTCATCATCCGTGCATCTATCATAGCTTGCAGCGTCTCCATCTTAAAAGAGAGAAGATCTTGTTGATTCAGTGCACTAAACACCACCGCATCATGACTCCACTCTGCTATATGTTCTTCCACTTCGGCAGCCTCATAGACAGTCACCTCATGTCCGTAGTACTCATAGAATTTCTTATAAAGTGCAATCTCATTTGTTTTGTCACTGCTCTTCAGTACGTAGATAGGACAACCTGCAGGGATAATATCGCGCATGTGGGTGAGAAGAGCGTTGTAAATGCCTAATTCCTTGACAAACTTTTGAGACATGTTCTCAGAATAAAAGGAAGACCATATACCGTGTCCGAAGAAGCGACAAGTAATCTCTACCAGCAACAATTGACCATCGTCGCGGATGATATAGTCGGGTCTGTAGGCACCTGCCTGAAAGGGATAGCGACTCTGTCTGTCCAGCACCTCCATCACTTTATCGTCCAAGGGCATGTATTGGGGAACCCACTCACGATAGTGTTCCGCCATATAGGCGATACATTTATAGAGCAATGCATGCATACGTCGCAGTTCGTTGCGCCGCTCCGAGGTAATCAACATCGGTTTGGCGTGATACCACCGATGGTAATACTCGATTTTGTCAGCAAACAGCTGATAACAAACGTCTTGACACGATAATTCTTCACTCTTCATACCTTACTTCTCATTTTTAAACAGTTTCGACTGATAGCCCAAGCACTGAAATCCATTGCGGTTGATGATAGGTATGATGCTTGTAGGCACCTGCAATTGGTTACGTACCCAGAAACAGATACTCGTAGACATTCCTATGGTGTCGGTATATTTCATCAGTCTCTGTATGTTTTCCAGCGAGAGAGCACGATTAGGAGCCGTACGTCCGCGTTGTTTGCGGTGGTCGGCGTTCTTCGGACTGATATAGTCCATATAGAGGTCGCGCTCCATTGTTTTGTCAAAGTGACCGAGCCATTGTCCCAACTGAGCCAAGTTCTCCATACAGGCAGTGAGGAATTCCGGTTTATAGTTTACGATACCAACATTATGGAGCATATCGAAGAACTCCTTGATGTGTTCGTCTGTGAGGTATGGCACAAATATAGGTTGCACCAAGGCGGAGTTAGCCTGTATGCCTCGTTCCTGACACATTCGTACGGCTTTCATTCGCTCTTCTATCGGAGCACCATAAGGCTCTAAGAGGTCGCGGAATGCGGTTGGCATGATGCTCACCGAGGTGTTGAACTGCATCTTGCCTTTCAGTTGTTCGAATAGATCGAGAATGGTTTCACCCTCGTTCTCAACCAAGAGGTGCTTAGCACCAGCTTTTGAAGCAATAAAGAGACGTGCGTTGGAGTTTGGACACTTCTTGAAGTGAGCAATAAACTCACGCAGTATGCGGTGAGCAATGCCTGTGTATAATGTAGGCTCTTGCAGAGCTTCTGTCTTTGGCGAAAAATAGTAGTAATGATTCCAGTTTTTGCCACGGCTCAGTGCCACAATCTTTCGTTCGATCTCTTTTTTCTTTTCAGGAGCTTCGACGATGGCTTTTGCTAATTCATTCAGCAGACGGCTGCGCTCCTGGATATCTTCTGGTGTCACGGCATTTGGTTTTTCGCAGCAAGTGCCGTTCATTTCTTCTAGGAGTTTGCGAACATAGAGGTGGTAGTTTTCGTATGCCACAAGCCTTTGTTCGTGTATGCCGTCGGTTACCAAACAGTACTGACATCCCACATGACAACCCTTGATAGGGTTCACTTCAAAGGTTAGGGTAGGGCATCGCCCCGTGTAGTTGTGGATTTCAGTCTCCACAGCATCGGGATTACAATCCTCCATATAGAGCATTGACTTTGGTATAACGGTGTGTTCTTTCAACCGTTCCATAAAGAGTTTGGACCCTTTGATAAGGCCTTCCAATGTTTCTTCGGAAGGTTCAATCGTAACGCCGAGTTGTTTTAGATATTCGGCGTCGACAATCTGAGGTTGAAAACCTTTCAGATTGTAAGCGTTTGTCTCATGTTCGTAGAGACTGTGTAATTCAATAGGTTGTCTCATTTTTGTAACTCAATCACCGCACCATAGTATTTTCCACCTTAGATGCAAACAAATAAAAAACCTTTTTCGAGGTTTTGATTTGTTTATATCAGTTAAAAAGTGTTTTGGTATACAAAGTTAATTATTTTTCGATGTTTTATGTGAAATATCTCAGAAAAATCGTTGCTTTCACAATAAAACGTTCATAATCAGAATTAAAATTATATTGCTGGCACAGACGCCTGTCGTCCCATTGTAGAGACGCAATGCATTGCGTCTGTACGTTCGTCGCACAGCACAACCGTCTGAAACGCAGGCACTGACATAGCAATCGTATTCCACATGATCATAATATTTTCGGACCTAGAATGGAACCATTCGCAGAACGTCTGCAGTTCCGAGACCAGTAAAGGTTGTGTTTCCGAGTAGAAGATGCAGATATAAGCATGGCGAAAGGGCACCCCCTCTTTGGTCTGTTCATTCAGTTGTTCTTTCAAGCGTTCTATTCTATCATCCTCGTCCGCCTCCGCAGAGAGGGTGAAAGCACGCAGTCCACCGTCCTCCTTGAACATCTCCTTGACCTCCTCATCGTCAACGCACATCAGCACATCCTCCGCGCGGAGCACATCCCCCTTGTTAATTTTCTCCCATAGGCTCATCTCTTTCTTCATAACATCTAAACTATTTAGTGATTCGTTATTTTTGCACAAAGAAAAAGAAGACCTCTGCCGGATGGGGGCAGAGGTCGGGGGAGGAATGTGTATGATATAATAATAAAAAAAACTAGTATTCCAAATTCAAATACTTTAGTATAAGTTTTTTTGCCTCTTGAGACTCTGAATTGACTTTCCCCTCATTCCACGTATCATGTTCCTTCATAGCCTGCATCATATTTTGTAGTTTTATACTATATGTTTTTAGTTGTTCGCTATTTGTTCCAAAGTTTGAATACTTAGCCTCTGGCAAACTATTAGAGAACTTAGAATTCATGCTATTACTAACCAAACAAAGATTTCCAAAAC
Source organism: uncultured Bacteroidales bacterium (assembly GCA_902766045.1). GTDB lineage: Bacteria > Bacteroidota > Bacteroidia > Bacteroidales > Paludibacteraceae > UBA1181. The sequence goes on from CACXCA010000051.1 coordinate 15,385, forward strand.
CATGTAGACACTCTGGGTCCATTTCATTCTTGTTTATAGGATGTTGTGGATAGAAGTGTTCAACACTAGTACGATATGAAAATTCAAAATCAGCATTTCGTTGTTCTTTCCATAAAATATAGTCATAGAAATTAAACACAAAATTTTCCACTTGTTCTCCAACTTGTTTATGACCATTTGATTCCCTACGTCCGTCCACATTTATGTTTGTCCAATCAATATCGTCTATACGATTCTGAGGAACACCGCTTTTTTTATAAATGATATCCTCAAATGAATGAATCAAATTCCCCTTTGCCAAATATCTATCAAGCATATATGATTTTGCCAAAGACCACAAAAATTTAAAGAAATCCCGACTTGCTGTTTCCGGATATTGATCAACATAAAGCAAAACAGCACTAAGCCAATGCTTATAGATTTGCGAAGGTAATGACACATGAAACATTGCTTGAAGCATGATTATTTCTTTTTCATATACGTCTTCCTCATTCTCTTGTTTCGAGAACGTACTACCATAATATAAACTATCCTTATGTTTTAACCGCATAAGACACCATTTCTCTAACTTACGTTTAATAACATATTTATCAAAAAGATAACGTAATTTCAAAAGCCGCATGATGAAATCCTTGACAAAATTCACCTTGTCAGAAGACGACTCATAACATCCTTTAAAGATGGGAATCAATCTTTTATCATCAAGTACAATTTTTTCGTCTTGTGGATATATTACTTTCAAAACATGCAAAAGAAAGTTAGAAAAACTAATTATTGACCCGAAACTCTCCGGTTGATCTTTATCCTTACCTTGTTCATCCCAAGGTCTATCATATGGAACATTGTTCAAATCATCACTAAACAAATCAAGCAAGCACTTTTCGTCATTACCCTCCAAAACTGTAACTTTTGGCATCTCTTCTGACAGTATATCAAAATCAGTTTCAACATTTTCTATTTTATCTTTTTTAAAAAAAAGCCCTCTATAATCTTTACCAATATTCATTTGAACATAACGTCCCATATTAGAGCATGCTTCCCATATATGGTTGAATGTTTGCATATCTTTAGACGAATTTTTTAATGCAGACATAAGCAAAGCTTTTACAATTTCATGTTGCTCCAATTGTTCTCCTCTTGAATTCATTATTTCAAAATAATGATTTAGATCCGTATCAGTAGGCACCTCAACTCTAAGTAATACAACTTTAGAGAAAAGGTATTCCGCAAATTTAAGAACACAAAGGTTTCTGTTTGCACATTCTTTTTCAATTATATGCCACATTTTATTGTATATAGACATTATCTCCGTATTGATTTTTTCCGAATCAAGCAAAGGTTTAGAATGTTGATATATACCTCGTAGTGTTTCGTTTGAACGCTCTCGATAATCAAACGAAACATTTACTGATTTGTACCATGCCATGTCATACTCTTTGCAATTATGTCGTATAGAACATGCAATGATAGTTAGAGTTGTACTCCGTTGCTGGCCATCAATTGTTTCGTAATAATTCTCGCTCTTATGAGGGAAGACAACAAGTGATCCCACATAATAATCATCATTTCCGCTTTCTTTTGCATAATCAGCAATATCTTGTATCAATTGAGTAACCTCAGTAATACCCCATGCATAATTGCGTTGATATATTGGAATCCGATACTCTGATTCTGACAACAAATTCTTTATACTTAAAGGTCTTATCATTTCCATTTGTGATTATTGTTTATATAGTTTTAGTAATTCATCCTTACTCTCATCAACATTATCAGCGATTTTCTGTAATTGATACGTGGGAATGTTTATTATATCAAAAGGAGAATGCGCATCACGAATCGTTTTAAACATTCTTCCATCCATAGCATAATTATCAATTGTTGACAATTTTACAGTATGCTGTTCAATACGTATACTATATACTTCTTTGAAAAATTTCCACACTATTTTATCAATTTCTTCAAATCCAAATCGATCAATATAGTATAGTAGCATACAATCGAACAATTCACGAGTGTATTTATCGCCTTGCCGATTACGATTCGGATAAGTATTCAAGAAAGATATCACCTTATAAGCGCTGTGTTTATGAGAGCTTATAACTTCGTACGTATCACTTTTTCGAACTTGTTTATACACAGAGCTATAATATCTAATCATATCAAAAAAACGGCTTCCATTCACACATATTTGATCCAACTGAAATGGATATTCCATATAGTTCTCATCAATCATTCTTGTTTTGTTTTCAACATAATCATTAACGAAATAATGACAGATTATATGTTGTAAATAAAAAGGGAATTTTTTTGCTTTAAGCGAAATCCCTTTAAAAACACCTATATCATCTTTTGTAAATCTGTTTCCAGAGTATGATTTCGACCACCTATTAACACGATACATAGAGAGAAAAAGTCCTATTAAAGTCTTAGAATCTTCATCCTGCCAATATGTTATATTTTGTTTGTCTCGATTATTGAGTTCAAAAATCTCACGTAAATGAAAAGCCTTTAGAAGATCGTGAGGATCAAGATCTTTCCCTCTTGCATTCTGTGAATCAAAGAATTGAAAAGCTTCAGATATTTTAGGAAGACGTACTACAACAAATTGACAATTTTCCATTAGAAATGTCAACAATTTCTTGTCAAGATCAGTTTTTCTCTCTCTAATGCAAGTTAGGTTCTCACGTACATGTGCTATAGAGATTGGGCTTTTAAATGTTGTTCGTTGCCAGTACAATTTTATTTTCTGTAAAAAATCATTATATGGAATATCCTGAGAAGAATTTGCTATAAAATTCTCGTACAAAACGAAAAATAACAAAGAAAGAGTTACTATACGCTGCTGCCCATCAACTATTTTATTCCCATGAAGGACAAGTGTTCCTAATCGATACTCTTTCTTTTCTTGAAATGCAATCAAATCATTTATAAGTTGATTGACATGTTTGGAATTCCATTTATAAGGACGCTGATAATCTGGAATTTCAAAATGACAGAAAGGAAGATCTTTTATACACATAACCTGAGGCGTTAACTTGCAGACCTCCATTTTATCAGGATTTGGTAGCTGTTTATTCTTACAGATCAACAAATGATTTGAAACATCATCCGGTTGACTCTCTACCAATGCCTCCTTTATGTTATTGTTTGAAGGTTGTCCCACAATTCTGAGATAATCATTAACTAAACCGTCAATATACGAAATCATTTGAGTTAATGCATCAACAAGATCTAATAGATCCTCAATACAATGTTCGTAAGTTAAACGACCTTGTCTCATTCCCCACCAATTATGCCATCTATAATCACCGTTGCTAGTATCTGCATTATCTCGCAAATATTTATAGAACCCGTAATTAAAAGCATTAGCATAGTAATTGTCCTCAAGATGGAATTCAAGTTTTCCATTGGAATACTCGTAATGAGCGATATGTTCGTCCACAAGAGTGGAAATCATAATAAAACAATTCTCATATTGAGGATTTAAATCATCCTGACCAGACACTCTTTTTTTAGGCCATCTCTTTGTTACGAATTTTCGTATGGATACTATACTGTCTTGTGTTACTTGTAGCATATATTTATTATATTAGAATATTATACACAATTGGTCTTTCTCTTTTACTAGCACCATCCCCAAAAGTAAAACAAATTATTGATTTACCAAGAGTACGAATGGGGATTTGTTAACCATACAACAATCAACATTCTACACATTCTACCATTTTAAAATAGTCTGCGTCTTTCCTTCAATGGCATCGCAAATTTCACGAATACCCACACCACCCTGTCTACAATATCTCCCTCGCAATCCATCCTCAATTCTCCGCATCCGCCAGCGATGCTATTTACAACAACCGCCCCACATCGCTCTTCAAGAACGTCTCGATGTCAACACCTCCTGTACCAATGACAAAGCTGAGGTCTGGGTGGAAGGTCTTTTCGAAGAGTGGTAATCCTTTGTTGGTACCTCTGCGTCCACTCTTCACCTCTATGGCTATGCATTTGTGCTGAGATTTTATGATGAAATCCACCTCGTCGGCACGTTCTCTCCAGTAAAAGAGTTTGTAATCTAGTTCGGCTGCCTGACTGAGCAAATGCGCTCCGATGGCTGATTCCACCCATCGTCCCCATGCTTCCGTGTCTATCCGATCTGTTTTATATGACCGTCCTTTGAATGCTGTTAAGAGTGCGTTGTTGTAAACCTGAAACTTGGGAATTGAATTGTATTTTCGTGCATCATCCATCGCATACTTTTGCAATCCGGCTATCAAGTTACATTCATCCAAAATATTGATATAGTGAGCAATGGTGGTTGCATTACCTGCATCCTGCAATTGACCAACAATCTTGGTCAGAGAAAGCAATTCTCCTGAATAACTACACCCGATATCAAACAATTGCCTCATCAGGGCTGGCTTGTAGATGTTGGATGTCATAAGCACATCCTTTTCTATGGACGGTGCCACCAACGAGTCTTTGATGTATCGTTTCCACCGTTTTTCGTTGTCAACAAAAGCCGCTGCTCCTGGGTATCCTCCATAATAGATGTACTTGTCCACATCCCAGCCAAATGCATTGTGCATCTCCAGATAACTCCAATGTCCAATGCGGATAAGCTCGAATCTGCCTGCCAACGACTCTGTAAGTCCTTTTTTCAAAAGCAATCTGGAACTTCCCAACAACACCACTTTGATGTTTATATTATTACGCGTGTCATTGTCCCATTCTCGTTTTACGGCTTCACTCCAATTGTTCAGTTTCTGGATTTCATCGATTACCAAAATCGTTTCCTTCTGTCCCTCTAACAACATCTGCATCCGTACAGATTGCCATACTTTCCTTATCCAATCCGTATCCGTGGAATCCACTAAATCTGCATTCTCACTGACATACGGAATGTCAATGTTGGACAGGACCTGTCGCATTAATGTAGTCTTACCTACTTGACGTGGCCCCGCTAACACTTGAATGAATCGCCTTGGCTCTTTAATTCTTTCAACAATCTCATTGTATTTTTGTCTTACATATTTATTCATTTGCTACCTTCTTTTTTATATCGCAAATGTACAAAATGTTCAATTTTTTACAACAAAATGTTCAAAAGTTTATTACAAAATGTTCAATTCTATATTACAAAATATTCAAAAGTCTATTGTAAATAATCGATTTTATTTAGTAAATCTTTGAGAGACAATTATTTAATCGTAATTTATATATTTACAAAAGAGACAAAAGTACAATGAATTATTTACAACATCTTCTTGTCAATTCAAGCACAAGCCTTCTTTATACATTCTCCTGGTTAATTAGGTTCACCACCACCTTCACCATCACATCTTTCTCCTCTGTTTTGCTCTCGGCAATCATCAGGGTTAGAGCTACGAGCGTATTGTCGGCAAGACGTTTTGATCCGTCCTTGCGATAGAGAATGCGGTTATTATTGAGGAACCAAAGGAAAAGGGTGGCGGCGATGCGTTTGTTGCCGTCACTGAATGAGTGGTTTTTAGTCACGAGATAAAGCAACATGGCAGCTTTCTCCTCCACACTTGGATATAGTTCTTCCCCATCAAAAGTCTGATAAATCTGACCTATACTGCTCTTGAATGAGTCGTCCTTTTCGTTACCAAAGAGAACTGATCCACCAAATTTTTCACGAAGAAGACGAATTTCTTCCATCGCATTTTCGTATGTTGCATGAAAGGGTTCTTCCTTGGTGGTCTTGTCTATGGTCAGTCGTTCATAATCATAATTGTCGAGCGTATCAAGCGCATAGGTATAGTCCGTTACCACCTCGAATAGGGCGTTGGTTTCGTCAGTGGAAAGCAGTGGCTGCCCCTGGATTGTGCGACTCAGCATACTTACTAATTGGCGAAGTTCACCAATCTGTTCTCTGTGGATGCGCTGATTAATGGCATAGCCTTTGACAAGATAGTCCTTTATGATTTGTCTTGCCCATATACGGAAAGCGGTACCACGTTTGCTCTTCACACGGTAACCTACGGAAATGATAACGTCAAGGTTATAAATAGCCGTTGGCTTATATCTCGACAGAGTATTATGCAAAATTTGCATATTACTTTGTTTCTCTAGTTCTCCCTCGTTGAACACGTTGGCTATATGACGTGCTATTACAGACTGATCTTTCTGAAATAGTTCTGCCATCTGAGCTTGTGTCAGCCACACAGTCTCGTTCTCCAGTCGGACATCAATCTGTGTCTGTCCGTCTTCTGTTTGATAGATTTCAATTTGATTTTTCATATTTCTTTTAATATAGTTTAGTATTCAAGGTAAATCGTAATTCATACTTACTCACAATATCTCTCTCGCAATCCAAGCACAAGCCTCCGCATCCGCCAGCGCATGATGGTGGTTCTCCAAATGGTAACCGCAGGCCTCGGCAACAACATGCAGCTGATGATTGGGCAAGCGTTTCCCGAAATGTCTCCTAGCCGCAACGCATGTGCAATGGAACTCGTAATCAGGATAATCCATCTGATAGGTGCGGAAGACTGCCTTCAGACATCCTTCGTCAAATGAACTGTTATGCGCCACAAGGGGCAAACCTTCTATCAACGGTTCGATCTGCGCCCATACCTTGGGGAAGACGGGGGCGTCGTCCGTGTCCTCGTGACAAAGGCCATGAACCTGCGAGCACCAGTAGTTGTAATAATTGGGCTCTGGCTGAATGAGGGAATAGAACGAATCTACAAACTCACCATCCCGCACGATGACGATGCCGACGGAGCACACGGAGGAGCGCTCATTGTTGGCTGTCTCAAAATCTATTGCTGCAAAGTCTTTCATACATGTTCAGTTCTCATTATATCCGTGATCTCGTGTTCCAAACTTTATCTTATACATAGTTTCTCTATCAATGGCTACTTTAGGTGTGACATTGAGAGGAAGCGTCTCAAGAATGGTCCATTGGAAATTTTGTTCTGCATAGCTAATGCCATTGTTTTTAAGTAAATCTACAAGACGTTTATTGTTGCCATGTCCTGTCTGCGCATATTCAGTCCATCGTCCAAGAATACCATTCTTAGCACCTTTCGTATCTTTATATGTTACACCTACATACTGCTTGCCGTTTGATTTATCTAATATGAGATATACACAATTCAGACTTTCAAGTTTAGATTTCCAATCCTTGTCCTCTACAACCATCTTGAGTTGCGAAAATGTTAATATAACATCTTCGTAACGAGTAAAATGTGGAACATCATCACTTGTGTTTACTTGTTCAATGCGAACAACTTCCTTTGCCGTTTGCCAGTTTTGCATCCACGATAAAGTTCCCTTTCCCCAATCTATGACAACTTTATCTTTTAACGCTTCGAATCCTTCAACTTCTTGCAAGTTATATACAGAGGATTCATCACAAGTAGAATGTACTGGACCATAATTTCTGAAAACGCCTATGAAACGACATTCACAACTTTCTTCAGCAAGGAAGACTACCAAATAATCAACATTCTTCATCTTGCTATCCGATTGTTCACTTTGCCATTTCTGAAATAATTCGTAATCTGTACGATACAGTTTATAGACAGATCCGTTGTATTCATTATAGATACAACTATCTGATTTGACATCATTACTGTGTCTTACAAGTTTTATTCGCGATTCGTCCGCGTTGTCAAAATCGGAATTTCTATTCCAACCTTTCAGCAAGTCTTGTATGCTGATGATGTGATTATTTTCCATATTATATGATTTTTTATGTTATTATGTTATTTGTTTTAGTCTTTCCCTATCATATCCCATGTCAAAATATTATTTAGAATCCAGAAGGGTACGATGACATTGTGGATTTTGTATTTATACCATTCTACGAATTGCATTGCGGTCTTGAATTCCTCATGTTTGTCGTCAATCTCCAACGCTTCTTTGAAATCGCATAAGACAAATGTCCTTTCTGGATTGTTATGGGCATATTGCAGAAATTCATGAAAGGCTGTTCGGATTGAATCATAAAAGTCGTCAGTCGTCGCAAATTTAATAGTGTGCAACTCTCCATGATAGGCATCGGGGATATTGTCTGCGCACATAATGGTGTTGGGTGTTTCTCCGTCTTCTGTCGTTTCTTTCGCCAAATAGCATAGAACATCTTCTTCAAGAAGTACATCAGACAACTGTTTGTATATGAGTCGCCGACCTCTTCTTTGCGGCTTGAAGTCATCTGTAAACTTTGGACGACTCTCCGACTTTGATGCCCTTGCAATCACTTCTTTTTGACTGATGCCGTATGGCATGAATTGGTCAATCGGCCAATATAGTTTTCCAATCATAAACTCTGTGAATAATGTGGGCTCAATGTCTGAGAATACTGTTCCTTCCTTGTGCATTTCCCGGTTTTTTTCAAATAATATATCGCAGTTATCTCCTGCAAGGCTAGGAGTCGTAGAATCTCCGAAATAACGTACCAATGAAGTGTAACCCCTGTGTGAGACAACATCGCCTGTGAATATTTCCTGATTCTGATCATCTCTGTATTTGGTATCTACACCAGCAAAGATGACAGGTACCTGTGACAACAAAGTGGAAGTGTGTAAAGGCTTATGGAATCTTGTATATTCTATGTCTTTCGACCAAAGAATCATAACATCGCCATCGAATGTGAAATCCCCGAAATAGGCATAGTCAAATTCCCCTAAGGGGGTGATGAACCTTACCCGTCTATTGTCAAGAACAGCTTTTAGTTTGTCACTATCATGAGAAAGCATGATTTCCTTATAATGCTTACGACATAAATCTTGTATGCCTAGAAAACTGTATTTGCTAAAATCAGATGTCATAATCACTCCTCCTTATATTTATCCCACATCCTTTTTATCTTTTCTCCTATCTCGTTGCGAAACCAAAGAGGCTCAAGCACTTCTATTTCTTCTCCATTCTTCAATAGCTCTTGCTGAAAATCAAACTGGGGACGAAGAAAGAAGGAGAAAATACTGTATTCCTCATTGCATTCCACCTCCTTTTGCGATTCATGTATCTTCAGACTACGTATGTAATTGGCTTGACTTGCCGATGCCTTTATCCTGATTATCTGCTTCTCCACCTGTTGATCGGTGATAATACCGAAACAACCATCAAAATATTCTTTCGCATCCCAATCCTTCGGCATCTCAAATGTCTCATCCTTCACAGTTAATTCCTGAATACGATCTAATGCATATATCCTTGGCTCTCCATCATGATAGGTCCCTTGTGCCACCATATACCATCTTTGATGAAATAACTTAACACAATAGGGCTGTACGTCGTAAATCTTCTCTTCGTCTTTCCAAAAACTATGATAGGTCATGTTGAGCACACGGTTCTCCTTCATGGCCTCGATGATGGTTTGCAGGTATGCCTGTCCGGAGGGCACGTATTCCAGAAGAATACGATCTTTCACGCTCTGACTGTTCGCTACGGCATTACTGACACAAAATGTGTTGTAGAGCCACGAACGCAATTCTCCATCATTGATATCGCCTTCGTTTTCAATATAATAACGATACTCACCTCGATTCTCATTAACTATACTGATGTGAAACAGATCCCAAATGGCAGAACGCCAGTTGTCAAAGGTTCGTTTGGGTATATCCAAACCTCTACTGATATCCGTGTCGTGAATCCACCTTTCGTTCAATTCCTTGAAAGATATCTTATGCCTGCGATAGATAGTGTCAATCACCCAGACATATTTACTGATTAAACTTTGTCCTTTATCGTTATTTGCCATATTGAACTTTTTTTTTGCAAATATAACGCAAAGGTGCGCCAATTTGTGGCAGAGGTTTTTGTTTTTTTCATTTATCTGAAACAAACCTCCGAAAATCTGCAAATTTTTATAAAATAACCTCCGAAAATCTGCAAATTTTTACAAAATAACCTCCGAAAATCTGCAAAATTATTCTTATCTTTGTGGCAATCAAATATTTATGATTGTATGCTAAAACGTAGGTTTACAGATTATCTAAAGCAGTGGAAAGCAACTAAGAAAAATGAGTGTCTTTTAGTGCGTGGAGCACGCCAAATAGGCAAAACATTCATCATTGAGGATTTTGCAAAAAACAACTACGAATCGTTCGTGGAGATTAATTTCGAACAAAATCCAGAATTGAAAAATGCCTTCGACGGAGAACTCTCAGTCTCAGAAATGATAAAACGAATCACGGTACATATACCCTCTGCTCGATTTATACCACATAAGACTCTGATTTTCTTTGATGAGATACATGCATGTCCGCAAGCAAGAACTTCGTTGAAATTTTGGGCTTTAGACAACACTTTCGATGTTGTCTGCTCTGGCTCTCTGCTTGGTGTTAACTACAAAGCCGTATCATCTTTCCCTGTTGGTTATGAACGACAAGTAAATATGTATTCGCTTGATTTTGAAGAATTTTTGTGGGCTGTCGGATTGTCTCAAGATTTTATCGATTCTCTCAAAACTCATTTTACAGATAAGATAAAAATCGATGAGTCCACTCACAAGAAGATGATGCAATATCTTCGTGAATATATGGTTGTGGGCGGAATGCCTGCAGTTGTCAATCAATTTCTTGCGACCTCCAATTATGGCATAGTTCAACAAGAACAGGAGAAGATTGTACAAGCATATTTGAATGACATAGCCAAATATGCTGACTCTGCAGACCGTGTTAAAGCAAGAAACTGTTTTTTGTCAATACCGAGACAATTAACCAAGGAAAATACGAAATTCCAATATTCGGTGGTCGAACGAAATGGAACAGCTCGTAAATTTGGCAATGCATTGGATTGGTTACGAGACGCAGGCATTGTTTCCTATTGTTATAATTTGTCTGCTTTGCAATTTCCTCTACTATCGTATGTCAAGGAAGACCAGTTTCGCATATACATGGGAGATATAGGACTTTTGATATCCATGTATGGTTACGAGATGAAGGCTGCATTATTAGAGGATGTGTTGGCTGGTCCTGCTAAAGGTGGTATTTTTGAGAATTTAATGGCAGATATTTTGCACAAGAAAAGACGTCCACTCTATTTCTTTAAGAAAGATGACTCTTCAGTGGAAATAGAGTTTGTCCTTACCTCTGATGCACACCCGTTGCCCATAGAAGTAAAAGCAAAAAATGGACGAACACAGTCGCTCAATACTGTGTTGGCATGGGAAGGAATTGAAAATGGTTATAAATTCGGAAATTGCAATGTGGGCGTTGATGGCAATAAAATAACCATGCCATTTTATTTGGCGATGTTTTTATAAAGAAAGATATTTTTTAACAAATCATGATGACCACTAAGATACCCAATTGGATTGCCTCTCATATCACGCTTATTGTCGTGATCGTGACTATTATTGCGTTGTTCGTCCCCGCTTCATTTTCGTGGGTGGGTACGGGTGCTATCACACCTATGTTAGGCGTGGTGATGTTTGGTATGGGACTGACGCTCAAACCGTCGGATTTCAAACCTGTGCTGATGCATCCGAAAGAGATTGTGATAGGGGAGTTGGCACAATTCATCATAATGCCTTTTGTGGCTTGGATGCTTTGTCGTCTGCTCAATTTGCCTCCCGAATTAGCTCTAGGTGTGATTCTTGTAGGATGTTGCCCTGGTGGAACTGCCAGCAATGTGATCTGTTATTTAGCTAAAGGTGACGTTGCACTTAGTGTTGCTATGACGGGCGTTCCCACGCTTCTGGCTCCGTTTGTGACACCAGCTTTGGTATTGCTACTGGCTGGAGAGACTGTGGATGTGAATGTCTTGGGTATGTTCATGAGCATTGTTCAGGTGGTGATCTTGCCAATTGTCGTGGGACTTGTCATCAACCACTATTTCAAAAACTTCACGCAGAAGGTCATACCTTATATGCCAATGATTTCAACACTTGCCATCGCGGCAATCATTGGTATCATTGTTTCACATAATGCACAAAACATTATTGGATGCAGTCTGCTTGTAGCAGTCGCTGTGATACTGCATAATATGCTGGGATTGTCCCTTGGCTACATTGTCAGCAAACTGATGGGACTACCGCCCGAAAAGCGAACATCCATAAGTATTGAAGTGGGAATGCAGAATTCCGGACTTGCCACATCGTTGGCTACGACCCACTTCGCCCTATATCCGTTGGCTGCAGTGCCAGGAGCCATCTTCTCTGTGTGGCATAATTTTTCGGGTAGTATTGCGGCGGGGGTGCTGAAGAAGGGGAATGAGGAATAGGGTGTATTCAATGTCTGACAGATGTTTCATCCTCACTAATTTCCATAATCTACATTGATAATCGTTTATACTGCACGCAAATATTTTGTACAAAACGACTACAATTATATTTATTTGTAGTAAATTTGTACAGTTTTCTCAGAAGAACAATTATGAATGGACAAAACTCATACATATCGTCGACCATTGTTAAAAAGCAAGGAAGAGGTGCTTATTACAAGATGCTGGAGAACGTGCGTCAGGGTGAACTCATTCAAGTGCGTCGTGGTGTCTATGCTGATATTGACCAATTGAGCGGTAATATGATTGACATCAATACTGTTGTTCCAAATGGAATTCTGTGCCTTTGGTCTGCTTGGAACATTCATCAACTTACCACATCCATGCCACAGGCTTTTCATGTCGCCATTAAAAGAGGCAGAAAGATAATAACACCTTCATTTCCTAAGGTACAGATTCATCATTATATGGAATCCATACTTCTCGTTGGCGTAATGACCATGGTCATTGATGGTTTCAATATTCATCTCTATGATGTAGAACGATGTGTATGTGATGCGGTAAAGTTCCGTAATAAGGTGGGTATGGATGTTTGTTCCGAAATTATCAATAACTATCTGAAACGCGAGGACAGAAATCTTAGTAAACTGATGGATTATGCACGTCAACTTAGAGTTGGGAAAATTCTTGAACAATATCTACAAATAAAACTATGAATAAAGAAATTATTAGGAACTACGGAAAATCTATACGAAGTAAACTACTGAACATTGCGAAGAAAGAGGATGTCTTTTATCAGACTATTCTTACACGATACTTTCAGGAACGTCTATTGTATAGATTGTCGCAAACAAGGTATCGTGACAACTTTTATCTAAAAGGTGGTGCATTGATGTATGCTTATGAAAGATTTGCTGCACGGCCCACTTTAGATATTGATTTTCTTGGTAAGAACATTAGTAACGAAGGAGAGTCCATCATATCTGCTTTCAGAGAAATTTGTTCTATTCCTTACGAAGAAGATGGAATAGTCTTTGACATTGAACACATAGTTGCACAGAATATCACAGAATTCAGGGATTATCATGGTATTCGGGTCAGCTTACCTGTGAACATGGACACGATAACACAGATAATGACGATGGATATTGGTTTTGGCGATGTGGTTACTCCAGAGCCAATAGTTCTAGATTATCCTGTCCTTTTGAATTCGATGCCAAGTGCAAGTATCTTTGCATACTCAATAGAAACTGTCATAGCCGAAAAATTTCATGCTGTTGTTGATTTTGCAGATCAGAGTAGCCGCATGAAAGATTACTACGACTTGTATAATATATTGTCAAAAGAAAGATATAACAGCAATGTGCTTCGGGAAGCAATTGTAAGAACTTTCGAAAACAGGCATACAACATACAATGCTGACACTATGTTTTTTCGGAAGGCATTTGCAGACAATCAAATGATGCAAGTCAGATGGCAATCTTTCTTTCGAAAAATCACAAAAACTTCTACTATTACATTCCGAGAAGTTGTAATTTTCATACAAAACGAACTTCGATCTTATTGGGAATATCTATCACATGTCAATTGCTAATTATCATACATACAACTTCCCTGACAACCAATGCCTTGTTGTCTGTGGGGACATCCACGGAGAATTCAACCAGCTTGTCCACAAACTTTGTGTGCAATATCAGATGAGGAATACTACTTGCATTGTTGCGGGTGACTGCGGCTTTGGTTTCGAAAAGAAAGAATACTACGAAAATATCGTCAGACGTAACAGTAAACGGATGAGCGAGGCAAATAACAGGATTGTCTTCATCCGTGGCAACCACGACAATCCTGCATACTTTGACGGACAGACTTTTGCACATAAACGGTTCCTTGCCATTCCTGATTATTCAATTATCAATGTTTGCAATCATGTAGTTCTTTGTGTCGGAGGAGCCATTTCTGTGGATAGAAGTTACAGAATATCAGCATGGGAACAGAACATTAGGCAACATAACAGATTTGGACATTCTATAGATGAAAATGTTCTTTCTCCAAACTATTACTGGCGGAATGAGGCTCCTTTTTTCGAAGAGAATCGGATGAGTCAGATTCTTGCAGAGTATGCCATAGACACCGTTATAACTCATACGGCTCCGTCTTTTTGTGAATTTCAAAACAAATCAGGTATCGACACTTGGATCATAAATGACCCGCAACTCGTTCCTGACATACATGACGAGCGTTCCACGATGGATGCCATTCATGCCATGCTGAAAGGGAGAGGCGTCACTCATTGGTGTTACGGACATTTCCACCACAGTTGGCACGCCGCTATCGAAGGGACTTTATTCAAGATGCTTGATATTATGGAATTGTATGAAATTAGATAATTCGCAGTTCCCAGTTCAAAAGAAACAGAAAAGTTGCCAAAAAGGTGGTGACGTTACAACCTTTTTTTGTTGTTTTTTTGTAGTTATTTCAAAACCGCACGGACAGGGAATCCTGCTGTGCGATAGACATTGTTTCGTATAACCTTACAATTTATGTCAAAACCTGTTTTACTTCCCCCTAATTACATTAAAATCTACAAATAGGTTCATTTCCCGCTCGTAGTCCGTTTGAGGATCTTTTATTAGGGGGTCATAATCGGAAATGCCTACAGAGATAATCTTTATTGAGGAAGAAACATTTTCAAGCACCCAACGTCTAATCCAATCAGCTCTCGCTTGGGACAATTTCATAGCGGCTTCGCGGAGATCCTTCGGTCCTCTTCCTCGGATTTCCAAGATGTCGTCGGATGATAATTGCGCCTCCTCGATAAACTCAAGGATGATTTTTTGCGTGACCGTATCTTGTAGGAATGCAGTCGGCTCACCCCCAAATATGTTAACTTGCAATTGCTGCGAAAAGGATAAGAGAGGGAGAAGGAAAAATAGAATTAGTATTGGGGTTTTGAAAGACATAGTATATTTATTACATTTAAGACATTCATTTGTATTACACCTGTTATTCTTCCCAGATATTCTTCCATTTGTTTTCACACGACTCTGTCAACGGATTTCCAAAATGAGTATTGTTTTTGGGAGAAAACTCTGGCTTTCCTTCCAACCAACTAACATTGAAACCTGCAGGTGCAGATAAAACAAGACTTTTATCTTTGTGAAATATTTTCACATAATAATGATGGGCTTCGTAAATAAGATTAACGAACTGACTCCTTGATAAAATGAAATACCTGAACGAGTAGGTTTCCGATACCTTGTCCCATTGCGCAGACACAAAAACATAAGGACCCTTAACCATCTTCCATAGGTATTCCTTGTCGAGAGCTTCTTCAAGACTAAAACCTGTAGTAATGTTTTTTTCCACACTAGTTTTAACCTGCACTAATGCAGTTTTAGGTTTCCACCACAACTCCTTACTTTCTGGTGTTGTACTGTCTAGACATACAATGTCGATTGCTTTAAAGTTCTTTATTGAACAATTTGCATTGAATGCATCCCATCCTTGTTCCATCAGTTTTACTACGACCAAGTTTTCTCCCATTGAACCTAAACGAGCCTTGTTTGCTTGTTCATTGCAGTTTCCTTTACTCATATTTATAATTTTTTTGTCCTAAAATATAAATTATTTTCTATTTCCAATCATAATCAACCCCTAATATCTCTAGTGTTTCATATTCCCATAGTTCTTGATAGAAACTGGGTGTATATTTAGCCATTAGGATTTTCCTCTGTCTATCTTCTTCCGTATCCCTCCATCCGTTGAATGCAAAGGTCCGCTGATTGACATTAATGAAATCGTTTGTATTCAACTGATAGAATACGGTACCTACACGAGTCATCATGAATTGCTGTTGAACACATTCGTCCAATGTTAAAAGATGGTTGTCAAGGATAAAACAATAGTATCCATTCCCTTCTTCATAGATTATAGCACCAACAGCATAACAATATATCGGAACACCTTCTTTATTTCCTACTTTGATGACATCACCTGTATAAATTTTATTCCCTTTACAGTCTATGAAATCTGTCATAACACCAGCAAACAGAACCCTTCGTGCATATCCTCGCCCTTCGCATTCGTCATCAAATACAGCCATAACGATGTCTTGGTTATGGTCTTCTGCATATTTGTCATCTTTTTCCCAAACATAGAAATCATCGCCAAAGAAAAAGAAGTTACCAAAATACTTGTAACCGAATCGTCCATCCTCTTCGACATAGCGAATCTTGATATTGGATATGAAACTATTTACACCAGCACCTATTTCATAGAGGTGCTTTTGACAGAGATTTTTTAAAGTTTCGTCGTTAATGACAGTTGGAATATTTTTTTCTTCCTCGGAATACTTTTTGCCCGATGAAAACTTAGCTCCAATCACTGCTATCCATTTTTTTGGGAGTGAGATGTTTGGGACATATAATGCATTTTCAAACAATTGTGCCATTTCTATGTCTGTGAAACCTGCTACTCCACAACCTATACGAGTTAATAAAAAACGATTCTTTGGATGAGATTTAGCATAGGCTATGAATTTTTTAGCGTATGGCTGAATGTCTTCTGCTTTCCCAAACATCGTTGGAATAGCATAGCATCTTCCTGTGTGACCTTCGCCAACTCCCCATTCTGCGCCAAACTTCTCATAGGCTGTTTTAGCGGCACCACCCATGTGTTGCCCTTCTAAATTGCTGCCAAATACAAATATTTCGCATTTAGATAATCTTTCCACATATTCTGGTGTGATTTTTTTGCTGCTAGTATTCATAATCTTTTCAATTTGTTTTAGTTGGGTCTATATTAGATGACTTTATCTGGTGATTAGTCAAATTATATATTTTACCTGTTTGTTTCGTGTTTTTTGCAAAGAAAAAACATAGGTCTGCCAAATCGTGGCACAGGTTTTAGTTTAGATAGATGTTTTTGTGAAAATATCTTTGTCTTTTACCTTTCCTTACAACCTCGCCCGCATCACTACCTCATCCCCTCTCTCCTCCACAATCATGAACCCTTCCTTTTGATACATGCGGAGCGCATAGTTCTCCTTTTGTACCGACAACGACACTTGTGCATAGCCTTTCTGGTGGAGTAGTTCCATCATTTGGCGCAAAAGCTGCGTGCCGATACCTTGTCCACGATAGGTGGGGTAGAGGGAGATGGCCAACGATGGGGTTTGATCGTCAAGATGTCCATAATCATTCATCATCCTTACCCATACTGCACCGACGATCTTTCCGTCGCATTCTGCCACTAAACAATGGTCGTGAGGTGACTCCCCAAAGCCACGGACATAGACCTGCAGATCCTCTTGCTCGATGATGGAACGTGGCGGAGGCACCACACCTTGAGGAATAAAGATGGCTTCGTAGAGGAAATCATCCAATACGGGTATTTCTTGGGGTTGTATGTTACGAATATAGGTCATTTGAATAATGGATTATAGGTGGTTCAAAAGTTCACAAATTCTATCTTCCCGTATAATCTTTGGCGCTGACTTCCCCGCCAGCACCAGCACTTTCTTGTCGTTGCGGTAGATATGAAGTTGGCGTGAACGGACCACAGCTGTTAGTTCGGGGTCTGCCTGCATAGCTTGCCAAAGAGGGTGATAGATGCCATCCTCCTCGAACAGTTTCTTCTGCAGGTGCGAGCACATATTGGTGGTGTCGATGGTCTGCATATCTCAAATGGTTTTTAGGTCCACAGTGTGGTGATGAACATCGGACTGGCATCGTCTGCTTTCTTGAAACCGCACGAACTGTAGAAATCCAATTCCTCGTTGTAGGCAACAATGACAATGCGTAGGTAATCTTTGTAGTGTTCCTTCATCATCTCCACCAAACGTCGTCCGATACCGAGGTTTTGATGTGTTGGACGGACAAGCAGGTAGTGGACATAGGCTGTCATGATGCCATCGTCCATCGCGCAGATAAGACCGACGAGTTGGTCACCCTCCCAAGCGGTATAGACCGTTTCAAAGTTACGCATGGCAACCACTAGTTTCTCTGGGTAATGACCGGAAGACCATTCGACAGAAAGAAACAACGACTCCAAGTCTTCCTTCCTGAATTCATGTATATCTTTATATTTAATCATAGGATCAATTTTTTGTTTTTTGTACTATTAACAAATCGGTTGGGTGAACAAAGTTATCAATATGCAATCTAAAGAACAAACTATCATATCAACATTTTTTTTGTCCTATATGCTTGTTTTATGGTGATAATTTCTTACATTTGTCATACCATAAATAGAATCACTAAAGTTAACACTTATATTTAAAACGCTTAAAATTTTAAATGCTATATGAAGAAAGTAATCATTCCATTTCTGACGTTGTTTGCATATGCAGCAACTACGATGGCTGAAAATGACAAAATGTATTTTTGGTTGAAAGATGGTTCTGTCGTAGAATATGCCATTTCTGATGTAGATAGTCTTACAGTCAGCGAACAAGAACAAATAACTCCAGAAGTGAGTCCTGCGGAGACAATGCAGAAACTTCGTGATGATTTGGTACAATTCGCACCTGATGTGCCAAATAATAGTTATGGTGAGGTGAAGTCTTATCAGTATTACTCAAAAAGTGCAGGACATGATAAGAAAGTGAGAGTGATGTTGCCACCAAACTACGACACAAACAAGAAGTATCCTGTATTATTTGTTCTACATGGTATTTTTGGTGATGAGAATTCCATGCTTGATGAGGCTATGGGTGTAAAGAAAATGATTGCCAACGCTATTTCCGAAGGCTTGACCAAAGATATGATTGTCATCTTCCCTCAAATGTACACTTCTCCTAAAGGAGAACAACCGAGTGGTTTCGCGTTCGATCAAGAGACAATGAGATACTATGATATGTTTGAGAAAGATCTTCTTGATGACTTGTTGCCATGGGCTAAAGAAGAGTTCTCGATTGCAGAGGGTCGTAAAAACACTGCTATCACAGGTTTCTCATTGGGAGGTCGTGAAGCTTTGTATATTGGAACCCAACATACGGATGTGTTTGGTTTTGTAGGTGCAGCCTGTCCAGCTCCTGGTATTTTGCCTACCAAAGATCAATTTATGGATCACGAAGGTACAATAAAGAATGAGGCAGATTTTCGCCTAAAAGATGGAAACCCTGAACCATACATTCTTCTTATCTCAGGTGGAACCAACGATGGAACAGTAGGTAATTATCCTGAGCAGTATCACAATGTTTTGAAAAATAATAATGTGGATCATGTATGGCACTCAATTTCAGGTACAGGTCACGACGGTAAATCCGTTCAACCTCACATGTACAACTTCATACGCCATATTTTCAATGTAGAATAGTCATTTGTCAAACGGTATATCAAAAAAAAGAACCCCGAAAACTTCAGACTTTCGGGGTTCTCTTTTTCTGCTTTTGTTATTGTGCCTTGATCTCTTCTAGTGCTCCTGTTTCAGAATCGATGATGAAACCTCTGACCACAATATCCTTTGGCACAAGCGGATGGGTTTTGATGGTCTCTACTGTCTTACGAACTGAGGTTGGTGTATCTTTGAACCCTTCCAGCCAATGTTCCAAGTTGATGCCACATTTTCTAATGGTGTCAAGCGTTTCGTCGGTCACACCACGGGCAATCATCTCATGGTGGAAGTGGTCGTAACTCATGTGGCAAGCCCCACAATGGGAGTGTGCCACCACCATGATCTCCTCCACACCCAACTCATAGATGGAGACGATCAGGCTACGCATGGCTGAATCAAAAGGAGAAATGACCAAGCCTCCCGCATTTTTGATGATTTTTGCGTCACCATTCTTCAGACCGAGCGCAGCAGGAAGAAGTTCGGTCAGACGTGTGTCCATGCACGACAGCACGGCCAGTTTCTTGTCAGGGTATTTGTCCGTCACATACTTCTCATACCCTTTCTCAGCCACGAAAGTCTTGTTGTAATCAATGATTTGGTCTATCATAATAGCCTCCAATTTTATGATTAATGGTTAATATTTGGTTCCTCGCTATAGTTATGTTCCACCACGACAGCCACCCGCACGCCAGGCACCAACGGTTCGATTTCTGCAGCGAGCTGACGACTCAGCGCATCGTCATCGTGGACGGTATAGTCAGGGATGACATCGACGGAGAGGAAGTTATCACGCTCCGAGTAATAGAACCCGTGCACCTGAATGATCTCCTTGTGGGAGGCGAAGACACGCAACACCTTCGACTGCAGCTCAGACTGCTTGTTTTCGCCCGTAGCGATGGCATAGATACCGACGGTCATGATAATGCCATGCCGCTCATGCATCAACGTGGAAATCTTACGTGTCAGTCCATGGATATCATGGGCGGACATCGTATCATAGACGTTGACGTGCATCGAACCGATCTTCACATCTGGTCCGTAATTATGTAGAATAAGGTCGAACACCCCGTGCACGCCCTCGATCGAAGAGACCTCCTCCTTGATCTGATCGGTGAGCTCCGCCGAGATGCTCTTGCCCAAGAGCTCATTGACGGGCGAGGCAAGCATCTCGACACCCGCCTTGATGATGACCACGGAGATTAGGGCACCGAGGATACCGTCGAGCGACACGTTCCACAGTAGCATGACACCTGCCGAGATGAGCGTCGCTAATGTGATAACCGCATCAAACAGCGCATCCGAGCCAGAAGCGATCAGTGCATCACTCTTTAGTTGCTCGCCTTTCCGTTTCACGTAATGTCCTAGTACCAGTTTCACCACGATGGCCACCACAATGATCACCAGCGTTCCCTTCGTGTAGTTAGGTTCTGTAGGGTCGAAGATCTTTTTGACCGACTCGATGAGCGAGGTGATACCTGCCGAGAGCACAATGACCGCGATGATGATGGCACTGAAATATTCTATGCGTCCAAAGCCAAAAGGATGTTGACGGTCGGCCGGACGTTGCGAGAGCTTAGTACCGACGATGGTGATGACGCTCGAGAGTGCATCACTCAGGTTATTGACTGCATCCATCACAATAGCTACACTACTGGAAAGAATACCCACGACAGCCTTGAAAGCCGCTAAAAATACGTTGGTGATAATACCCACCCAACTGGTTCGAATGATTTGAGAACTACGATCCATTTATACTAATTTTATCTGTTTTTTTAATCTTTGCATGTCTCACGAGGATAGCGAGACATCATTTCCTCCGCTAATGGTGCATGCCACGCAAAAACCTCCTCTTTTGTTGGAGTATGTGCTCCTGGAAAGTGGAAGGCGTGACTATAATGTTCCAGGAAGAGCGGTTCGAAGTGCGCCACCTTATCTTGTTCGCCGAACAAACCCCAGACACACTCTTTGTGCGCTGAAGTGCAGTTGTTGAACTGGATGGGTTCCAATGATGCGAACTCCTCTATCAAGGTCTCATCGATGACGAAGTGCTGGTTACCATCCCTCCGTGGAGACTTGTATTCATGCTCTCCGATACGTTGTTTCAGAAACTCTGTCATCTGGAAGTGTGGATTACCTAGCAGGGCTGGAATGTCCACGACAGGCGCCAGCATTTGTGCATAGAAGGCTCCATAACTATTGCCCAATAAGAGGTCAGGTTGCTCACGGTCGATGATTCCTCGTATTAACTCAAGCGCCTCTCTAGGGTGTCTAGGCAAGTCAGGCGAAAGCACCTGCGCCTTACCAGCAAATGCCTCTTGCAAGGCCAAAGCAGGAACGCACTGGCCACTTGCAAAGAATCCGTGAAGAAATAGAATCTTTTTCATGTTCATACATGATGTCTCGATAATTCAATGCAATATTACGGATTATTTTTGAATGATAAGTTAATGAATGGTATCATTATGGAATGAAGTCTTCCTTGCTTGATATTTATTTGCTTGAAATTCAGACTGATGATAAATTTTACCAAAATTTTTTAGCCTAAAAAGTACGAAAATACGGAAATGTTTTTAGTTAATTCGTACGAAAATACCGAAATGTTTGCCCGAATACATAAAAAAAGAGGAGATGTTGGTCTCCTCTTAATCCATCACACTGTCAGCAGTTTCGTCACCTCCGCCGGGTTGAGCGCCCACTCGTACGTGTAGGTTTCATCGGCCTCGTCAACTTTCTCTACAAGCGTAAGATGTTGTGCTTGCGCCTTAATGTCGAGTAGTTGTCCAATTGTTATTTTGCTCTCTAACCGACGGAGCAACGCCTCGATGGAAGCACTGTCCGCTCCTCGTAACGTCTGCGCCGTGAAAGGCATCTCAAGCCAGATAATCTCACGCTTTGTCACATCCAACACACCGAAAACTAATCCCTTGGTGAGGTTTCCTTCGCTGATGCGCACCATGTGCTGCACGCACGACGGATCGTAAGCTACACCTGTCTCCTCCGACACCTTCATCTCGTAGGCGGAATCCATCCAACCCACCATGAGGTTGGGCGAAAGCGTACCCGAGGAGTAGGCGTTGCAAGTGAAGGTCACATACGTGGCGCCGGCAGCCTCCAACTCAGGGAGGGAGAGCTCGATATACTCGGCTGTACCCATCTCTCCTTTGGGCACCCAACGGATGTCGCCCGAGTGTTTTGCTCCCACGCAGGTCAGACTGTAGTAGGCGCACTCCGCGATTTGGTTATCTGGTAAAGCGACACGACAGCTCAAGTCCATGTCGATCGGACGGCAACCGAGACCTTTTCCCCAGTGGAGGAAGAGTCGCACAGCATCGCCCGACACCGGGAAGCGCGTACCCATCAATGCGCAGGAGGTGTCCTGAATAGTGGAGGAACGGTCGCCCACACTCACAGGGATATTATAGAGCGAAGGATCGATATAGATGCGCTTCGCCTCACACGGTTGTGCTGCGAATCGTTTAGTCATGGAACGTTGGTAGAGCACTTTGATCGCCTCCATCATTCCTTGTAGGGCCTCCTCGTCGTAGAGTACCAGCAGTTTATTCGGTTCAATCGTTCTGACACCGCCTGTGATAGGACGAGCCAGACGCTCCGCCTTCGGGTCGAAATAGGTCTCTGCCGCATTGCAAAGCGAGAGCAGTAAGCGGGCAGGCGTTCGATCCTCAACCTCAGAGAAAGCCGCCAACGTCTTGTCGGCACCGAAACGCAACATGGAAGCGAAGAGACAACGGGCAAAGAGTCCCGGACGTTCCTTCAGCAGCGCCAGCGTAGTCTCCGCATCGTTGGTGGAACGAGCCTTATCAACACGTCCTTGCCATGTGGAATAGTCTTGCTTGTAGAAGAGATCGAGTATCTCTGCCAAGCGGTCGAAGCCCTTCTTGCGGGAGTATTCGCCCAAACGGAGTGCACGGATCATGCGTACCCACATACCACGCTTCGGGTTCATGTTCTCGACCGACTGGATAGCCGTCATTGGAATATTGTTCAGCCATTTTGCCACACAGAGACAAGTCTTACGATCATATTTCAGCATTAGTTTACGCTTCATGTCAATGGCTGCATCCTGACTTCTGTCGAGTGGTCCCCACATGTGGAAGTATAACTTGCTGGCGTGGGCGACAAGCGTCTTTGGTTCGATGATCTGCGCAAAGCCCGTCTTCTCGAACCAGAGGTAGCGAAGGATGTCGGTCGGAGTCTTCAAGAAGCGCATCGCCTCATCAGACTTGCCTTGAGCCACAAATTGCTTGATGATTAACATGACGGTCTCCTTCATTGCAATGTCAATATCAGCTGGCAAAGGGAAGACTTGAAGTAACTGCGCTAAAGAATCCGCTTGTGTACCATCCAAAGGGGTAGCAGATGATAGGAGAGAACGGAAGACGTTTTCCATATCTTTTAGTGTGAACAGACGCAGTTCCTTCAACTTGCTGGCTTGCCCTTTATAGACGAAATCAGAGGTCTCGAATGGTTTGCCGCAGAAGGGACATCCATTGTATCTCTCCAGTGGGAAGGTACCCTCTGGAATCAAGTGACCGCAAGGCAATGTGGTGCCTTTGAAACCAGCCTTCTTGCCAAAGATATTAGCAATCCAAGTGATGAGATGATCGGCTAAGGATTCACCTGTAGGCACATCCCAGCCCTTGACGAGAGGTGTCCAGTTGAGTTTCACACCCATCACTTCATTGATGCACTCAGTAATCTCTGCGAGGCGATCCACAGGGACGTTGTTCAATGCGTGGAGCAACTCTTCGCTGACACAGTAACCATTCTCCTGCAAGCGGCGGACGAACGCCAAGACGGGAGCGGTCGCTTCCGACTGTAGGTTGATATCCGCACGGTTCACATCCAAGAACACTGCCTTGTAGCGCAAGGCCACTTTGGTTAAAATATTGTTATTCATAACAGTAAAAATTTAAAAGGTAATGGGTCAGCAGAGAAACTATAATTCGGATTTGAAGTATGCTGACCTTGACCTTGTTATTGAGCGGCGGGTTGGATTCGAACCAACAGTAACCATTAGAAGTAAGCATACGTTTAGGCCAAAGAAGAGGCAATTACAAAGCTTACCGCCGCATAAAAAA
Source organism: uncultured Bacteroidales bacterium (assembly GCA_902766045.1). Classification (GTDB taxonomy): domain Bacteria; phylum Bacteroidota; class Bacteroidia; order Bacteroidales; family Paludibacteraceae; genus UBA1181. The sequence goes on from CACXCA010000051.1 coordinate 40,014, forward strand.
AAGACGGAAATTACGGTTCTGCCCTGTTTGAGCCCCGAAGGTCTCATACTAATAGAAGTAAGAACCATTTAGTCCGTCTTATGAATGTAAAAATATATACAATTTGTATAATTACGAAAAATAAGACGGAAAAATTGTGAATATATTTTCAAATATCAATCGGGTGTCGGGGGCGTAGAGACGCAATGCATTGCGTCTCTACAATTGGCACCGTGATGCCGGGGCGGGGGGCGGGTGTAAACGGGTGCATCACCCCTTGATTACCGCCACTGGCAACAATTTTGTTTTCACCCTGACCAGATCCGCCTCGTTGGCGATAACCTCATCGATATCCTTGTAGGCACCAGAGGCCTCCTGCATATCATCCTGACTACGGATGGCGTGAACGATACCTTTCGCCTCCAGCATCTCCACCTCCTGTCGCATATCCAGTGTGTTGATGGCCATCTTACGCGACATGACTCGACCCGCACCGTGAGAGCAGGAGCAGAACGAATCAGGATTACCAAGACCTTCGACGATATACGAAGCCGTACCCTGCGAGCCTGGGATGATACCGATGACACCTTCACGGGCAAGTGTGGCGCCTTTACGGTGCACGATGACATCCGACCCGAAGTGGTTCTCAACAGCAGCGTAGTTGTGGGCGATGTTGATCATTGGTTCGAACTCGATTCCCTTCAGTGCGTTGGCAATCACCTCTTCTATACGTTCCATCATCAGTCGTCTGTTGCACAAGGCGAAATCCACGCAATATTTCATCTCGTCCCAGTACATACCGAACTCCTTACATCCTCGAGCAAGGAAGGGTAAGTGCAGGGAAGGGGAGACGCTAGAGTACCATCGTTCGTTCAGAGAGGCTGCCAGTTTGTTGTAGAAATCACCCACCTGCTTTCCTAAGTTACGCGAACCCGAGTGGATCATGATCCAAAGCGTATCCTCCTCATCCTTTTGTAGTTCGATGAAGTGGTTACCACCTCCCAATGTACCTACCTCGTATTGAATGGAATGTAAGCGACGTTTCACCACTTCCAACTTATCCAAGTCATATCCTTGAGGCAGGTATTGCTCGTCCTGTGGCTCTTTGTGGTGGTCCATACCCAAAGGAATACGTTTGCGGATCCCCCTCATGATCTCCTTACGGAGCACATCCATAGGGATGTCGCCCACCTTCCAATTGGTTTTTACGGCGCACATTCCGCAGCCGATATCAACGCCCACCGCATTAGGGATGACAACATCCTTGCAGGCGAGTACTCCACCAATCGGCATACCCATACCAGCGTGCACGTCGGGCATGATGGCTAAGTGATGGAAGAGGAAAGAAAGGGTGGTCAAGTTCTCAATTTGTTGCATGGCCGACTCCTCCACATTGTCGGTCCAAATCTTAACCAGACGGTTGTTTATTGTTTTGATTATCATTTTTGTCAATTTATTAAGTTATACATTTCTCGTTTGATTCACAATGCAAAGTAAATATGACACTACGCAATCTATTTGCGTAGGTTAAAAAATTTTTTATTTGAACGTTTTTTTTCTTCAGAAAAAGGTTATCTTAGCACAATTGGTCACCGTAGAGACGCACGGCCGTGCGTCTCTACAATCGCACGTATGTACAATGATGGAGACGCAATGCATTGCGTCTCTACAAAGGTGCAATCCGTCTGTATAAATCGGAATCCGAATGAATTATAAAAACACCCAATATAAATTAGAAAAATATGCCAGCGAATAAAAATGCGTTGATACGCTACAAAACCATAGATAATTGTCTTCGAAATCCATATCGACGTTGGACGCTTGAGGATTTGGTAGAGGCATGTTCCGATGCTCTTTATGAAATGGAGGGAATCAGTAAAGGCGTTTCTGTTCGAACTGTACAGAGCGACATACAGATGATGCGCTCTGATAAATTAGGTTACAACGCACCGATTGAGGTGTACGAGCATAAGTATTATCGTTATGCAGATAAAGATTATTCCATTATGAATATGCCCATGTCGCAAAACGACTATGATGTTATGCAGGAGGCGGTTGATATGTTGCGGCAATTGGAGGGTTTTGGACAATTTACTGAGATGGCAGATGTGGTTAGCCGTTTGCAAGACAAATTGGCAATCTCCCGTAATAATAGGAAACCCATAATTCATTTTGATAGTGTACCCAACCTGATGGGTATTCGTTTACTCACGCCGCTTTACAACTATATCGCTAATAAGCAGACGTTGCGGATTATGTATCAATCTTTTACCGCCAGGGAACCAGTTGAGTATATACTTTGCCCCTATTTATTGAAGGAATTTCGTAACCGTTGGTTTCTGTTTGGTTCAAAGGCAAGCAATCTTTTGTTGCTCAATCTCGCACTTGACCGTATTGTTAGTGTTGAACCTTCGGAGGTGCCTTTCCGTGAGAATCCGGACTTCGATCCAGAGCACTTTTTTGACGACGTGGTGGGCGTGAGCAAAAACATCAACAGCAAACCTAGTCGAATCGTCTTTTGGGCGAATAATATGCAAAGCAAGTATATTAAGACCAAACCCATTCATGCTTCGCAAAAAGTTATTCAAGAGAATAAGGAGGATGGGAGCTGTGTCTTTAGCATTGAAGTAGTTATCAATTATGAGATGTATTCTGTTTTTATGTCGTACGGACCAGGTGTTCAAATCCTATATCCACGAGATGCCCGAAATTATCTTCGGGATAAAATGAAGCAAGCAGTGGATATGTATGAAGGTGAGGTGGGGGATTTCTTTAATGCATTGGATTGAGGTTGGAATTACGGACGTAGAGACGCAATGCATTGCGTCTCTACAAGGGTGCAATCAGACACATGATATCAGGCTCAAAGATAAATAGAACGGATGATATAATTACATTAATCTATGAAAATATCAATGCATATCGTTTGTTATAGAGCTTAGCCTACGCTTCTCATCTGAAGACTTGGGGTAAATACATCATAGTTTCACGATGCATATATATAACTCATGAACTCGAACCTGAATCAACTACTCAAAAAATTAGAGTAGTTCGACAAGAAGGGAACAGAATGGTAACACGCCAAATTGATTTTTACAATTTAGATATGATAATTTCTGTGGAATTCAGTTGTCAAGTATTCCTTGACAACTGCCACACAAATTTTTCTCAAACCACGCAAAAAGATTTCGTTCTAATGTTATAAATTTGCACCCGCATTCCGAAAAGAATGCACAATTAACAAACTAAATCCTATACGGAATGAGACTATTTGCAGACATAACATCAAAGACTTCAGTTCAACGATATCATCGTTTTGAACGGAAGAGTTATGCGCGCTATTATTTTAGTCTAACTCGCACAAACGGTATAGGATTACCTCGACACCTGAAGCATAGTTATTTCTTCCCGGCAGAATAGACCGGATAAAGAACAAAGAAACAAGTGATAGTTGGGATATCCTTACCGAAGGAAATTCCAACTATTTTTTTTATCACAAAATGAAGAAACAATTATGCCAGCCAATAAGAATGCCTTGATAAGGTACAAAACGATAGACAACTGTTTGAGAAACAGATACAGAAGATGGACGATCGACGACCTCGTGGATGCGTGCAGCGAAGCGTTGTACGATATGGAGGGAATCACCAAAGGAGTGTGCACCCGGACCGTGCAGATGGATATTCAGATCATGAGATCTGACAAATTAGGCTACAACGCTCCGATAGAGGTGTACGACAAGATCTACTATAGATATGCGGATCCCGATTACTCCATCACGGAGATGCCGCTATCCGTGGATGATTGCAAACTCATCAAGGAGGCCATCGCACTCCTTGGAAACAGAGAGAACTCTGATTCGGAAAAGATGAGGAGTGTCCTCACAAAGGTTCAGAACAGATTAACTACCATTCTGAATTTTGCATAGATGAGAGCCGAGGAATCTTTCCTTGGCTTCTCTGTACAAAAAAAGAAAGGCTTCTTCCCTTGCTTTAACGCTTGGAAAGAAGCCTTTTCTTCAGAAAGATCATCCCCGAAAGGGGAGTGACAGCATAAGAATAGGGAGAATGACAGGATTCGAACCTGCGACCTTCAGAGCCACAATCTGACGCTCTACCCACTAAGCTACAGACTCCATGTAAATGTCCGAGGTGAACCTTAGACATCGATTTGTTCGGGAGGTAGGACTCGAACCTACGTAGTCGTTAGACGGCGGATTTACAGTCCGTTCTCGTTGCCACTGGAGCACTCCCGAATATGAGTGGAACCTCGTGGAGTCGAACCACGTTCTCGGGATTTTCAGTCCTGCGCATACACCATGTCTGCCAAAGTTCCATCGTTTGTGGATGCAAAGTAACAACTGTCGAACGCAACCTTTTTTCGTAGCAAAAAATATTTTTCTAAAAATTTTATGTTGTTTATATAAGTTGTAGATATTCAGAATTTTATATAATTATATTGTAATATTGAATAAATAGATACGATAGATTTCTCGATGTTTATTGCTCTTCTCCTTTTGCTTGCCATTCAGCTAGTTTTAGTTCCGGATAGCTATATTGAGAGTTGAGGCCTTCGAATATCTCTTTTTTATTTGCGTTTGGATGCTCTTTCATGAATTCCTTAATCACATCTAATCGTTTTTGAGTAGTCAATGCCTCTAAACTTAATGTTCCCTGTACCACATGATCAACCAAATGTCCTTGTATGGTTGAGGTAGCTAGATTCTGTGCATTTGCAATTTCTTCGATGGATTTACCTTCTTTCCATAACCTCAGGGAGACATCTTTTGTTTTTATTTTTTGTGTTGAATCAGACGTGCTATTTCTCTTTTTGGGTTCAATTGGAATATCACTCTTCTTGTAATCATATTGTATTATACACTCTTCTATGATTTCTACGATATCCTTTCCGTAAAGTTCTGCTGTCTTAGGACCTATTCCGTTGATGTTGATCAGCTCCTTATCATTGGTGGGCAGATAATTAGAAAGGTTGATAAGAGCCGTCTGCGAAAGAATCATATAGGCAGGTTTCTTTTGTTCCTCAGCTTTCCCTTTCCTCCATATTCGTAACCGTTCAAATAACTCAGGATGTTGAATATCAGAGGAGTCTGTTTTGTCTTTTTTGCTTTGGGGCTCCTTTTGAGTGTTATTGGATAGTAATGTGTCATTTTTTGCCTTAAAATAGGCGATGCTATCAAATCCGTTTTTAGATGCAATGAGAGTGGACGCTTTTATATTGATATCCATTGTTAATTGAGCGTAAAGTTCGTTCAATCGCTTTTCGATGCTCTTATTATCAGTGCTTACGGTGCCGCAGGATTCGTATAGCGGAAATATAATTGAGTAGCATTTCTCTATAAAATAATCAACACCTTTTTGAACCCGTTCATTGATGGCGTCCGGGTTTTCATGAATGATTCGTTTTAATTGAGTTTGGAACCGTTCTGCAATGGCAGTTATGTTATGTTCAATATCTGTCTTACCTTTATCTAATTGATCGATCAAGTTAGGATAGTTTTTATTCAGATGTTCAATTAGTAATCGATGAAAAGAGGTTAGATCAGAGATGATATTCTGAAATGAGAACAGATCGGTGAGGAGTTGCAGTTGGTATTCAGCTTTTAGCTCGTTCAGTTGTGTTTCGGAAGGAATCAGTTGCTTCACTGCATCATTAAAATCCTCCACACGAAGATCGTGTTTGATGGAGTTTAGGGTTAGGGGAGTGCTTAATATCATACCCTCAAGTGTCTTGCATCGGCTGAGCGCAACATAAACTTGTCCGTGAGAGAAAGATGATTGTGCATCGATGATGGCTTTTTCGAACGTTAGTCCCTGACTCTTATGGATTGTAATGGCCCAAGCTGTTTTTAGAGGATACTGCTCGAATGTACCATCGATGGTCTCTTCTATTTCGTTGGAAGAGGGGTTGATTCTGTATTTTATGTTTTCCCATATTTCGGGAGAGACATGGATGTCTGTGTTGGTTTGTCGGTCGGTTACGATGATGCTGTCGCTTGCGAATTCTTTGATGACACCGATTTTCCCATTGTAATATTTTTTCTCTGGAGAGGAATCATTTTTAATAAACATTACTTGAGCACCGATTTTCAAACAAAGGGATTCGTCTGTAGGATAGTTTGCCTCTGGAAAGTTCCCTTTGACATTCGCCTTGAATGTTTTTACCATGCCAGGTAATTTGTTCATCTCCTGTTCGTTGATTCGTTGAGCTGACCAGTTGTGGGTGGTTAACTGAATGTATCCATCCTCTATTGATGGATGAAAATTGGGTATATATCTTTTGTTGATTTCGTCGATTGTGCTTTGGTCAAACTGATTCTCTCTGATTTTGTTTAATAGATTGATGAAGTGTTCGTCCTCCTGCCGAAAGATTGTCTTTAGCTCGATATAAGCGTAGGATATCTGTTTCAATGCAGTACTGCTAAAGAAATAGGGCGTTTGATAAATGGTTGACAGGAGTGCCCATTCCTCGTCTTTCACAACAGGTGTGAGTTGTTGTGTATCACCAATCATCAGAAGTTGAACGCCGCCAAAAGGCAGGTGGTTTCTCCTTATCTTTCTTAACACCTCATCGATAGCATCCAGTAAATCAGCGCGGACCATACTTATTTCATCGATGATCAGCAGATCCAATGTTCGTATGATGTTTATCTTTTCTTTTCTGAACTTTTGAATTTCGACGGCTTTTGATTGATTTGGAATGAACGGTCCAAAGTTGATTTGAAAAAAGGAGTGGATGGTCATTCCTGAGGCGTTGATGGCAGCCACACCTGTCGGTGCGACTATCACCAGTCTCTTGTTACAATTCTCTTTTAAATATTTCAGAAAAGTTGTTTTTCCTGTTCCGGCCTTACCGGTGAGGAACAAACTTTTGTTTGTTTGACAAATGAGTTTGTCTGCCAAATCAAATTCAGGGGTTCTTTCAATCATTTGTAAGTAGATTTTTGTTGAATATTATTATTTTTTTATAAAACGTACGGCTACCCAATTATTGTTTTTTTCGTAAGATAGTTTTTCCAATCCATATTGATTACACTCTTTTTCGATAGCATCAATGTCTGATTCATAAAAGCCACTAAGGATTAATAACCCGTTGGAATTTAATACTTTAACGTATTTCTTGATATCGTTTAGAAGGATGTTTTTGTTGATGTTGGCGAGAATGATGTCGAACTTCTCGTCGCCTAATAATTCAGCGCCACCCTTTTTGAGTGTGATCTGTTCGGTGTGATTCAATTGAATGTTCTCTATGGCATTGTTATAAGCCCATTCGTCGATGTCTATGCCTGTGATAGGGGATGCACCTCTTAATGCGGCGAGAATAGCTAGGATGGCAGTTCCGCATCCCATGTCCAGTAATGATTTATTCTTTACATCGATGTCGAGTATCGCCTTTGCCATCAAGCTGGTGGTGGCGTGGTGACCTGTACCGAAGGCCATTTTAGGGTCGATGACAATATCATATTGAACTTTAGGATAGTCTTTGTGGAATGTGCTATGAATAACACATTTGTCGCCGATGACGATGGGTTGGAAAAAGTTTTTTTCCCATTCTTCGTTCCAATCTTTATCCTCTGCTTGTTTTAATGAATAGGAGATACCTTTCTCATATTCAAAATTAGCAAGAAGGTCCGCTAGTTTTGTTTCATCAAAGCTGTTTTGCGGAATATATCCAATAAACGGATCTGCCTCATCAGAAAAACTTTCAAATCCAAGGTCGGCAAGTTCTGCGGAAAGGATGTCTTTTATATAAATTTCTTTAGAAGGAATGTCAAATGTAATTTCTAAATATTTCATGATGCTTTCAATTTCGTCGATAAAAAAAGTAAATTGGTATATTTTTTTTCTGACATATATTAAAATAAATTACTTTTACTGCAAAGTTAATGCAAGGGTTTGTAGTTTTTTTATACCTTTGCTTTATACTTTGGTATCGCAAAAGTAAAAAAAATAATTTAAGTGACGGAGGGTAATGTTATGGTAAATGTTAGCAAACTTAAAGTGTTCATGTTGCTCATCATTGGAATGATGGCAGTGAATTCGGTGTACGCGTATGATGATATCTACGCTACAACCAAGGCAGGTGCTGATTATTACGGAAAGAAGAAATCAAAAGAGAAGAAAGCAGAAAAGGTCCCTGTCGCCAATTATGATGATATGATTGTTCTCAAATCGAAAGGTTTGAAATTATATACAGCATCTGATAGTAAAACGGTCTATATCGTTGACACAACACTCAAAGGAAATGATTTCTATCTAGATACGGTGAATGTGTTGGATGAAGCTGGAGATCTAGAAAAGATGTTGATTATGAAGACGAAGGACAAACAAGATGTGTCATTCGAAAATGGTGCTATAGTTGTTTCTGATCCTGCAGCTGTTAAGTCAGGCGATTATACGACGGATTCGTTGGTGGCTTTGGATAATGGAGATTATGAATATACCAAGAGATTGAATAAATTTCATGGTGCGAACTTTAATGTAGTCTCTGCAGAGTCGTCAGATGCTTCGTCTTCTGAGAATGTGACGGTAGTGGTGAATGTGACAGATCCTTACTATTATAGTTGGTGGGGTTCTCCATACTATTGGAATCATTACTATGTGTATGATCCATACTGGTATAGTTGGCATCGTCATGGTTATTTCTATGATCCATATTGGCATTGGCATAGTTATGGATGGCATGGATACAGTCACTGGACCTATTATTCACATCCATACTATCATCACGGAAAGCATTACTACGGTTCGCCACGTTATACAAATGCAAGAAGCGTAGCAAGCTCGGGAAGCCGTAATACGATGAACAGAACAACTAGATCATCTTCTACGTCTTCTGTGTCTCGTTCATCTGGCGTTCGTTCTTCAAACAGTAGCATTAGAAGAAGTACAGCTAATTCGGGTGTTCGTACAAGTACAGGATCGGCTATCAGGTCTGGATCAAGCACTGCTGTACGTTCCAATAATACATCAGGTGCGAGATCTTCATCAACTACAACTTCTGGAACAAGAACGGTTTCTCCTTCGAGATCATCATCTTCAATGAATCGTTCAAATACAGGTGGAAGCAGCAGATCGTATAGCGGAGGTTCTTCTTCTAGCTCTTATAGTAATGGCTCATCAAGAAGCGGAAGCAGTTATAGCGGTGGCTCAACTAGAAGCGGTGGAAGCAGTTACAGTGGAGGAAGTAGCTATAGTGGTGGCTCAAGCAGAAGTGGTGGAAGCAGCTATAGTGGCGGTTCATCAAGAAGTGGCGGAAGTAGCTATAGTGGAGGCTCTTCAAGATCGGGTGGTTCTTCTAGTGGAAGAAGCTCAGGTGGAGGAAGAAGATAATTCTATTAAAATAGAGATTTCATAATTTTATAATAATAAATATTGAATTGATATGAAAAAGGGTATTATGATATTGGGGGCGATGGCTCTTTCGTTTACAGGTTTTTCACAAAGTGCATATGATGCAATGTCGGTGAATCAGTTGGATCCATTGTTGGGTACGGCAAGATATACATCTATGGCAGGCGCTTTCGGTGCTTTAGGTGGTAATTCAAGTTGTGCGAAAGACAACCCCGCAGGAATAGGTGTATATAAGTGTTTTGATATTTCATTCACACCTAATTTGTATTTAGACAATGACAAGGAGTTGAGTGTTGGGTTGAATAACTTTTCGTTGATTATTAATTTCAGGAATCACGAAGAGCGTGAGAAGGGATATATCACTTCATCATTGGGTATTACGTACAGCAGATTGCGGAATTTTTCAAGATATTCTGGATTAAATAGCTTAAACTATAATGGAAGTTCTCTTTCGGATGCAATTTGTTCGGAAAACTCTCTTGATGTTATCTTTAAAGCTGCAGACGATCTTGGGTTGGTAGAACTTAATGGCGATGGCAAGTATTCATCCAGTTTCAGCACACATGATAATTACGATAAAAAGGCTCGTTTTATTGAGTCAGGAAAAGTAGGAGAGTGGGATTTCTCTTATGGTATGAATATCAGCAATCGTGTATATTTGGGTGCTGCTTTGGGTGTGACGAACATGACTTATTCACAAAAGGCTTTGTACGAAGAAGAGTCTTTGAATGATAGTAAGGATATGTTCTATTTGGATAATTATTATCGTGTGGATGGTTATGGCTGTAATTTTAAATTAGGAGCTATGGTTAAGGCAACCGATTTCTTCCGTGTAGGTTTCGCTATACATACACCTACGATTTACACGTTGGATGAGGAGTATTCTATCGAGATGGATTACAACAATCAGTATCCTGATCAACCAGAGATAGAACATTCATATCTTACTTATAATATGAGAACTCCATTTAAGATGCAGGGAAGCTTGGGCTTCGTTATTGGTAAGCGTGCATTGATTGGTGCTGAATTTGATTACGATGATTACTCATCAATGCGTATAAAGAATGATGGTGTAAAGAATGAAAATGAATGTGATATTATTCAAAATGAGTTTAAAAAAACTCTGACAATGAAGTTTGGTGCTGAAGTGAAGATAATCGATGAATTTGCTCTTCGTGCAGGATATGCTTATATGGGTTCTCCAATGAAATATGTCGCAGAGAACTGGGCTAATAAGTATATGATGCGTTCATATTCAATACCTCAGCAGGTTCATTATATTACAGCAGGTGCAGGTTATGAGGGAGAACATTTCTATTGTGATGTAGCCTATATGTTCAGAAACCAGGAGGTGAATTATTTCCCAATGGTTCCTCAAGATGAAACGGCTTCTATCATGAACTTGAAGAATCATAACATATCAGCTACTTTAGGTTGGAGATTTTAATTAATTAAAATATAAGGATTAAAAAATTTCAACAATGAAAAAGTATTTAGCAGAAATGTTTGGTACCATGGTGTTGGTACTGATGGGTTGCGGTGCAGCCGTAAGTTTAAGTTGTGGAACTGACACAGCAAGTGTAGTGGGTACTTCAATGGCATTTGGCCTTGCAGTTGTTGCAATGGCTTATACAATTGGGGGTACAAGTGGATGTCATATCAATCCTGCAATTACGTTGGGATGCTTGCTTACCAAGAGAATTTCAACAAAAGAGGCTGGTATGTATATGGTATTCCAAGTCCTTGGTGCGTTGATCGGTTCATGTATTTTATATGTGTTGACATCTAATGCAGGATTAGAGGGAACCGGTGCTAATGACCTTCAATCAGGTGTCTCTGTCGCAGGCGGTTTGTTAGCTGAGATCGTATTTACTTGTGTGTTCGTTTTCACTGTTTTAGGAACGACAGACTCAAAGAAAGGTGCTGGAAATTTCGCAGGATTGGCTATCGGTCTTTGCTTGATTTTGGTTCACTTGGTATGTATCCGTTATACGGGTACTTCTGTAAATCCAGCTCGTTCTATTGCTCCTGCATTGTTCCAAGGAGGTACTGCACTGACTAACCTTTGGATCTTTATCGTTGGTCCATTCATTGGTGCTGCTATTGCTGCTTTTGCTTGGAAAGCAATTGAAGATAAATAATCTTGTAATAAATATTGAATTGGAAGGCGATTGTTCAAGACAATCGCCTTTTTTTATGTATATTTTCTACATTTGTATTAGTTGTCTTCATATTCGTGTTCACGATTATCCTTTAATCTAAAATTAATAATATGCAAAAGTTGTACAATATAGTGGTTAAATGTCCAGCAGAAATTCTTTTATCAATCTTTTTTGTATTGTATTTAAGTGTTTATGAACCATTTGGTGAGGGATCCTGGCCACCTCCTACGAAAGATGCGGCTATGGTGGTTGCTCTACAATTTACTATGGTAGTGAGATTAATAGTGTCCAATTTGTTCTCTTCAAGATTGGGGATAATCGCATCATTGTTGGTAGGTGTTATTGTCGCAATTTTATTTTGGTTCCATCCTATTGTTGATGGCAATATGATTGTTGTGTCTTATTTCATCAGCTTGATTGTCTGTTTCTTTTCATTTAAGGGAGATAGAATGGAACAAGTGGTTAAAACGCTGATGCTTATAATCACTACGGTTGTTTCTTTTGTTGTTGTGTCATTCATTAGCATTTTTATATTGGAGATAAAGAATGAATGTCTTGGACCAGCTGACAATCTTATTGCTGAAATATATGCATTTGTTGTAGGAACAATAGTGTATGTTATTGGTTATCAAATTATAAATAAAAAATGACTAGCTTTAAATATTGTCGTACAAAATTTGTAGTATAGAGTTTACACTGGGTTAAAATAGGGAGGGCTCGTCGGGTGTGTTGGGTGTGTATGTGTTGCAAAATTCTTTTGCGGAACAATTTGTACATTTTGGGGCGTTGAACGTGCAGATGTATCGTCCAAATAATATGGCTTGTCGTGTGAATCTGATCCAATCTGTTTGGGGTATGATTCTCATTAGATGCTTTTCTTGTTCGAATAGATCCTTTTGGGGAGCTAGACCGATTCTTTGGGATACTCTTGATACGTGAGTGTCCACTGCGATGGCTGGAGTGTTGTATAATTCGGAAACGATGAGATTTGCCGATTTTCTTCCAATGCCAGGTAATGCTAGTAGATCAATTATTGTAGGAGGGAGAGTTCCGTTAAACTTTTCTGTGATGATTAGTGCGGAAGATATGAGCTGTTGCGCTTTGCTTTCTGCGTATGTGATATCTTTTAGGTAAGTTATTAGTTCAAAGTTATTGGCATGAGAAAGTGCGGAAAAAGATGGATACTTTTTGAAAAAAGCAGGTGTCTTTTCATTTACTGTTTTATCTGCACAACGAGCCGAAAGAATTGTAGCAACAAAGAGTTGGTAGTCATCTTCATAAACCAGTTCCAATTGTGCATTGGGGAATAGCTTGTCTAGTATCTTTTTTATGTGGATGTATCGATCTTTGTTTGTCATGATAGTAAGAATCCCCAAGAGTAAATGGTACGCTTGGGGATTCAATTATTAGTGGAAAATTGTTATTTCAATTTTTCTATGTTAGCTTTTAATGTAGCAATCTTACTTTCTGCATCTGCTTTTTTCTTGCGCTCATTTTCAACGATTTCAGGTTTTGCGTTAGCTACAAATTTCTCATTGCCTAATTTCTTTTCTACGGATTTCAAGAATCCTTCAAGATAGGTGATCTCAGCTTCCATCTTCTTGATTTCTTCTTCAGCATTAACATTGTTGCCAAGCGGAACGGAGACTTCTATTGTGCCTACCATAAATGTAGCAGCCGCGCCGTTGATGTTAGTGTCTGATTTAGAAATTTGGCTGATGTTTGCTAATTTCATGATGATAGAATTGTTCTTTTCATCCAAGTCACCTTTGTAGAACATTTCGAATGTTTCGCGAGGACTGATACCTTTCTCCGCACGAATGTTACGGATACCCGCAATGATTTGCTTGGTTGTTTCCATTCGGTTGATGTTCTTTTCACAGAAATCTTCAGCCTTAGGGAGTAAACTTACCATGATGCTATCCTTCGTGTCACGTTCCTTGATGTTTTGATAAAGTTCTTCTGTGATGAATGGCATGAAAGGATGAAGCAACTTCAGCAAGGTTTCGAAGTAACCCAGTGTTGCATCGTAGGTAACCTTATCAATAGGTTGTTGATAAGCAGGTTTTACCATTTCCAAGTACCAAGAAGAGAACTCGTCCCAGAACAATTTGTAAACCGACATCAAGGCTTCGCTGATACGGTATTTCTCGAAACAATCGTTGATTTCTGCTATGGTCTTGTTCAATTGTTGATTGAACCATTTAACTGCTTTTTGAGAAGATTCAGGTTGTTCGAGACCTTCTTTTACTTCCCATCCTTTCACTAGGCGGAAAGCATTCCATATTTTATTGTTGAAGTTACGGCCTTGTTCGCATAGAGCCTCGTCGAATAAGATATCATTACCAGCAGGAGCAGAGAGCATCATACCCATGCGGACACCATCAGCACCGAAACGGTCAATCAAATCAAGAGGATCAGGTGAGTTACCTAGTGATTTAGACATCTTACGTCCCAATTTATCTCTTACGATTCCCGTAAAATAAACATTCTTAAAAGGCATGTCCCCTTCATATTCATATCCAGCCATAATCATTCTGGCAACCCAGAAGAAGATGATGTCTGGTCCGGTAACCAAGTCGCTGGTAGGGTAGTAATATTTGATTTCCTCGTTACCAGGATTGTTGATTCCGTCGAACAAGGAGATTGGCCATAACCATGAAGAGAACCATGTATCCAAGCAGTCTTCATCCTGACGAAGGTCGGATTTCTGAAGTTGTTGATTTCCAGTTTTCTCTTTCGCTAATTGTAATGCGATGTCTTCATTTTCGGCAACAACATAACCACCTTCAGGAAGGAAGTAAGCAGGAATTCTATGACCCCACCAAAGCTGCCTACTGATACACCAGTCTTTGATGTTTTCCAACCAGTTACGGTAGGTGTTTTTATATTTAGGAGGGTAGAATTTCAAGTCATCTTTCATTACTGGATCCAAAGCGATTTTTGCTAAGTGTTCCATTTTCAAGAACCATTGCATTGACAATTTTGGTTCGATGACAACATTGGTTCTTTCAGAATATCCCACCTTGTTGGTGTAAGCTTCAGTCTTTTCCAAAAGTCCAGCGGCATCCAGATCTATTTCGATTTGTTTGCGGACATCAAAACGATCTTGTCCGATATACATTCCAGCGGCTTCACTAATAGATCCGTTGTCATTAAATATATCGATTGTTTTAAGATTGTATTTCTCACCCAACATGTAGTCGTTCACATCATGAGCAGGTGTTACTTTCAAACAACCGGTACCGAATTCGATATCAACATATTCATCTTCGATAACTGGGATGACACGGTTAACCAATGGAACGATTACCTTTTTACCGCTAAGCCAACGATTTTTAGGATCCTTAGGATTGATACACATGGCGGTATCACCCATGATTGTTTCAGGACGAGTGGTAGCCACTACTGCATATCGACCTTTAGCATCTTGGTGAATGATTTCTTTTTCATCGCCAGTTGCCCCCTTCATATCATCGTCAGCCACATAATATTTGAGGTAGAATAATTTGCTGTGTTCTTCTTTGTAGATTACCTCTTCATCAGAAAGAGCTGTCAATGCTTTAGGGTCCCAATTGACCATACGTACACCTCTATATATAAGTCCTTTGTTATAGAGATCGCAGAAAACTTTGATTACACTCTTGCTACGAGTCTCGTCCATCGTGAATCCAGTACGATCCCAATCGCAAGAAGCACCTAATTTCTTCAATTGTTCAAGAATGATGCCACCGTGTTTACGAGTCCATTCCCACGCATGTTCCAAGAATTGTTCACGGGTTAGGTCTGTTTTTTTGATACCTTCTTGAGCCAGTTTGTTAACCACTTTTGCTTCGGTGGCGATAGATGCGTGGTCGGTTCCAGGAACCCAACATGCATTTTTGCCCATCATACGGGCACGGCGAACAAGAATATCTTGAATGGTATTGTTTAACATGTGACCCATGTGAAGTACACCCGTTACATTAGGAGGAGGAATAACAATGGTATAAGGTTCACGACCGTCGGGCTTTGATTTGAAGAAGCCATTATTTAACCAATATTGATACCACTTTGCTTCAACGTCAGTGGGGTTGTACTTGTTAGCTAGTTCTTGCATTTTTTTATATTTTCAGAAAAATAAACTCGAAATTTTGTGCAAATTTAAAGAAAAGATATGATAGAAATAGGAAAGGGCGTGTGAATTTTATAAGAAGAGCGGAAGAAATACACCTTATTATATATTATAAGGGTAGTGGGGCAGGACTTTATTAAGCTGATTTATAGGTAAGAAAAGGCAGAGAAAGGGGTTGAATAAAAAAAAATTTTGTTTGTTTGGTTAATATTAAAAAAAGATGTAATTTTGTGGCCACATTTAGTATAGTGTCTAAATTAAAAGTAAAATATTAAAAAATTAAAAAACGAAATGCCTACAATTCAGCAATTAGTTAGAAAAGGAAGGGCTACTCTTACAGACAAGAGCAAATCTCCAGCATTGGATTCTTGTCCACAAAGAAGAGGCGTATGTGTACGTGTTTACACAACAACTCCTAAGAAGCCTAACTCTGCAATGCGTAAAGTTGCCAGAGTACGTTTGACGAACCAAAAAGAAGTGAATGCTTACATCCCAGGAGAGGGTCACAATTTGCAAGAGCACTCAATCGTAATGGTACGTGGAGGACGTGTTAAGGACCTTCCAGGTGTACGTTACCACATTGTACGTGGATCATTGGATACAGCAGGTGTTAATGGTCGTACACAAAGACGTTCTAAGTATGGTGCAAAGAGACCTAAGCCAGGTCAAGCAGCTCCAGCAAAAGGAAAGAAATAAGAACGTAAGTAAAATTTAAGTAGAACAAGTTTTAGTTTTACGGGTGGCACTTCAAGGTTGAGTAAATGACTTAGTGAAGTCGTTGAAGCAACAAGCAACCAAAACAAAAACGAAAAATTTTTGAGTTAAAATGAGAAAAGCAAAACCAAAGAAAAGGGTCATATTACCAGATCCAATCTTTAATGAAGTGATGGTTACTAGATTTGTTAACCATTTAATGTATGATGGAAAAAAGACTATCGCATACGATATTTTCTATACGGCTTTGGAGAATGTAAAGAACAAATTGCCAAATGAGGATAAGACTCCTCTTGAGATTTGGAAGAAAGCATTGGAAAATATCACTCCACAAGTGGAAGTTAAGTCACGCCGTGTAGGTGGTGCTACATTCCAAGTTCCAACCGAGATTCGTCCAGAAAGAAAAGAATCTATCTCCATGAAGAATTTGATATTGTTCTCTCGTAAGAGAAGTGGTCACTCAATGGCTGATAAATTAGCTGCTGAGATTGCTGACGCATTTAATAATCAAGGTGGAGCATTCAAGAAGAAAGAAGATATGCATAAAATGGCTGAAGCAAATCGTGCTTTTGCGCATTTCAGATTTTAATCCTTAAAAGAATTATAAAAAAATGGCTAAAGCAGATTTACATTATACAAGAAACATCGGTATCATGGCTCACATCGATGCTGGTAAGACAACTACGTCAGAGCGTATTTTGTTCTATACAGGTTTAACTCACAAGATTGGTGAGGTACATGATGGAGCAGCAACTATGGACTGGATGGAGCAGGAGCAAGAGAGAGGTATCACAATCACCTCAGCTGCTACAACTACCTATTGGAAATATAATGATAAGAAATATAAAATCAACTTGATTGACACCCCAGGGCACGTTGACTTCACTGTTGAGGTTGAACGTTCTCTTCGTATTTTGGATGGTGCCGTTGCTACTTTCTGTGCAGTGGGTGGTGTTGAACCACAATCTGAAACAGTATGGAGACAAGCTGATAAGTACAAGGTTCCTCGTATTTGCTATGTAAATAAGATGGACCGTTCAGGAGCAAACTTCTTTGATGTTGTTGCTCAGATTAAGGAAGTTTTGGGAGCAAACCCATGTCCAATTCAAATCCCAGTTGGTGCAGAAGAGTCATTCAAGGGTGTTGTGGATTTGATTAAAATGAAAGCTATTCTTTGGCATGATGAAACAATGGGAGCTGAGTACTCAGTTGAAGAGATTCCAGCTAACTTGGTTGCTGAAGCTAATGAATGGAGAGAAAAAATGTTGGAATCAATAGCAGAGTGCGATGATGCTTTGATGGAGAAATTCTTTGATGATCCTTCAACTATCACAGAGGATGAAATCAAGGCAGCCATTAGAAAAGGTACTATTGCTATGAAGATATATCCTATGGTATGTGGATCATCATTTAAGAACAAGGGTGTTCAAACAATGTTGGATGCTGTTTGTGCTTATTTGCCAAGTCCATTGGATACAGAAGAGATTATTGGAACTGCAGTAGATGATCCAGAGAAGCAGGTAATTCGTCACCCAAGTGAGGATGAGCCTTTGTGTGCTTTGGCATTTAAGATCGCTACAGACCCATTCGTAGGACGTTTGTGCTTCTTCCGTGTATATTCAGGAAAGATTGATGCAGGTTCTTATGTATTCAATACTCGTTCAGGAAAGAAGGAACGTATCTCTCGTTTGTTCCAAATGCACTCAAATCACCAAAATCCTGTAGATGTGATTTCAGCAGGTGATATAGGTGCAGGTGTTGGATTTAAGGATATTCGTACTGGTGATACTCTTTGTGGAGAAGACGAAAAAGATCACATGGCATTGGAGTCTATGGACTTCCCAGATCCAGTGATTGGTATTGCAATTGAGCCAAAATCACAGGCTGACGTTGATAAGTTAGGTAACGGTTTGGCTAAGTTGGCAGAAGAGGATCCAACCTTTACAGTTAAGACAGATGAGCAATCAGGACAGACTGTAATTTCAGGTATGGGTGAGTTGCACTTGGATATCATCATCGACCGTTTGAAACGTGAGTTCAAGGTTGAATGTAACCAAGGTCGTCCACAAGTTAACTATAAGGAAGCAATTACAAGAGAAGTTGAACACCGTGAGCTTTATAAGAAACAATCCGGAGGTCGTGGTAAGTATGCTGATATCGTTGTTAAGATTGGTCCTGCAGATGAAGGCTTTGAAGGAAGCTTGCAATTTGAGGATGTAGTTAAGGGAGGTAATATTCCAAAAGAATTTATCCCATCTATTCAAAAAGGATTCCAGTCAGCTATGCGTAATGGTGTATTAGCAGGATTCCCATTGGAGAAGATGAAGGTTGTTGTTATGGATGGATCATATCACCCAGTGGATTCAGACCAGTTGTCATTCGAAATCTGTGCTAATTTGGCATTCAAAGAGGCATGTAAGAAGGCAAAACCGGTATTGATGGAACCAATCATGAAGTTGGAAGTAATCACTCCAGAAGAGAATATGGGTGATGTTATCGGAGACTTGAATAAACGTCGTGGTCAAGTAGAAGGAATGGAAACTAGCCGTTCAGGAGCACGTATTGTAAAAGCAAAAGTTCCATTGGCAGAGATGTTTGGATATGTAACAGATTTACGTACAATTACGTCTGGTCGTGCAACATCATCTATGGAGTTCTCACACTATGCAGAGGTGTCTTCTTCAATTGCTAAAGCTGTAGTAACAGAAGCAAAAGGTAATGCAGATTTATTATAAATAATATTATAGATTCAAAGAGATGAGTCAGAAAATTAGAATTAAATTAAAGTCATACGATCACAGCTTGGTAGATAAATCAGCTGAGAGAATCGTAAAGACAGTTAAGACAACAGGTGCAGTTGTAAGTGGTCCAATTCCATTGCCAACACACAAACGTATCTTTACAGTAAACCGCTCCACATTCGTTAACAAGAAGTCAAGAGAGCAATTCCAACTATCATCATTCAAGAGATTGATCGACATTTACAGTGCCAATCCAAAGACAATCGATTCATTGATGAAATTAGAGTTGCCAAGTGGAGTAGAAGTAGAAATTAAGTAATTATTTAATAATTTTTTGAAATGCCAGGATTAATAGGAAAAAAAATCGGAATGACATCCGTTTTCAGTGCCGAGGGAAAAAATATTCCATGCACTGTAGTCGAAGTAGGTCCTTGTGTGGTAACTCAGATTAAGACCATTGAGAAAGATGGTTATGAAGCACTCCAAATTGGTTTTGAAGACAAGAAAGAAAAAAGAACTTCAATGGCTGAGATGGGACACTTCAAGAAGGCATCAGTTACACCCAAGAAGCACTTGGTTGAGTTCAAAGGTTTTGAAGGAGAGTACAAACTAGGAGATCAAATCACGGTAGATTTGTTCGAAGGTTCAAAGTTCGTTGATGTAGTTGGAACATCTAAAGGAAAAGGATTCCAAGGTGTTGTAAAGCGTCACGGCTTTGGTGGAGTACAACAGTCAACACATGGTCAGCACAACCGTTTGAGAGCGCCAGGATCAATAGGTGCATGTTCTTACCCTGCAAAAGTATTCAAAGGAATGCGCATGGCAGGTCGTTTGGGAGGAGACTCTGTTACTATTCAGAATCTTCAAGTTTTAAAAGTTATTCCTGAAAATAATCTTTTGATATTGAAAGGTTCATTGCCAGGAGCTAAAGGTTCAATTGTAATTGTAAATAAGTAATGGAACTGAGTGTATATAATATTAAAGGTCAAGATACTGGAAGAAAGGTCTCTTTGAACGATGCCATATTTGGTATTGAAAATCCCAATGAGCATGTGATGTACTTGGACGTAAAGCAATACTTAGCAAACAAGCGTCAAGGAACACATAAATCAAAGGAAAGAAGTGAAATCTCAGGAAGTACTAGAAAATTAGGCCGCCAAAAAGGTGGAGGAGGTGCTCGCCGTGGAGATATTAACTCACCAGTATTGGTTGGTGGTGCACGTGTATTCGGTCCTGTACCACGTGATTATGGTTTCAAGTTGAATAAGCAGACAAAGAGATTGGCTCGTAAGTCAGCTTTGTCAGCAAAGATTAAAGACAATGCAATTGTCATTGTAGAGAATTTCAAATTTGATGCTCCAAAGACAAAAGACTTTGTTTCTTTGCTGAAAAACTTTAACATTGAGACAAAAGAAGTAAAGGATAAAGAAACGAAAAAGGTAATAAAACCTAAAAAGTCTCTTTTAGTTTTGTCAAAACCAGAAGAAAATGTATATTTGTCTGCTCGAAATATTCAAAATGCTCAAGTTGTAATCTCTTCAGATTTAAATACTTACAGAATTTTGGATTCTTCATGTTTATTGATAACAGAAGATGCGTTGGCGGATATTGAAAATAATTTAAACTAAGATAAGGAGGTTGAATAGGATGGGAATCATAATCAAACCGATTACAACAGAGAAATTAACAAACCTAGGCGAGAAATATTCTCGCTATGGTTTTCGTGTTTCTCCTAAAGCCAACAAGCTAGAGATAAAGAAAGCTGTAGAGGAATTGTATAACGTAGAAGTTGAATCTGTAAATACAATGCAGGTAGAAGGAAAGGCTAAAAGTCGTTATACAAAGACAGGTGTATTGAAGGGAAGAGCTACAGCTTACAAGAAAGCGTATGTAACCTTGAAGAAAGATCAAGTAATAGATTTTTATAGCAATATTTAATAAAAATGGCTGTTCGTAAATTTATGCCCACAACACCAGGGCAAAGACACAAAGTTATTGGAACATTTGAGACAATTACCTCAAGTGTGCCAGAGAAATCTCTTGTAAGAGGAATTAATAAGACTGGTGGACGTAATAACACAGGTAAGATGACCATGCGTTATATCGGAGGCGGTCACAAGAGAAAGTACAGAGTAATTGACTTTAAAAGAGACAAAGATGGTGTTCCAGCAGTAGTAAAGACAATTGAATACGATCCAAATCGTTCTGCTCGTATTGCATTGTTATTTTATGCTGATGGAGAAAAACGTTACATTCTTGCACCTAATGGTTTGCAAGTTGGGCAACAGTTGATGTCAGGCAACGAAGCATCACCTGAAGTTGGAAACACATTGCCATTGCAAAACATTCCGTTAGGAACCATCATCCACAACTTGGAGTTGCATCCAGGTCAGGGAGCAGCATTGGTTCGTTCTGCAGGAACATTTGCACAGTTAACTTCGAGAGAAGGAAAATATGCAATCGTAAAATTACCTTCTGGAGAAACCAGAATGATTCTTTGTACTTGTAAGGCAACAATTGGTACAGTAGGCAACTCTGACCATGCATTGGAGCGTTCAGGAAAAGCTGGTCGTTCACGTTGGTTAGGTCGTCGTCCACGCAACCGTGGTGTAGTAATGAACCCAGTAGATCACCCAATGGGTGGTGGTGAAGGACGTCAGTCTGGAGGTCATCCAAGATCAAGAAAAGGTCTGTTGGCTAAGGGTTACAAGACAAGAGCACCTAAGAATGCTTCTAGTAAGTATATTATTGAAAGAAGGAAAAAGTAATTTAAAAGGTAATTTTTATGAGTCGTTCATTAAAAAAAGGTCCATTCATAAGTGTAAAATTGGAGAAAAAAGTTTTAGCGATGAATGAAAGTGGGAAGAAGTCTGTAATCAAGACTTGGTCTCGTGCTTCCATGATTTCTCCTGACTTTGTGGGTCATACTATTGCAGTTCATAACGGAAATAAATTTATTCCTGTGTACGTTACCGAAAATATGGTAGGTCATAAGCTTGGAGAATTTTCGTTGACTCGTACATTTAGAGGACACGGTGGTAATAAGAAAAAATAAGCCGTGAAGGGAAATTAAAAAAAGTAAAATAAAATGGGTGTAAGAAAGAAAAACTCGGCAACAGCATTAAAAGAAGCTCGTCAGTCGCTTTACTTCGCTAAATTAAACGATGTTCCTACATCACCACGAAAGATGCGTCTTGTGGCTGATATGATTAGAGGAATGGAGGCATATAAGGCTTTAAGTGTATTAAGGTTTTCAAAGAAAGATGCATCTAATCGTTTAGAGAAGTTGCTACGTTCCGCAATCAATAATTGGGAGCAAAAAAATGAAAAAAAGGCTGAAAACGGAGAATTGTTTATAAGCAAGATTTTCGTAGATGAAGGAAGAACATTAAAGAGACTTCGTCCAGCACCACAGGGTAGAGGTTACAGAATTCGTAAGCGTTCTAACCATGTGACTATTTATGTAGATTCTATTAATTCAAATGCTAACCAAAATTAATTGTTAGATGGGACAGAAAGTAAATCCAATAAGTAACCGTTTGGGAATCATCAAAGGTTGGGATTCTAATTGGTTTGGTGGAAAAAATTATGGTGATACTATCTTGGAAGATGCTAAGATTAGAAAGTATCTAAATGCCCGTCTTGCAAAGGCTAGCGTTTCTAAAATAGTTATCGAACGTACCGTAAAATTGGTTACAATCACTGTATGTACAGCTCGTCCGGGCATCATCATCGGTAAGGGTGGCCAAGAAGTAGAAAAGTTAAAAGAAGAGTTGAAGGGAATAACTGACAAAGATGTTCAAATCAACATTTTTGAAGTTAAGAAACCTGATTTAGACGCGATGATCGTTGCAAGTAATATTGCACGTCAGGTAGAGGGTAAGATTGCATATCGTCGTGCTACGAAGACAGCGATTGCTTCTACAATGCGTATGGGAGCAGAGGGTATTAAGGTTCAAGTATCTGGTCGTTTGAATGGTGCAGAAATGGCACGTTCAGAGATGTATAAAGAGGGAAGAACTCCATTGCATACATTTAGAGCAGATATTGACTATGCTCAGACTGAAGCTTTGACAAAGGTCGGCTTGATTGGTATTAAAGTTTGGATTTGCCGTGGAGAAGTCTATGGTAAGAAGGATTTGGCACCTAACTTTGCTGCATCAAAGGAGATTAGCAGAGGTGGTAATTCACCTGCAGCAGGTAAGCAACAAGGCTTCAAGAAAAAAAGAAAGTAATTCTGTTAAACGAATTTGATTTAAGGAAAAATGTTACAACCTAAGAAAACAAAGTTCAGAAGACAGCAGAAAGGTCGTATGAAAGGTATCGCTCAACGCGGAAACCAATTAGCATTTGGATCTTTCGGTATTAAAGTATTGGAGTCTAAGTGGATTACAGGTCGCCAAATCGAGGCAGCTCGTATTGCAGTAACTCGTTATATGCAGAGACAAGGACAAATTTGGATTAGAATCTTCCCTGACAAACCATTCACAAAGAAGCCTGCAGAGGTGCGTATGGGTAAGGGTAAAGGTAGTCCAGAAGGATTCGTTGCTCCTGTAACTCCAGGTAGAATAGTTATTGAAGTAGAAGGAGTTCCTTTTGAGGTCGCAAAGGAAGCTTTGCGCTTGGCTGCTCAAAAGTTACCAGTTACTACTAAGTTTATTGTTAGACGAGATTATGATGCTCAAAACCAAAACGCGTGATAGGATATGAAACTAGCAGATTTTAAAAAAGAAATTAAAGGATTGTCAACTCAAGAGTTGCAAGATAAGCTTGCAGCAGAAAAGGAGGCATTGGTTCGCATGAAATTGAATCACTCAGTATCTCCTTTGAATGATCCTTCTCAATTAAAGGCTATTCGTAAGAATATTGCTCGTATGAACACTGAATTGAGTCTGAGAGAAAATAAATAATTAATTGAGCTTGATTAAAATGAGAAATTTAAGAAAAGAAAGACAAGGTGTTGTTTCTAGTAACAAAATGGATAAGTCCATCACTGTTACAGTAAAATATAAGGAGAAACACCCTATTTATCAGAAGTTCGTTAACAAAACGAAGAAATATCACGCTCACGACGAGAAAAACGAGTGCAATGTTGGTGATACTGTAAGAATTATGGAGACTCGCCCATTGAGCAAAACTAAGAGATGGAGATTAGTAGAAATCATCGAAAGAGCTAAGTAATATGATACAACAAGAGTCAAGATTAGTCGTAGCTGATAACAGTGGAGCTAAGGAAGCATTATGTATTCGCGTTCTTGGTGGTACTGGGAAACGTTATGCTACTGTTGGGGATATTATCGTGGTTACGGTAAAGAATGTTATCCCATCAAGTGATATGAAAAAAGGTGCGGTTTCTAAGGCAGTTGTTGTTAGAACCAACAAGGAAATTAGACGTCAGGACGGTTCTTATATTCGCTTTGATGATAATGCATGTGTACTTTTAAATGGTGCAGGTGAAATGAGAGCGAGTCGTATTTTCGGTCCCGTTGCGAGAGAACTCCGTGCTACAAATATGAAAATCGTTTCATTAGCACCCGAAGTGCTTTAATTTTTAAATTACAAAAAAATGAGCAAATTAAATATCAAAAAGGGTGATATGGTTTACGTAAATACGGGTTCTGATAAAGGAAAAACGGGACAAGTATTGAAGGTATTAGTTAAGGAAGAACGAGCAATCGTTGAGGGCATTAACATGGTATCTAAATGCGTTAAGCCTAGTGCAAAAAACCCACAAGGTGGTAAAGTAAAACAAGAAGCATCGATTCATATTTCTAATCTGAATTTGATTGATCCAGCAAGTAAGAAACCTACTCGTGTTGGTCGTCGTAAAGAGGATGGAAAAACGGTTCGCTATTCTAAAAAGTCAGGGGAGGTAATTAAATAATGAATACAGCTAGTTTAAAGAAAGAGTACGCTGAGCGTATTGTTCCTTCCTTGATGAAGGAGTTCAACTACAAGTCTGTAATGCAAGTTCCAGTTCTTGAGAAAATTGTAATTAATGAAGGTTTAGGTCAAGCTGTTGCTGACAAGAAAATCATCGAAGTTGCAATCAATGAATTGACAGCTATCACAGGACAGAAGGCAGTTGCAACTATGTCTAGAAAGGATATTTCTAACTTTAAGTTACGTAAGAAGATGCCAATCGGTGTTCGTGTAACATTGCGTAGAGAGAAAATGTATGAGTTCTTAGAGAGACTTATCCGTGTTTCTTTACCTCGTATTCGTGACTTCAAAGGAATAGAGTCTAAGTTCGATGGTATGGGTAACTATACTTTAGGAATAGAAGAACAAATTATCTTCCCAGAAATAAATATTGATTCCATTCAGAAAATATTAGGAATGAATATTACCTTTGTAACTTCTGCAAAGACAGATGAAGAAGGGTATGCTTTGTTGAAGGAATTTGGTTTACCTTTTAAAAATATTAAGAAATAAGATATGGCAAAAGAATCAATGAAGGCCCGTGAGGTAAAAAGGGCTAAACTTTGCGCCAAGTATGCAGAAAAGAGAGCTCAACTTAAGGCCGAGGGTAATTACGAGGCCTTGCAAGCTCTTCCTAAGAATGCATCTCCTGTACGTAAACATAACCGTTGCAAATTGACAGGAAGACCTAAAGGTTATATGCGTCAATTTGGTATTTCACGTATCCAGTTCAGAGAGATGGCTTCTGCAGGTTTAATCCCTGGTGTAAAGAAAGCAAGCTGGTAAAAAGATTAATTAGTGTTAAATATTGTCAGGTGTAGCCTGATCAATTTAATTATTTTTATTATGACAGATCCAATAGCAGATTATCTGACGAGAATGAGGAACGCAATTCAAGCAAAACACAGAGTGCTTGAAGTTCCTGCTTCTAATTTAAAGAAAGAGATTACTAAGATATTGCTCGATAAGGGTTATATCTTGAATTACAAGTTTGAAAACGAAGGAACTGCTCAAGGTAATATTAAGATTGCCTTGAAGTATGATCCAATCAACAAAGTAAACGCAATAAAAGGGTTGAAGAGAGTTTCTACTCCAGGTTTGCGTAAATATGTTGGTTATAAGGATATGCCTAAGGTTTTGAACGGTTTAGGAATTGCCATTGTTTCAACATCACAAGGAGTTATGACTGATAAGGAAGCTCGTGAGTTGAAGATCGGTGGAGAAGTTTTATGTTACATCTATTAATCTAGGAGGAATTGTAAATGTCAAGAATAGGAAAATTACCAATCAGTATTCCTTCAGGAGTTACAGTTTCTGTTAAGGATGATGTTGTAACTGTAAAAGGTCCTAAGGGTGAGTTGAGTCAAGCTATAAATCCTAATATCAAGATGGATATTAAGGATGGCGAGATTACTTTCACACGTTCATCAGATGAACCAGCAATGCGTTCAATGCATGGATTATATCGTGCATTAATAAATAATATGGTCATTGGAGTATCTCAAGGATACAAAAAAGAGTTAGAGTTGGTCGGTGTTGGATATCGTGTGTCTAACCAAGGTCAAGTTATCGAATTTGCTTTAGGATACACTCATAATATCTTCTTGCAGTTACCAAAAGAGATTAAGATTGAAACGAAGAGTGAAAGAAATCAAAATCCTTTGATAACACTTGAAAGTTGTGATAAGCAATTGTTAGGACAGGTTTGTGCGAAGATTCGTTCATTCCGTAAGCCAGAACCTTATAAGGGTAAAGGTGTTAAGTTCGTTGGCGAGCAAATTCGTCGTAAGGCTGGTAAGTCAGCTGGTGCTAAATAATTAAATTAAATTGTATTTATTATGACTTCAAAAATAGAAAGAAGATTAAAAATCAAGAGAGGTATCCGTGCAAAGATCTCTGGTTCAGCCGCACGTCCTCGTATGACTGTTTTCAGAAGTAACAAGCAAATCTATGTACAATTGGTTAATGATGACATGGAGAATGGTGCTGTTACTTTGGCTTCTGCATCTTCACTTGGAATAACAGAGAAGATTGCAAAGAAGGAACAAGCAGCAAAAGTAGGTGAACTTATTGCAAAGAAAGCTATTGAGGCTGGAATTACAGAAGTAGTTTTCGATCGTAATGGTTATTTATACCATGGTAGAATTAAAGAATTAGCTGACGCTGCTCGTAAGGGTGGACTTAAATTTTAATGATTATGGCAGAAAATAGTAATAAAGTAAAATCCACTAGTGATTTGGAGTTAAAAGACAGATTGGTTGCCATTAATCGTGTAACAAAGGTAACTAAAGGTGGTCGTACATTTAGTTTCGCAGCTATTGTTGTTGTTGGAAATGAAGATGGTGTTGTTGGATATGGTCTTGGTAAAGCAGGTGAAGTTACTACAGCTATTGCTAAGGGTGTAGAAGCAGCTAAGAAGAATTTGGTTAAGATACCAGTTCTTAAGGGCACAATACCTCACGAACAAGAAGCAAAATTCGGTGGCGCTGAAGTTTTGATCAGACCTGCATCTCACGGTACAGGAGTTAAAGCTGGAGGTGCTATGCGTGCTGTGCTTGAGAGTGTTGGTATTACTGACGTGTTGGCAAAGTCTAAGGGTTCATCCAATCCTCACAATTTGGTTAAAGCTACTATTTTAGCTTTGTCTGAATTACGTGATGCCTATACAATCGCACAGAATCGTGGTGTTTCAATGGAAAAAGTGTTTAAAGGATAATTTAGAATAGTATGGCTACAATTAAAATTAAGCAAGTAAGAAGTAAAATAGGTTGTCCTAAAAGTCAGAAAGCTACATTGGAAGCATTGGGACTAAAGAAAATAAATTCTGTTGTTGAGCATGAGGATACTGCCTCAATTAGAGGTATGGTAGAGGCTGTTAAACACTTGGTTGTAATTGAAAAGTAATTATTTAATCATAAAATTAAGTAAAAATGGATTTAAGTAATTTGAAACCCGCACCAGGTTCTATAAAGACTAGAAAGAGAATTGGCCGTGGACCAGGTTCAGGATTGGGTGGAACTTCAACTCGTGGACACAAAGGAGCGAAGTCTCGTTCGGGTTATTCGAAAAAGATTGGTTTCGAAGGTGGTCAAATGCCTTTGCAGCGTCGTTTGCCTAAGTTTGGCTTTAAGAATATTAATCGTGTTGAGTATAAGGCAATTAATATCTCTACACTACAAACATTGGCAACATCTAAAAATATAGACAAAATTGATATCGAAACATTATGTGAGGCAGGTTATGCTTCATCTAAGAGTTTGATAAAGATTTTAGGAAATGGTACTTTGACTTCTAAATTAACTGTTTCTGCTCATGCTTTTTCAGAGTCTGCTAAGCAAGCTATTGAGAACGCTGGTGGTTCAGTTGAAATTATTAAGAAATGAAAAAACTGATTAAAACAATTAAAGACATCTACAGTATTGAGGACTTAAGAACTCGAATACTGATAACAATTTTATTTGTTTTAATATATCGCTTTGGCTCATTTGTTGTCCTTCCAGGCATAGACCCTGCATCGTTGACAAAATTGAGCGAACAAACAAGCGAAGGATTAATGGCCCTCTTGGATATGTTTTCAGGAGGTGCCTTTTCTAATGCTTCTATATTCGCTCTTGGTATTATGCCATACATCTCAGCATCCATTGTGATTCAATTGTTGACAATGGCTGTACCTTCTTTCCAGAAGTTACAGAATGAGGGAGAAAGTGGACATAAGAAGGTACAGCAATATACAAGATACTTGACAGTATTTATTTTGTTATTGCAAGGACCATCCTATTTGGTTAACCTTTCAATGCAAATGCAAGCAGCAGGATCAGCTCTTCCTGCAGGATGGTGGTTTAGAGTTTCTTCAACTATCATTCTTTGTGCCGGAAGTATGTTTGTGATGTGGCTTGGTGAGCGTATTACAGATAAAGGCGTTGGTAATGGTATTTCATTTATTATCTTGGTAGGTATTATTGCACGTTTCCCAAGTGCTGTTACTCAAGAGTTCGCTTCTTGTTTGACTGGACAAGGAAATGGAGGATTGATCAAGTTCTTACTTGAAATAATATTCTTATTTGTGGTTGCTGCCGCAGCAATCCTTTTGGTGCAAGGTATCCGAAAAGTGCCAGTAGAGTATGTAAAACGTGTAGAAGGTGGAGCAAAGGCTCTTGGCGGTGCGCGCAAATATATTCCTTTGAAGGTAAATGCAGCAGGTGTTATGCCAATTATCTTTGCACAGGCAATTATGTTTATTCCATTGGCTGTTGCACCTTGGGTATTATCTCAAGAGGGTGACGGAGGTTTCGTATTTAATATTTTACGAAACACAAATGGATTCGGATATAATTTCATCTTTGCATTGCTAATTATTGTGTTTACGTATCTTTATACGGCGATGACAATTAATCCTAATAAGATTGCTGAGGGATTGAATCGTGATAATGGATTTATTCCAGGAATCAAACCAAAAAGTCCTACAGCAGAGTATTTGGATGATATCATGTCAAAAATCACGTTGCCAGGAGCTATATTTTTAGCAATTATTGCTATATTACCAGCTATCGTTAGTAAGTTTGATGTTTCAGTTCAATTCTCACATTTCTTTGGAGGTACATCTCTATTGATTATTGTGGGTGTTGTATTGGATACGTTACAGCAGATTGAAGGTCATTTGAAAATGCATCATTTTGATGGCTTGATGGAGTCTGGTAGTATTCGTGGACGTTCAGGATTGTCAGCTTATTAAGATAATTTGTTATGATATATCTAAAGACAGACGAAGAGATTGAGTTGATGCGCGAAAGTAACCTTTTGGTTGCACGCACTTTGGCTGAGGTAGGAAAGATTGTAAAACCGGGAGTTACTACGTTGGAATTAGACAAAGTAGCCGAGGAATTCATACGATCTAATGATGCAATCCCTAGTTTTCTTGGATATGGAGGTTTCCCAAATTCAATTTGTACGTCAGTAAATGATCAAGTGGTACATGGAATACCTTCTGATAAAGAATTAAAAGAAGGAGATATCGTGTCTGTTGATTGTGGCGTTCTTAAGAATGGTTTTCATGGGGATTCTTGCTATACATTTTGTGTAGGAGAAGTATCTTCTGAAATAATGTCTCTCTTAAAGACCACCAAGGAGTCTTTATATAAAGGTATAGAGGCCGCAAAAGTTGGTGGTAGGTTAGGAGATATAGGGTATGCAGTACAATCCTATTGTGAAGCAAAAGGATATTCTGTTGTACGTGAGTTTGTGGGGCATGGAATAGGTCATGATATGCATGAAGATCCAATGGTTCCAAATTATGGGAGAAGAGGTAATGGAGTTTTATTGAAAGATGGAATGGTCATTGCTATCGAACCTATGATAAATCTTGGAAAAAAAGATGTATATTTGCAGCCTGATGGTTGGACGGCAGTAACGGCAGACCATAAATATGCAGCGCATTACGAGCATACAGTAGCGATAAGGAAGGGAAAGACAGACATCTTGTCTTCTTTTGAGTATGTCGAGCAGGTTTTAGGTAATAAAGCGATATAGTATGGCTAAACAAGCAGCAATAGAGCAGGATGGAACAATATTAGAGGCATTATCTAATGCAATGTTCCGTGTTGAATTAGAAAATGGACACGAGATTACGGCTCATATTTCTGGAAAAATGAGAATGCATTATATAAAAATTCTTCCAGGAGATAAAGTACGTGTTGAAATGTCTCCATACGATTTGTCAAAAGGTCGTATAGCGTTCAGATACAAATAATTAAGTATAGATATGAAAGTAAGAGCATCTTTAAAAAAACGTACCCCAGAATGTAAAATAGTAAGAAGAAAGGGTCGTTTGTATGTAATTAACAAGAAAAATCCTAAGTATAAGCAACGTCAGGGATAAAAATTTTTATTATCTTTGCAAAAATTTTAGTTTATATATGGCTATAAGAATTGTTGGAGTAGATTTGCCTCAGAATAAGAGAGGAGAAATCGGTTTGACCTATATATACGGTATAGGTCGTAGTAGTGCAAATAAGATTCTTTCAGAAGCAGGTGTTGATAAGAACATCAAGGTGAAAGATTGGACGGATGATCAAGCATCTAAGATTCGTGAGATAATTGGTGCTAATTTCAAAGTAGAAGGAGATCTTCGTTCAGAAGTGCAATTGAACATAAAGCGTTTGATGGATATAGGATGTTACAGAGGTATTCGTCATCGTCTTGGTTTGCCATTGCGTGGACAAAGCACTAAGAATAATGCCCGCACACGTAAGGGTAAGAAGAAGACAGTTGCAAATAAGAAGAAAGCAACTAAGTAAAAGTTAGCTAACGCTATTAATTATTAAAAAGATATGGCAAAAAAAGCAGTAGCAACCAAAAAAAAGGTAGTAAAAGTTGACGCAATTGGACAATTGCATGTACACTCATCTTTTAACAACATCATAGTGTCGTTAACAAATTCTGAAGGTCAGATTATATCATGGTCATCAGCTGGTAAAATGGGATTCCGTGGTTCTAAGAAGAACACTCCATATGCAGCACAGATGGCAGCACAGGATTGTGCAAAAGTTGCATATGATCTAGGTTTAAGAAAGGTGAAGGCATATGTAAAGGGTCCAGGTAATGGCCGTGAATCAGCAATTCGTACTGTACATGGTGCAGGAATTGAAGTAATGGAAATTATCGACGTAACACCACTTCCACATAATGGTTGTCGACCACCTAAAAAACGTAGAGTATAATTTTACACTTTTTATTACAAACAACTTTCGAATCTCGCATTGTGAATGATTGCAATTTAATCCTCTCTGCAATCGCGGCTGCACGGTTCAAGGTTTGGAATTAATAATTAAAAAAAATGGCTAGATACACAGGTCCAAAAACTAAGATTGCACGTCGTTTTGGAGAACCGATCTTCGGTCCAGATAAAGTTTTAGCAAAAAGAAACTTCCCTCCTGGACAACATGGTGTTAATAGAAGAAAGAAGTCTTCTGAGTACGGTATTCAGTTGAACGAGAAGCAAAAGGCTAAATATACTTATGGCGTTTTAGAAAGACAATTCCGTAATTTGTTCGAGAAAGCTTCTGCAACAAAGGGTATTACCGGTGAGGTATTATTACAATTATTGGAGACTCGTCTTGATAATGTAGTTTATCGTTTAGGTATAGCTCCTACAAGAGCAGCAGCTCGTCAGTTAGTGTCACACTGCCACATCGTTGTCGATGGTGAGGTAGTTAATATTCCTTCGTACTCAGTTAAACCAGGACAAGTTGTTGGCGTTCGTGAGAGATCAAAATCTCTTGAGGTGATAGAAAATGCTTTGTCTGGTTTCAATCATAGCAAGTATGCTTGGTTAGAGTGGGATGGATCTTCTTTGTCTGGAAAATTCTTGCATCTTCCTGAAAGAGCTGATATTCCAGAAAATATTAAAGAACAATTGATCGTCGAACTTTACTCTAAATAATAACTGATCCATGGCAATTTTAGCATTTCAAAAACCTGATAAAGTAATAATGTTGGAGGCGGACAATTTCTTCGGAAAGTTTGAATTTCGTCCGTTGGAACCAGGTTATGGTATTACTGTTGGTAATGCTTTAAGACGTATTTTACTGTCTTCGTTGGAGGGATTTGCTATCACTTCCATCAAGATAGATGGTGTGGATCATGAGTTTTCTGTTATTCCTGGAGTTCTTGAGGATGTTACTAACGTGATTCTTAATCTAAAACAAGTACGTTTTAAACAGAAAGTTGAAGAATTTGATAGCGAAAAGGTAACTATTAATGTTTCTGGTACTGAGTTTAAAGCAGGTGATATTGCTAAACATTTGTCCGGTTTCGATGTCCTCAATCCTGATCTTGTTATTTGTCGTTTGGACAAAAGCGCAAGCTTTACCATTGAAATAAATATTGGTAAGGGTCGTGGCTATGTTCCAGCTGATGAAAATAAGATTCCTGGCTCTGAGATTGGCGTTCTTGCTATTGATTCAATCTTTACGCCTATTCGTAATGTAAAATACACTGTAGAGAACTATCGTGTTGAACAAAAAACTGATTATGAAAAGTTGGTTTTCGAAATCACTACCGATGGTTCTATTCATCCTAAGGATGCTTTGAAAGAAGCTGCAAAAATCCTTATCTATCACTTCATGTTGTTCTCTGATGAGAAAATCACATTGGATGCTCAAGAAGAGGGATCTAATGAAGAGTTTGATGAGGAAGTTCTTCATATGCGTCAGTTGCTTAAAACTAAGTTGGTCGATATGGATCTTTCGGTTCGTGCGCTTAACTGCTTAAAGGCTGCTGATGTTGAAACATTAGGTGAATTAGTCGTATTTAACAAGAGCGATTTGCTTAAGTTTAGAAACTTCGGTAAGAAATCATTGACAGAGCTAGACCAATTGTTGGATACTTTGAATCTTTCATTTGGTATGGATATCTCAAAGTATAAATTAGATAAAGATTAAGTAAAATGAGACATAATAAAAAATTCAATCATCTAAGTAGACAAAAAGCTCACAGAGATGCAATGCTTGCTAATATGGCTATTTCTTTGATTATGCACAAAAGAATCAACACTACTACTGCTAAAGCTAAGGCTTTGAGAAAGTATGTTGAGCCATTATTGACAAAGTCTAAAGACGATTCTACTAACTCTCGTCGTGTTGTATTTAGCTATCTTCAAAATAAAGAGGCTGTTACAGAATTGTTCCGTGAGATTTCTACAAAAATTGCTAACCGCCCAGGTGGTTACACTCGTATCATCAAAACTGGTTTCCGTTTGGATGACGCTGCTGAAATGTGCTTCATTGAACTTGTTGATTACAACGAGGATATGTTGAAGAACAAAACACCTAAGAAAGCAACTCGTACTCGTCGTTCTTCTAAGAAGAAGGCTGAGGAGATCGAAGCTGCAGCTCCTGTTGCAGAAATTGCTGAGGGTGAAGCTACTGCTCCTGTTGCAGAATAATATTTTAGATAATTCTGAGAACGCCGCATCATTGATGTGGCGTTCTTTTTTTGTTTTTTTACTCCTATTTTATAGTTTTGTAAGCCTAAAGCGTAAATGATGATATCGGTTGATTCATCGTTCTTTTTGTTCATGTTTAATAATAGATTCAAAAGATTTTTGTTATGAAATACAAACGTATTTTATTGAAACTGAGTGGTGAGTCCTTAATGGGTGCTCAGGGGTATGGTATTGATGAAAATAGACTTTCTGAATATGCGGATCAAATAAAAGAGATTGCAGGTCTGGGCGTTCAGATTGGTATTGTAATCGGTGGTGGAAATATCTTTAGAGGATTGTCTGGCTCCAAAAAAGGATTTGATAGAGTCAAAGGTGACCAAATGGGTATGCTGGCTACTGTTATTAATGCGTTGGCTCTTAACTCCGCATTGGTGGCTGTAGGTGTGAAATCTAAAGTGCTGACTGCAATACGAATGGAACCTATTGGCGAATTTTATTCAAAAGATAAAGCAATCGAGTCTTTAAATGCTGGTTATGTTACCATCTTTGCTGCGGGTACTGGTTGCCCATATTTTACAACAGATACAGGTTCTTCTTTGAGAGGTATTGAAATTGAAGCTGATGCTATGTTTAAAGGTACTCGTGTGGATGGTATATACACGGCTGATCCAGAGAAAGATCCGACTGCTACTAAGTATGATGATATTTCATATGACGAGATACTTAGACAGAATCTTAAAGTGATGGATCTGTCGGCTACGGTTATGTGTCGTGACAATAATTTGCCTATCGTGGTATTCAATATGGATAAGGTCGGTAATCTGAAAAAGGTTATCTTAGGTGAAAATATTGGTACGTATGTCCATCCGTAAGGTGATTACATCCTTTTTTATATAGGAATAAATCACCGTGTACGATTAGCTGGTTGAAGATTAGTCTAAAATTTATTTTCTTAGAATTTGGAGTTTTAATTAAAAGCACATAAATTTGTCCCGTTAAAATTCAAATACGGAGTAGATTTTTTATAAAAAAGAAAAAAAGTATGCTATTTATAATTAACATTAACATTATTTTCATTATTCTCTTGCGTAGCATGAGGAAGTGAGAATGTGTGTGTTATATTTAAAGATATTGAGCCTTTCTCACTTCCTGTGAGAAAGGCTTTTTTTTTACGGTGTTTTTAAATTTATACATATATGAGCGATAGATTATTTATTTTTGACACAACGCTTCGAGATGGAGAGCAAGTTCCTGGTTGCCAGTTGAATACAATTGAAAAGATTCAAGTGGCAAAACAATTGGAATTGTTAGGTGTTGATGTTATTGAGGCAGGATTCCCTATTTCCAGTCCTGGCGATTTTAATTCTGTTATTGAAATTTCTAAAGCGGTAACATGGCCTACGATTTGTGCATTAACAAGAGCAGTGGAAAAGGACATCGATGTGGCTGTAGATGCTTTAAAGTTTGCAAAACACAAGCGAATACATACGGGTATTGGAACATCTGATTTGCACATTAAGTATAAATTTAATTCCACCCCAGAAGAGATCATTGAAAGAGCTGTTTCGGCGGTGAAATATGCTAAGAAATTTGTTGAGGATGTTGAGTTTTATGCGGAAGATGCGGGCAGAACAGACAATGAATATTTAGCTCGTGTGACAGAAGCTGTTATCAAAGCGGGTGCTACAGTGGTTAATATCCCTGATACCACGGGATTCCGTATTCCTTTTGAGTATGGAGAGAAGATAAAGTATATTATGGAACATGTGGATGCTTTATCTGCAGGGAAGGCAATCTTATCTACTCATTGCCATAATGATTTAGGAATGGCAACGGCCAATACTGTTGCGGGGGTTTTAAATGGTGCCCGTCAGGTGGAGGTGACTATCAATGGAGTGGGAGAGAGAGCGGGAAACACTTCGTTGGAAGAAATTGCCATGATTTTTAAAACTCATCCAGATTTAAATATTGAGACCAATATTAACACGACTAAGATTTATCAGACGAGTCGAATGGTTTCCAGCCTAATGAATATGCCTGTTCAGCCGAACAAGGCAATCGTTGGTAAGAATGCGTTTGCTCATTCATCTGGAATCCATCAGGATGGTGTTTTGAAAAATGCGGAAACGTATGAAATTATGGATCCTAAGGATGTTGGAATCGATGATAATGCAATTGTTTTGACGGCCAGAAGCGGTCGCGCTGCATTAAAGCATCGTTTACATGTGTTAGGCGTTGATGTCGATGGAGAGAAACTCGATTCACTGTATGAGGAGTTCTTAAAATTAGCAGATAAGAAGAAAGAGTTGAATGATGATGATATCCTTATGCTTGCTGGTGTGGAAAGAACAAGAGACCATCACATCAAATTAGACTTCTTACAGGTTACAAGTGGTTTAGGTGTTCGTCCGGTTGCTAGCATCGGACTGGATATTGCAGGAGAAAAATTTGTCGCTGCATCATCTGGAAATGGTCCGGTGGATGCTGCAATCAAGGCTCTGAAAGTGATTATAAAAAGAAATATGTTACTCAAGGAATTTACGATACAAGCCATTAATAAGGGAAGTGATGATATCGGAAAAGTTCACATGCAGGTTGAACATGATGGAGCTGTTTACTATGGATTTGGTGCAAACACTGATATCGTAACGGCTTCTGTAGAGGCGTATATTGATTGTATTAATAAATTTAGAAAGTAGTCATTTCACTAAGATTCATATTTATGGGAAAAACATTATTTGATAAAATATGGGATGCTCATGTCGTGTCTCAGATTGAGGATGGACCTACCGTCCTGTATATAGATCGCCTTTACGGTCACGAGGTGACCACTCCTCAGGCTTTTGACACACTTAGAGATAAGGGTATAAAGGCTTTCCGTCCGGAACGTATCGTGGCAATGCCTGACCATAACACTCCGTCAGATCAGCAGGATGAAATTCATGATCCTGTGGGGAAAAAACAGGTGGAGACATTAAAGGCGAATTGCCAGGAGTTTAATATTAAACACTTCCCTATGGGGTCGAAAGACAATGGAATTATCCATGTTGTTGGTCCTGAAAAGGCTCTTTCTCTTCCTGGAATGACTATTGTGTGTGGCGATTCTCATACCTCTACTCATGGCGCTGTTGGTGCGATTGCAATGGGTATCGGAACGAGTGAGGTGGCTCAGGTCTTGGCTTCTCAGTGTATCCTTCAGTCTAAACCTAAGACGATGCGTATAAACATTGAGGGTACGTTGAATCCAGGTGTGACGGCTAAGGACGTTGCTCTTTATATCATGGCTAAAATGACAACATCTGGGGCAACGGGTTATGCTGTTGAATATGCAGGTAGTACAATTCGTAATATGTCGATGGAAGGTCGTCTGACCCTTTCCAACTTGTCAATCGAAATGGGCTCTCGTGCAGGATTGATTGCCCCTGATGAAACTACATTCGCTTACTTGAAAGGTAGAGAATATGCGCCTAAAGGGAAAGAATGGGATGAAGCTGTGGAGCGATGGAGAAAATTGAAGAGTGATGACGATGCGGTATTTGACAAAGAGGTTACTTATCGTGCGGAAGATATTGAACCTCGTATCACTTATGGTACGAATCCAGGTGCAGGTATCGCTATTAATGAGTCAATACCTACTTTGAATGAGATTCCATCTTCTGAAAAGACTCAGTTTGTAAATATGTTGGAATATATGCAGTTGAAAGAGGGACAAAAGTTAGAAGGTGTTCCTGTCGATTATGTCTTTTTAGGTGCTTGTACCAATGGAAGAATCGAGGATTTCCGTGCATTTGCATCGATCGTTAAGGGAAGGAAGAAGGCTCCTAATGTAGTCGCTTGGTTGGTGCCAGGCTCATGGTTGGTTCGTCAGCAAATCATAGATGAAGGTATCGATGTTGTTCTAAAAGAGGCTGGCTTTGAACTGAGATTACCATCATGTTCTTCTTGTTTGGCCATGAATCCTGATAAGGTGCCTGCTGGTAAGTTAGCTATTTCCACAAGCAACCGTAATTTCGTCGGTCGTCAAGGTCCGGGCGCACGTACGGTATTGGCATCACCTTTGGTGGTTGCGGCAAGTGCAGTTACAGGAAAAATCACGGATCCAAGAAAATTAATATAAATTGTGGAGTAATAAATTTTTCGATGTTTTTGATATTTTTCGGTAAGGTCACCGTAGAGACGCAATGCATTGCGTCTCTACAAATTCAGAAATTCTACGAAAAGAATCTATATCTCCCACATCTAATAAAGTATCATTATGAGTAAACAAAAATTTGATATAATACAGTCAACATGTATTCCTATTGGAATCGATAATTGCAACACGGATCTGATTATCCCTGCTCGTTATTTAGCGAGTACGACGCGCGATCCGAAGTTCTTCGGAGATGCTTTCATGCGTGATCTTCGTTATGATGAAAACGGGAATGTTAAGCCAGATTT
Source organism: uncultured Bacteroidales bacterium (assembly GCA_902766045.1). Lineage (GTDB taxonomy): Bacteria > Bacteroidota > Bacteroidia > Bacteroidales > Paludibacteraceae > UBA1181. The sequence continues at coordinate 78,398 of CACXCA010000051.1, forward strand.
CGTGATGAACCATCCTGATTTTTCGGAGACTCCACATAAGGGCGTCCATGAGATTATCGTAGGTGGACAGAACTGGGGCTCCGGTTCGAGTCGTGAACATGCCGCTTGGGCTATCGCAGGTTATGGCGTACGGGTTGTGATTTCCAGTAGTTTTGCTGATATCCATAGAAACAACCTTCTGAATTGTTTTGTGCTCCCTGTCGTTGTTAGTCGGGAGTTTCAACAGGAACTTTTCAAAAGCATAGAGGAAAATCCTAAGATGCAAGTCAGAGTTGACGTGCCCAATCAAACAGTAACCAATCTGGCTACGGGACACAGTGAACATTTTGAAATAAATAGTTACAAGAAATATTGTCTGATGAATGCTTTGGATGATATCGATTTCTTGCTCGAAAATAAAGAGAAGATAGAGGAATGGGAACAGAAAAGGGAAAATATGTAACAATAATGGACACGACACTCCGTGATGGGGAACAAACCAACGGAGTGAGTTTCGTGCCACATGAGAAGTTGATATTGGCACGCACCCTCCTTTTGGACGCTAATGTAGATCGAATAGAGGTGGCATCAGCTCGCGTGAGTGATGGAGAAAAAGAGGCGGTCTCAATGATTTGCAATTGGGCAAAGAGTGTGGATTGTCTTCATCGAATTGAAGTGTTGGGTTTTGTTGATGAAACTTCAAGTATTGATTGGATAAAGGAGACGGGATGCCAGTGTGTCAATTTGCTTGTGAAAGGATCACTCAGACATTGCTCTGAGCAATTGAAAAAAAGTCCGGAAGAGCATCTTCATGATGTTTTGGACACTCTTTCATACGCGCAAAAACAGGGTATGCGAGTTAACCTCTATTTGGAGGATTGGAGTGGTGGCATAAAGGATAGTGCGGAATATGTATTCTTTTTGATGGATCATCTTAAAGATCAGAAGATAGAACATTTTATGCTTCCTGACACGTTGGGTATATTGACGCCAGATCAGACCTATCGTTGTGTGAAGTTGATGACCGATCGTTATCCTAATCTCTCGTTCGACTTCCATGCGCATAATGATTATGATTTTGCTGTGGCAAATGCGATGGCAGCGATACAGGCGGGTGCTAATGGTTTGCATACAACCATCAACGGGTTGGGCGAACGGGCAGGTAATGCTCCTTTGGCAAGTGTTCAAGCTGCACTGAAAGATCATTATCATGTTCAAACTGGCATTAATGAGTCCAAATTAATGGAGATATGTCATTTGGTTGAGTCGTATAGCTGCATCGCAATACCACCGAATAGACCTGTCGTGGGAGAAAGTGTCTTTACACAAGTGGCTGGTGTACATGCGGATGGTGATAACAAATCGGGATTGTATTGCAACGGTTTACTTCCTGAACGCTTTGGTAGGAAACGCGAATATGCGTTGGGCAAAAATAGCGGGAAAGCCAATATCCTTAAGAACCTTGAGGAGTTGGGACTTGCCCTTACACCTGAGCAGACAAAGGCTGTCACAAAACGAATCATCGAGTTGGGGGATAAAAAGGAACTCGTTACGCAAGAAGATCTCCCTTATATAGTGGCCGATGTGGTTAAACATTCTGCCCCTGATGATCATGTGAAGTTGGATAGCTACATGGTGAGCACCAGTTATGGACTAAAGCCGTTGGCCAGTGTTCGTCTTGAGATTGATGGAAAATCTTATGAAGAGACTGCAACGGGTGACGGACAATATGATGCGTTCGTTCGTGCGGTAAGACATATCTATCGAGATAAATTACAACGTAAATTTCCTTGGTTGACAAACTATGCTGTAAGCATTCCACCCGGCGGTCGTACCGATGCCTTGGTGCAAACCAGTATCTCATGGACATTCGATGGGAAAAGTTATCGAACGAGAGGTTTGGATGCCGACCAGATGGAAGCAGCTATCAAGGCAACCTTTAAAATGTTGAATCTGATAGAGGACTTGTACACACAAGCGCCTGAGAGAACGAAAGAAAATAAATAACCGTTAATTTTTTATTAATATGAAATTAAAAATTGCCGTATTACCAGGAGATGGTATAGGACCAGAAATCTCTGAACAAGGAGTCAATGTAATGACTGCCGTATGTAATAAGTTTGGACACGAAGTGAGTTATACTCATGCTATATGTGGAGCCGATGCAATAGATAAAGTAGGGGATCCATTCCCAGAAGAGACCTTTAAGATTTGTATGGAGGCAGATGCAGTACTCTTTTCTGCCGTAGGTGATCCTAAGTTTGATAATAATCCTGCTGCCAAGGTGCGTCCTGAACAAGGATTGTTGGCAATGCGTAAGAAATTAGGATTGTTTGCTAATATTCGTCCGATACAGACTTTTGATTGTTTGATTCATAAAAGTCCGCTGAAAGATGAGTTGGTGAAAGGTGCTGATTTCATCTGTATCCGTGAATTGACGGGTGGTATGTATTTTGGAGAGAAGAAAGAGGGAAGTGATTTTGCATACGACACGAATGCGTATAGCAGAGAAGAGGTAGAGCGAATTTTGAAGGAGGCATATAAATATGCACGTCAGCGCAGAAAACATTTGACAGTTGTGGATAAGGCCAATGTGTTGGCATCTTCTCGTTTGTGGCGTAAGGTGGCACAAGAGATGGCTCTCCAATATCCAGATGTGACGACTGATTTCATGTATGTTGACAATGCAGCAATGCGCATGATTCAGGAACCAACATTTTTTGATGTGATGGTGACGGAGAACACTTTCGGTGATATCCTTACAGATGAGGGTTCTTGTATTACAGGTTCAATGGGCTTGCTACCTTCCGCATCGACAGGAGAACACACACCGGTGTTTGAACCGATTCATGGATCATGGCCGCAAGCAAAGGGTTTGAATATTGCCAATCCGTTGGCTCAGATCCTTTCGGTCGCTATGTTGTTCGAATATTTTAATTTGAAAGAGGAAGGGAAATTGATTCGAGAGGCTGTTGATGCTTCCTTAGATGCTAATGTCCGTACACCAGAAATCCAGGTTGAGGGAGGTGCTAAGTATGGCACAAAAGAAGTGGGACAGTGGATTGTGGATTATATTAATAAGAAATAAATGTGACGAATAGAGAAGATTGAAAAGGTACTCATAAGGACATACTCAACAAGAGCGTGTCCTTTTGTTTTATGATAGCAGCAATGTTTTAAAACTCTGTCTGTGCCTCTGTCACCACAACTATGGCAAGGTAGTTTCCATTAGGGTAGTGGTGGTAAAACGTTTTGTCGATTAAGTTTCCCTTTTTGTCGTAGTGGTATCTTATATAGATATTTCCATTTGAATCATATTGATATGTGTATCTGTAATCCAATCTTTGGTTGGCTATTTGATTCCAATGCGTTTGTACTATCCGCAGTTGAAATTATTTTCTCCATAATTTTTGTTATGTCAACAGCTGATTGACCTAATACTGTTGCGGAAGTTGTCAGCAAACAAAGTAAGCCGATAAGCGTGTATGCGTGTTTGCGTGTTGCCATGACTATCGTTTGATGATTAGTTGTTGACCTATTCGCAGATTCGCATTTTTCATCTGATTCCACTTCATAATCTCCTCTGCTGTGCAACCATATTGCTTGCCGATTCGGTATAGCGTTTCCCCTTTCTTCACAATGTGAGTGGTGACTTCTTCACTTTTTTCATCGCTGTTACCGTTGTCTTCTTTTGGTTTCTCATCTTTGTTGACACTCTTTTCCTGATCAGAAGACTCTTTTTTCACGTCAGTAGTGTCAGAAGGTGCAGGCGTAATCTCTTTCTTCTCATCTTTTGAATGATTGTCGATTGCCTCTTTCTCTTCGTTAGATTGTGGAGAAGGGTTGTCTGGATTGATGAGAAGTTTCTGTCCAATCTTCAAATTGTTGTTTTTCAATTTGTTCCATTTGATGATATCATCCACTTTACATCCATATTGTTTGGAGATGCGATAGAGGTTGTCTCCTTTTTTCACGATGTGTACGACCTTGGTTTCCTCTGTTGGTTCGATCAAAGGTTTGTTTTGAGGAATCTCCTCGTTTTGTCCTGAGGTATCGTTTGATAGAGAGTCTTGATCTGATGGTTGAGTCTCTTTTTCAGGTTTGCTGTCTTCCTTTTCCCCTTTTCTTTTTCTTCTTCCTCTTTTTCTTTTTCGTCGTCAGAGAAGTCCTCTTCCTTATCAGAAGCTAATTCTCCGATGATGCGTTTGCAACCGATGTATCGTTTGTTGTAGTATTCGTAGCCAGGGTAGCTGTCAATGGAGATGCCTCTTTGTACAGAAGCGTGAATAAACCATACGGTGTCTTGCTTTTCGCTTTTATTGATGATGATACCTACATGTCCGACGGCTTTGCTGTTGAGCTTGCTACCTTTGAAAAAGATTAGATCTCCCTTCTCTGTGTTGTTGTACTTTATCTTCTCTCCTTGTAGATATTGAGAAGAAGAGGAGCTGTTGAGTGTATATCCGAAATGTTGAAACACATAGTATGTAAACCCAGAGCAGTCGAATGCTTTAGGTCCTCTGCTTCCATACTTATATTTGCATCCGATATGTTTTTGTGCGTATTCAACGAGGGAATCCCGCAGTGTTAGTTCATGATGTTTCCGATGTTTACACCATGCATTATCGAGACTCAGAGTCAGTATGAAAATGAGGCAAAGTATATGTTTACAAATTCTCATAAAAATGAAAAACGGGGAGAATATGATGAGTCTCCCCGTTTGTATCTATAAAATCAGTTTACACCAGCAACGATGATTTCCTTACCTGTGTCTTTGATGATCTTCTTAATCATACCTTGAAGTACAGCGCCTGGTCCCACTTCCGTAAATTCTGTTGCACCTGCATTGATCATATTAAGAACGGATTGTGTCCATTTCACAGGAGCTGTTAGTTGTTTGATCAGATTGCTCTTTATCACCTCAGGATCTGTTTCTCCTTTTGTTGTCACGTTTTGGAAAACAGGACATTTAGGAGATTTGAATTGAGTAGCTTGAATGGCAGCTTCCAATTCAACCTTAGCAGGTTCCATGAGAGGAGAGTGGAATGCACCACCCACAACTAGTTTGAGTGCTCTTTTCGCACCAGCTTCAGTCATCAGTTCACAAGCTTTATCGATACCGGCGTTTGTTCCTGAAATAACCAATTGTCCAGGACAGTTATAGTTAGCTGGGACAACTATTTCATCTTTGATGGATGCACAGAGCTCTTCAACTTTCTCGTCAGGTAATCCTAGAATAGCCGCCATAGTAGAAGGATTCATTTCACATGCTTTTTGCATGGCTTGAGCACGTTTAGATACTAAGACAAGACCATCTTCAAAGCTCATAGCACCACTTGCTACTAATGCAGAGAACTCACCGAGAGAGTGACCTGCAACCATGTCGGGTTGAAATTTTTCACCGAGAGACTTTGCTAATACTACAGAGTGAAGAAATACGGCAGGTTGAGTAACTTTTGTTTGTTTAAGGTCTTCAGCACTTCCTTCGAACATTATGTCGGTAATGCGGAAACCTAGGATGTCATTCGCTTTCTCTAGTAAATCTTTTGCCATTGGCATGTTCTCATATAGGTCTTTCGCCATTCCTGTAAATTGGGAGCCTTGACCTGGGAATACAAATGCTTTCATATCAATTAAAATTATTCTTATGAAGTATATTTTTCATAAGGTGTTAGGTGTTAATTATTATATTTATTTTCGTATAAGAATTTCTGCCATGCAGAGATATTTAGATTTCCTTCTAAGGCATCTTGAGTCTTTGGTGCGATGTTGTTGAAGAAATCGATGCCTGTTGCTTTTTCCACTTCATCTACAGTTACTGCATATTCGAATATGTCACCTTTAGCTGATTGAGGGATGATGAAACCGATCATTTTTTCTTTCCCTGCATAAGAAAAGTCGTAGATGATTTTGAAGAATTTGGCAGGTATGGTGATTTCACTCGTTTCCACCTCTCCACGGTTGTTGGTATAATGCATTTTCTCATCATTCGGAGAAAATACAGGACCCGTAACGATATAGACTTTATTGAATTTCCTTGCCCAGTGACGGGTTTGCATCTCCAAATCATTCCAAATTCCAGCATTGAATTTTTGTTTTTGCGGAGAGATGTTACTTGTATAGAAACATTCCATCATGGCAGTTCGGTCGAATTTCATATCAGCAGCCGGTGCCAAATGACCTTTGGTATAGCCACTCTCACGGTATTCATAGACATGAGCAGACTCGGTGGAAACGATTGGATCTTCTGTGAATGCGTTGGAACGACTTAATTTGCCATACGTCTCTTCTTTCGTTAACTCATACGCTACCCATTCCGATTGTTCATCTTCCTCAGAGTAAGAAAACGAATAGTTCTCATGATGATACAATCGACCTTTTTTTGTTGAATGAGTGAAGATAGCATCACCTTTCACTTCACTTGTCTCAGACGAAGTTGGTGCGGTTGACTCATTCTCTCGAACGGTTGTTTGACTTGAAAAATGTGAAGCCGTCTTGTTGCTTTCTGTAACAGTAGTATTGTTTGTAGAGGTACAACTGCAGATAAGAGAAAGAAGAATGATTATGTGTTGAAATTTGTTCATTTGACAGCTTTTAAACTCATATCCAAACCTTTCACTGAATGGGTAAGTGCTCCCACGGAGATGTAATCAACTCCACATTCAGCATAATCACGTAGTGTATCTATTGTAATACCACCTGATGATTCAGTTTCAAATCGATGATTAATGATTTGAACAGCCTTCTTTGTGTCTTCTGTATTGAAGTTGTCGAGCATGATACGATCAACGCCACCGATTTCGAGAACTTGATTTAGCTCGTCAAAATTTCGAACTTCAATTTCTATTTTTAGGTTTTTACCATGCGTTTTCAGATACTCTTTTGCCTTTGTTATGGCATTCTTTATACCGCCTGCAAAATCCACATGGTTGTCTTTTAGAAGAATCATATCGAATAATCCGATACGGTGATTTACACCGCCACCAATTTTAACAGCTTGTTTTTCAAGCATACGTAATCCTGGAGTAGTCTTTCTAGTGTCTAATACACGGGTATGGAGGCCTTCCAGAAGTTTAGCGTATTTGTGTGTTTGGGTAGCGATACCGCTCATTCTTTGCATGATATTAAGAACGGTACGTTCTGTTTGTAAAAGAGATTGTTCCTTTCCTGTTACGTAAAAAGCGATGTCTCCTTTTTTTACTTCGGTACCATCCGTTAGGAGAATCTCCATCTCCATGTCAGGGTCAAATTTGTGAAATATTCGTTTGGCTATTTCAACACCTGCAAGGATACCATCCTCTTTAATGAGTAGTTTTGCTTTGCCGATTTTATCAGCAGGAATACAACATAAGGTTGTGTGGTCACCATCACCAATATCTTCAGCAAATGCTAAATCGAGAAGGTCCTCAATTAATTCGTTTTCGCTTTTCATAGGAATAATCAATTGTTTTTTGTGATTTTAATCTGATATATAAAATCTTTGTTCGTATCTTTTTGTGTAAGAATGAACAGAGAAAATTCTCCGTTGCTGGTGTATAGCTTTCCTAGCAGGATTGCAGATTTCCCTTTTTCTGTCTTGTTGGTGAGAGAGTAATTCGTCGGTCTGTTTTTGCGGAAAAAATCGCTTAATAATGACTTCGCTCGATTTTTATCGCAGGAACTTGCGGAATTTTCAATCATTACATCAACATTATTATTTAAATAAGATTCTAATTTTGAAATATTTCCATTTGCAAAAGCTTGGGTGATTTCTGTCGGATTCGCCATCGAATTCATTCCGAACATAAGTGTAAAAAATGAAAGAATAAATATCTTCGATTTTCTATTTCTCATATTTCTTAATTTTTCAATTGTTACGATGTGTTCACATCTTCATATATGCCTCTGCAAAAATAATGCCAAAGTGCGAAAAAAATCGATTTTTGGTATTATTTTTGTCACAAAAGTTATATTGTATGAAAGTTACTCTAATAACCGTTGGCAAAACTAATAATTTAAATTTTAAAAATGCAATATCTGAGTATCAAAAGAGGCTTAAATTTTACATTTCTTTTGATATTGAGGAGCTAAATGATGTTAAAAATACTAAAAATCTAACAGAAGAGGTTCAAAAGCAGAAAGAAGGAGAGCTCTTATTGAAATCATTTCAAGAAGGAGATGAGGTGATTTTGTTGGATGATAAAGGGGTGGAGCATACATCTGTATCATTCTCTGCTTTCATCGAAAAAAAATCTGTTTCGGGTTTGAAAAGATTGGTGTTTGTTGTGGGGGGGGCTTATGGCTTCTCTCCTGAGGTATATGCGAGAGCCAATGGTAAGGTCTCGTTGTCGCGTATGACCTTTTCGCATCAGATGGTCCGGTTGATTTTTGTCGAACAGCTTTATCGGGCAATGACTATATTAAGGGGTGAACCCTATCATCACGAATAAATTTGGCACGTAATTTGTATTGTATGTTTATGAACGATACATATAATAAGTTGATTAGGTTATTGAGATATTATTGGAGAAGATTGAGTCGGCGATTTTCGTTGAACTCAAGTACCAATTTTGTCGGGTGGCTATCAATATGTGCATTGTGCCTTTTTTTCACAATGGGGGTGGAATATCTGCACTATAGATCATCTCTTCAATCCATAAAAAAAGATGAAATAACTCGAGTGATTCGCCAAAAGGAGATGATCTCAGAACAAATTATGACTCAGATAAGACATGTCTTGGCGAAAGGAAGTGTGGAGGATCTATATGATAGAAATGATTTGTATGAAATATCAAAAAGCAATGAAATAGCCTTCCTTGTTTATAAAGGGAATGAACTATTGTACTGGACCAATAATGATATCGCGATACAGGGAGTGGAAGGGTTTGATTTCGCAAAGGAATTCTATTATCTCTCGGTTAATGCGCATGTTATTGTTATGCAGTCCTTCTATAAGGAGTACAGATGCATATCATTGATTAAAATAAAAGACTATATTTTCCCTAAAAAAAATAGTTACAATAATTATTTCGCTGAAGCATTTCATCTGCCTGGTTCTGTCGTAATCTCTCGTGATCCGTCGCAAGGAATGCCGTTCTATTCTAAGGATGATGTTTTCTTGTTTTCCTTGTCCGATATATTGGTGAAAACGGGTAATTACCGATATATCCTATTGTCTATTTTGTTCGGTGCATTGTTCCTGGTTAGTCTGTTGATGACGCTAAATTCTTTAGCTAATAATATTCGAATCAGGTGTCCTCGATGGTATCGGGTTGGCTTGTTTGGCATCTTCCTGCTTCTAGCTTTGACGTTTTGTTTGCTATTATATTTCAGATTTCCCGGCTTGTGGTTTGATAATTCCTTTCTGAGTGGAATGTCCTATCATTCCGATCATATTCCTTCATCGTCTCATTTATCTCTGTTTGTTACTTTTTTATATGGTATTGCGTTTTTGTATAAGCGACAGGCGCCCTATTTAAATATTGATATTTTAAAAGATAAAAAGACGTGGAAGAAGGTGTTTCTTATTTTTATAATGAAATCGTTTCCGTTTGTTTTGATGATTCAATATTTCTTGATTGTTAAGGGAATGGTGTATCATTCAAATATGAATGTGGCTGTGTCATTTATACAGGAGGTAAATGCGGAAACACTCATAATGTTGATGCTGGAGTTGTTCTTGGTTTATCTGTTCTATTTCGTTATCAGTCATATCCGTGTATTGTATGCCTTTAAAGAAAACACAAAGATTATTTTGTTCGTACATTTAACGTTGACAGTTCTAGTCTCTTTGGGTTATGCAGTTCAGGGTTTATGGGTGGAGGTTGTCTTTGTCTTCCTTGTCTCTATCGTTATTTTGTTTGTCGATCTGTATGAAACATATTATCCTGTCAGTCGATTTTTATATACAGCACCGATAGCCTTTGTTTTTATCAATTTGATTGTGGGATTATCCTATTATTATTCGACCTCCAAGAATGAGTCTAATTTCAGAACGATGGCGAAGACGATCAGTGAGAATAGCTGTGTGTATAAAGATGAAGTTGCGGAAAGTATATTAAAAGATAAAAACTCGTATTTGATTACAGATACACGATTGATTCGATGGGTTCGTTTGAATAGTTCGGAGGTTGAGGATTTGGCGGAAAACTATTTGTGGGAATCTTATTTTCGAGTTTTTGATGAGAAATATGATTTTGAAGTGCAGGTGTGTAGTCCGTCTGAATCATTGTATTTACGAAAGCCTAATTTTGAAAATGTGGTGTATAAGGATTTCTCCGAGGTGGAAGAACATTTCCGCAGATTGGATAAGTCTAAATTCTATGCGAATCAGGATGAACGGTTGGCAATATCCTTCTTAGGTAGAATCCCGATGGATTCAATTACGGTTTATCTGAAGTTTTATCGTAAATCGACCTATGATAGGGTTAGCTTGTTGGAACAGTCATTGTCGGAGGGAAAGAATTATGCGAATTATTCAATGGCAAAATATATCAATGGAGAATTGAGTTATTCCGATGGAGAGTTTCATTATCCAATTATGATGACATGGATATCTGGTCCCAATAGAGGAGAGGATGATAAATTTTTCATGAACTATTATACTCATTACGTACATGTTTTTGATCAGGGGAAGAGTATAGCGGTTGTCAGTGTGCCGGAACGTCAAAGTTATATTTATGTGATTATGTTGACGTATCTGTTTGCGGCCTATATCTTGGTGGCATTAGCTTATTTCTCCATATGTGAGATGCGGAAGAGTTTTCAAAAGAGAGGAAAGTCATTGTTGACACGAATGCAGTTAATCTTTGTGATTCCGATATTGATTTCATTTATGATTTTCGCATTTGCCACATTCCCGTTCTTTATGGATCAGTATGAGAAGTTGCAGTTCTCGGAGATGAAGGAAAAGTCGGTCTCAATCCAGCAACAGGTGCAGCAGTTGGTCGGGTTGGATGAGACGATTACAATGAATACGCCGGATCTATTTGCGAAGGTAAGAGAGTTGTCTAATTTGTTCCAATTAGACATCGTGTTATATGACGAGAAAGGTAATTTGGCGATTTCCTCACGTCCGATCTTGTTGCCGTCGGACAAGCGAAGGAGTAAATTGGTTTATCCTCGCATAAAATTCTCGCAGGTCCCAGATATGTTTATGGTGGAGAAGTTCCATTCGTCGAATTTCTATTCTCAATACATGAAAGCGTATAACCTTCAGAACAAGTGTGTGGGATACATTCACATGATGTCATATAAATCGTATTATGAGGCTAGGAATGAGATGCTCAACATATTGGTTGTCGTAGTGGATGTCTATTTGTTCATTTCCATCATCTCTATCTTTATTATATGGCTGTTGAATAAACAGACGATACGACCGTTGTCATTGCTGTCGCAACATTTTACGCAGGTTCGATTGACGGGAGAAAACTCGCTGATAGATTATCGGGAGGATGATGAGATCGGTGAGGTGGTTAGACAATACAATACGATGGTGAAACAGCTTCATGATAGTGCGGATAAACTGGCTCGTTCCGAACGTGAATTTGCTTGGCGTGAAATGGCAAGGCGAATTGCACATGAGATAAAGAATCCGTTGACGCCGATGAAGTTGAGTGTGCAGCAATGCTTGAGGAAGCAGAAATTGGATCCGGAAAATTTTGATGTGTATTTCCAAAAAACAGCCAATATATTAGTCGATCAAATTGATAATCTATCCAATATCGCTTCAGAATTTTCTTCGTTTGCAAAGGCCTCTGAATCAAGGTGTGTGAAGATGGATATGGTCGAACGCCTACAATCTACGGTGGAATTGTTCGTTAATAACTCAGAGGATGTCTATTTCGTGTTGAATCTGAATGGAATAGAGCATCTATATGTGTGGATGGATGATAAACAGATGTTGCAGGTGATGAATAATTTATTTAGAAATGCAATTCAAGCGATTCCTTCCGACCGAAAGGGCATTGTACAGATCTCATTACATGAGAAAGATGGATTTGCTTGTATCGACGTGAAAGATAATGGCTGCGGTATTCCAGAACAGAATAGAAAATATATGTTCCAACCTAATTTTACAACCAAAACAAGTGGTATGGGATTAGGACTTGCTATTGTGAAGAATATTCTTTTATCAGCAGGAGGAGATATTGATTTTGAAACTAAAATAAATGAAGGCACGACATTTTTCTTGAGAATTCCGATTTATAAGGATTGAAAAGGTAATGTAAGCCAATAATTTTTACTATATTTGAACTCGTATTTTTGATATCCCAATGGGGAGCAAAGAAAAAAGAAGAAACGACAGGAAGTTCTTCCTGAATAAAAAGTTTTGTTATGATTTTTAAGAAAAGAAATATTTTATTGTTGGTGATAGCAATGCTTTCTATGGTTCCTGTGAGAGCTGCAGAAACAGGTGAGGGTGTTTATTCTTATTTGAATATGCCATATAATGCGAAATTGGCAGGTCTTGGAGGTGTGAATGTGTCGGTTCATTCTGATGATGTGAATCAGATATACTCCAATCCTTCTTTGTTTTCTCCTTCTTTGCGGAATGCTATATCTTTAAGTTATGTCAATTACATAGCGGATGCCAATGGGGGAATGGCTTCATACGCCTATACTCCGGATAGCCTGAACTATTTTGGATTCAATTTCATATTCATGGGATATGGACAATTTGATGGGTATGATCGATATGGCATGGAGACGAATTCATTTTCGGCTGGTGATTTTGCGTGGAACTTGGTCTATGCAAGATATTTAGGTGCTAATATCAAGGTGGGTCTCTCCTTGAAGCCTGTTTATTCACATATTGATACATACAGTAGTTTCGGTATGGCTTTTGATGTGGGTGCAAATTACTATCATCCAGAGTGGGATTTTTCTGTCGGATATGTAATAAAAAATTTTGGATTCCGTTTTACCGATTATTATGATGAACAGGAGAGAGAACGCTTGCCATGGAATATGCAGTTGGGCGTTTCGAAAGGGTTGGTTCATGCACCTTTCCGTTTCTCTGTTACGTATAATCATATGAATAAGTGGAAGCTGGATTATACACATGCGAAACCGAAGACATCCGTTCTGACTGTGGATACTGAGGGGGAGAAAGATCCGAATGACATTCGGTTTGCAGATATGTTGTTCCGCCATCTAGTGTTTGGCATGGAGGTTATAATAAAGAAAAACTTCCATATTGATATGGCTTATAATCATCGTCGAAACAGAGAATACACGTTGAGTGAGGCTCGAGGTGTTAATGGATTCTCATTCGGCGCAGGCTTTAAAGTATATAAGTTTAATTTGGATGCGGCTTATGCGCAATATGCTCCTTCAGGAGGTGTCTTTACGCTTTCGTTGTCATCCTCTATTGATTCGTTTAAGAAGGAATGAAGAAAATTATTGTTGCAATAGATGGATATTCTTCTTGTGGGAAGAGTACAATGGCTAAGGATCTAGCCAAAAGTGTTGGTTATGCCTATGTGGATACGGGTGCGATGTATAGATCTGTGACCTTGTATTGTTTAAGAAACAATTGGATAACCAATGGTGTGGTGGATGAGGAGAAATTAAAAGAGGCTCTTCCTTCTATCCGTATAGATTTTAAATATAATCAAGAGAAGAAAGCAAATGAAACGTATCTGAATGGTGAGAATGTGGAAGATGAGATTCGTTCCCTCACTGTTTCTAATTCCGTGAGTGTGGTAAGTTCCATCGGTTTTGTTCGGAAAGCAATGGTGGCTCTTCAGCAAGCATATAGGGAGACGCGTGGTGTAGTGATGGATGGCCGGGATATCGGAACGGTTGTCTATCCAGATGCGGAATTAAAGGTCTTTTTAACAGCTTCTCCTGAGATTCGTGCTCAGCGTCGTTACGATGAGTTGACAGCCAAGGGCGAAAAGGTTTCATTCGATGAGATATTGGAGAATGTAAAACAACGTGATTATATGGATCAAAATCGTGCGGAGAGTCCTTTGCGTCAGGCTGAGGATGCGATTGTGTTAGACAATAGTCATATGACAATTGCTGAACAGAAAGCATGGTTGTTGGAACGTTTTGAAGAAAGAGCTAAATGATTGTCGAAATAGATACAAATTCAGGTTTTTGCTTCGGTGTTGTGACGGCTATTCATAAGGCTGAGGAGGAGTTGGACAAGTCGGATAAACTTCATTGCTTAGGTGCGATTGTTCATAATAGCATGGAGGTGAGACGGCTGGAGGAGAAAGGCCTTGTTACGATCGACCGTGATATGTTTGACCATCTGCATGGACAAAAGATCTTGTTCCGTGCACATGGAGAACCCCCCTCAACTTATATACAGGCGAAAAAGAATAATCTGACCATTATTGATGCTACTTGTCCGGTTGTTTTAAATCTGCAGAAAAGAATACGGAAAGCGTATCTGGCTTCTGATTCTCAACAGACTCAAATTGTTATCTACGGGAAAAAAGCACATGCGGAGGTGAATGGCTTGGTGGGACAGACGGATGGGAATGCTATTGTAATAGAGGGCGTGGAGGATTTGTCTAAATTGGATTATTCTAAAAATATCTGTTTGTTCTCTCAAACGACAAAGTCAATAGAGGGATTTAATAAAATCGTGGCGGAGATTCAGAAACGAATGGATTCGGATAAAACGTTCGTGTTCAATGATACCATCTGTCGGCAGGTGGCCAATCGAATACCTAAGATTATCAATTTTGTTGCTCGTCATGACTTAATCCTCTTTGTGAGCGGTAGGGAGAGTTCCAATGGTAAGGTGTTGTTTGATGAATGTAAGAAGGTGAATAGCAACATCTACATGATTTCAGATCTGGATGAGGTGGATTATACTATCTTTGAGGGCGTGAAATCGGTTGGTATTTGTGGGGCTACATCTACTCCCAAATGGTTGATGGAAGAGTTGAAACAGAAAATAGAACAAAATGTTATTCCATAATTGAATATGAATATGCGGAAGCAATTGTTGTTTTTCTTCTGGTTGATCCCTTTGATATCATTTGGACAGGCTGCTGGTACTGCAAGTGAGACGATTGCTTATATAGATCAGTATTGTAAGACGGCAATTCGCGAGATGTATTTGTATAAGATTCCGGCTAGTATCACTTTGGCTCAGGGAATATTGGAGTCGGGTAGTGGACATAGTGATCTGGCCATAATCGCTAATAATCATTTCGGCATTAAATGTACGAGTGATTATGTGGGGGATACATTTTTGAAAGATGATGATAAAAAAGATGATTGTTTCCGTGTTTATTTAGATGCTGAATCTTCTTATCGGGATCATTCTTTATTTCTGGTTAATCGTAGCCGCTATTCTTTCTTGTTCAATTATTGGATAAAAGATTATAAAGCATGGGCTATTGGACTGAAAAAAGCTGGTTATGCTACGAATCCTAATTACCCTCAGTTGCTGATCGATGTGATTGAGAAATATGAACTCTATGAATATGATCGTCATCCTGAACGGTATGTGATGAAACCAACTAACACATTGGATATCGTGAGAAAAGCTTTTGAGTCATCTCAGAATGCGGGAAAAAATGTTGAGAATGAATAAAAAACTAATTATCTCGATTGTCTTTGCCTGTTTTTTTGCGGGCTTTTTCTTTTTCTTGTTAAAAGACAGAAATGAACATTCTCTCAACTCGCAGCCTGTCACGCAGGAGAACCATCCTACGATTGATTTGGTAGAGGATTGTATCGTGTTTATCGGAGATGAACGTTTAGAGAAGTGCGATTGGCGCAGTCTGATGCAATGTGATAAGATTTATAATTTGTCACAATCACAGAATACAATAAAAGATGAGTATAATCGGTTGGATTATCTTTTCGGAGAGGTCCATCCTTCTCAGGTGGTGGTGATGCTTGGATTGCGTGATTTGATGAATAAAATACCTGTTAATCAAGTATATGCTGATTTTGTTCAATGTATTGAGACGATGCAAAGTCGATATCCTCAGACGGAAATAATCATATTGCCTATCTTGCCTGTGGATTATAATATGCCAGTTGTCTATAATTCGTTGAAGGAGAAGGATATTGAGGCCTTCAACCTGTTGGTTAAATTGTATGCATTGGAGAAAGGCCTTTCGTATGTGAGTATGGCCAATGATTTAAAGGGAACGGGTGGCAATTTACGCAGAGAGTATAGTCAAGGAGACGGTCTCTCTTTTTCGGATGCTGCCTACTATGTTATGAAGGATCGTCTATCTGCCTATCTGCGTTTAAATTAAGCCACTCCGTTTGTTAATAGGAGACTTGAGAAAATACATCTAAAATCTCTTCTTTTGTTAGGTTGTCAAAGTCCTCTTTCCGAGGGAGTACAAGTATGCCTGCAATGTCGATGGCACCTGGGCTGATCATCTTATAGGCGTCACCCTCTTCGAAATATTGTGAAGGACGATGTTTCTTCCTAGGAAAAACAAACAAATGATAATCACCCTCTTCGTAAAAACCAAAAAGGTTCATTTTAGGTTCTGATTCAGAGCCCTCTCTCATCTGTAATTGTTTGTATAGTTGTTGGAAGTAGGAACTCGCCATGGCTGGTTGTTCGCACTGAATGTGAATACATTTTCTTCCGTAGTTGACAAACTCTTCCATCTTATTCCCTTTGCACTCGGATAATACTCTGGTTGAGATACTTTGCATTTCAGTTTCAAAAGGCAGTTGTCCTTTTAGTACGGCTTGAAAGTGAAGATGGTCTGGTGCCGATGCTCCACATTGAGGACCATTATATAACAATGTGTGCGTAGGAATCGTTCTGCAGAAAGAGATGAAATCGTCTATGAAGGGAAGAATCTCTTGAACCTTATGCTCTTTGTGGGGAATGGTCATGTGCCCTTTTAAGATAGGGAATGGGTTGACCAGTAGAATGAATCGTTCATTTAGGTCTTGATGTTTTTGAACCGACGGACGATTTTCCTGACATAGAAAACACTTCCTGGCAGCAATGCTTTTAGCATCTAATTTTGCACCTGATGATACGGCTCTTGCTGGATTATATTGAGCGTAGATTGTATAATTGCCCATATTGAAGGAACGAAGCTCAATCGTATCTAATTGCTCTACTCGTTGACGAAATTCGTCCCATTCAGTTAATTGCTCATGAAATAGTTGTTCAGCGTTTATCATGACTTTTCTTTTTGTTTTCTTTTTGTCTTCTAATAATCTCTAAGCTTCTGAGCTGGTCTTTGTAGGTATTGTTCTTATTGAGTTTTTCAATGTTCAAAGACGCATCAGAATTATCGTTCCATCTTCTGCACAAATACAATGATTCGAAAATTCGTCCGATTTGATACTCATGAGAGATGGTGAGTCCTAATGCATAGTCCTCGCCATAACTGGTGTTCGGTACATGAATCGTTCTAAGAATAGGAGTGTAGAATGCTCTTGGTGCTCCTAGTCCGTTTATTCTAAGTGCATTGTTTCGTCCGTTTTTGTACGTCCATTCCTTATGGTCAATCAAGCCAGGGGCGATGGTGTTCATTTGGAAATCTGTTAGCGTATAGCTGCCGATGACCATGGCACATTCCTGTTCGTAGAATGTGTTAACAATCGTTTGTAGCGTGTTTTCTGACTGATAAACATCATCGCTGTCCAGTTGAACAGAGAATTTTCCGCAAAGAGGATGGTCGATTCCTTCATTCCAGCATCCTCCGATACCTAGGTCGGTGCGTGTAGGAATAATGTGAACGATTCTGTCATCTTTCTCCGCATGTTGTTTAATGATGTCTGTCGTACCATCGGTTGAGTGATTGTCGATGATGATGAGATTGAACTTGAAATCTGTCTTTTGTGACAATACAGATTGTATTGCATCGGCAATCGTCAGTTTGCGATTCTTTACAGGAATGATGACGCTGGCTTCATAATCGAATGACGTTGCATTCAGGTTCACTTTCTTAAAGACAGGCTCTAAATAGGCTCCTATTGCTTTTAGATGACTGATACATGCTCGTTCCTTTTCTACCTGCACCTCTCGGTTGCGTGGATCTACATAATCAAATTGTCCGTTGCCCGACATTGATTCAGTCTCGACAATCGTGTAGAGGTATTCGTTGATATGAAAAGCTGGTTGCTGCGAAGTAATCGCCAAGCGTGAACGATACCATCCTGCTGTGAGATAGTTCTCTTTGTTCAGGACAGTCTCCTTCTGTAACAGTTTCTGATTGATTAATACGACTGGACCAAAATTGAAATCGTCGCGGACACTGCCGATTTGATAGTCGATTGTAGGGTATTCTTCACGTTTCCCATCCTTTTCTACATAATAGTTGGAGTAGATGAGGCTGGCTTGTGTGAAGGATGCAATTTGGTTGAGGCGTTCCAATCCATGCTGTCCCCAGTTGATCTTGACTGGCTTGGGACAATACAAAACATACTCGTTCTTAGACATTAACGTGATGAGTCGGATGGTACGAGAACTCTCTAAATGGGGAATCGAAATGGTACGAACTCCCAATTGAGGAATTGCTGCATGTTCAGGGACAAGTAAGATAATCTCTCCAACACAACGCTCTTGCTTAAGTTCGTTTATTGTTTGCGATGTAATCTCATCGTTAATGTATGGAATGAAACAGTCAATCATAAGTGAAAAATTCAAATTAATATTGTAAAACGGTGATGTTATAGAACTCACCTAATTAAATCATATCACAAAGGTATGAAATTTCAGCCTATTTTACAATGTTGCATGATCAACTTGAATTGCATTTAGCTTTCTATTTCATTCGACAAAAACTTCTGTTTTTGATTTAACTATATAAGAGAATTTCAACTCCTTTTTCTCTCCTGGTTTTAAGGTGAGTTTCCATGTGAGTTTTCCCTCTATTGGATCAACCTCGGCACCGCTGCTTTCCGTAAGTTCCACTTTGACTTCATCTGTTGTGGAGATTGGATATTGGTCTTCAACAGTGATTTTCACTGACTCAGCTTTGTTGTTTTTAACGGTGATCTGCCATATCTTCTCCGTTTTGTCTGTTGTCTTTGTCAGATTTTTGGATGTGTAGTTCTTCAATTCCTTACGATCAACAGCTAAATCTCTATCCTTTCCGATGGAGAGGTGAAGCGTATCTTCTGTTTGTCTTGTATTGATGAAACTTTCTCCCATGTACATGTTGTTGAGGAAGAGTTTCACTTTACCATCCAGCAAGTCCAGTTTCTTCCATTCAGGAATGGATGCAATGAGATAGACATCCTTTGATAGTTTAGGAATGGCAAAATAGTTGTATTCAGCATTGATGGACATATCTTTTACAACAATCTCATGGTCGGCTGCATCATCCGGAATCGTGTTCTTACCTGCAATGTCGGATATGTAGTTTCGTATGACCATTTGTGGTATGTTAGCTTCCATATCGCTGCTTTGGCTCTTGCTCTTATTGATCTGAATTTTGTTTTGAGATGCGTAATCCTTAAACAGATTGCTCTCAATGGTATTGCTTAATTTTGAATAAGAACCCAATTCCACATTTCTAACGGCAACATTTTGTCCCTCTGCAGAGGTGGTGAAGGTTTGATATCCTACAAATTCATATTTTACACGAGCGTAGATTGGAACCAAAAGTTCGTAGTAGCCATTCTCGTCAGTTTCTGTTTTGATATCTTCTCCGCATGAGATGAGTACGCCCTTCAATGGGTTTTCTTTATCTCGTACGATACCTAAAACTTTTATGTACTCTTTCTCATCTGATGGCATGCTATTGGTCCTTCTATAGTCATTATAGCCGTTGGGAATGAAATGCTTTGTCAACTCTGGTTTCTCATTGCTGACAGTTGGGTCGTTTTGAGATAGGGATAGTTTCACATTCCCCCAATTCTCTTTGCTTCCTTGGCTGACGTATGCTTTCTGAATCAGATGAAGGTGCTTGTCAGCTTTTGTGATTCTTGTTTCATAGAAAGGCATCCAAGATGCGTTTCTTACGAAGTATTGAATGTTGATGTCGCAATTGGTTCCCATGCGAGCACTTAACGTGAGTTTGAGGAAACTCTTTGGCTCGATCTGTTTGTCATATAGAAGATTGACTTTTTGTTCGTTGCTAGTCAGCTCTTTTTGAAGTTGTTCGATCTTCTTTTGATTCTTGTATTCAAGTGAGGCAATCTCATTTAAGTCTTTACGGACGTATGAAGCGATGCCTTGTAGAGTCGTTGCCGTGAATCCGTTTTCACCACCGATGTTGTCACTTTTAAGTATCAATTCACGTTCATTACGTAATACGCTGTTTTTCTCTTTTAGCATATCGATGGAGTCGCGCAGAATGCCTGCTCTTTTGTTCAGTGCATTGGCCTCTTTGGTGATTTGCTTGCTGTTGGGAACTCCCACATCGTAATCGACTGATACAAGCGTCACATCTCCTCTCTTTATACCTACTTGAATAGATTTCTTATCAAGCAATGGAGTTATTAATGGTATCTTTATCTCCGACTGCCCTGGTTTTACATTGACGTTGGCCACACGACTAACCATGGCTCCCTGTGGATAGACCATGACGTCGGTTATTTTGGATGTCGCTTCTTGTGCGGCGAATGTAGATAAGCAGCAGAGAGAAATACATCCTGCTAATATTGTTTTGATTATATGTTGTGTCTTCATAAGATTATAAATTTTCATCGGTTATTAAACTGTCATAAACGGAACTGTCTTTGATTATCACTTCGTATATGAATTTTATCTCTTTCTTTTCTCCTGGGGCTAATTTCAGCTTCCAGGTTAGTTTGCCATCCGACTCGTTCAGTGTGGCTCCTCCATTGTCAATTAGGTTTACCTTTACGGCATCACTTTGCGCAACAGGAATCTGATCCTCTACCGTGATGTCAATGGTTACCTCTTTGTTGTTTTTTACAGTGATGAGCCATTCTCTTTTGATCTTATCTCTTGTGTTGAAAAGATTCTTCTTTTGTTTGGTAACTTGTAATTGTCTCTCTATTCCCACGTTCTTATCCACGCCCAGTGAGAAATGAAGTGTGTCTTCAATATCTTTTGGAATCCAATATGATTCGCCGGTATAGGTGTTGTCAGAGAAGACTCTCAGTTTGCCTGGCAAAAACTGGAAATCCTTCCAGTGCGGAATCTCAGCCAACATATATACGTTAGGTGTGATTTTTGGTGCCGCATAGTAGGTGTAGTGGACAGAGATCTCTTCTTGCTGCAGTGCAGCTTCATGTTCCGCCCCATCAGAAGGTATGGAGTTTAACCCTGCCGATGTTTCCGTATAATCTTCCAAATTGGAGAATACGGAATTGTATAAATCACTTCCTGTTTTAGCACCTTTTTTAGTGGAGATCATGACGACACCATTTGTAGCGCGTGAACCCCATATGACAGATGATGATGCGTCTTTTAGGACTTCCATGCTCTCGATGTCATTTGGATCAAGGCTTAGGAATACATCTCCAGATACTGGCATTCCATTTATTACATATAGAGGTTGATTCTCACCAGTTAGAGAAGAGGTTCCGCGAATATACGCTCTTGAGGATGCATCTGGATTTCCTCCGAATGTCTCGCTTGATTGCACACCAGAAACACGTCCTTTTAGAGCATAATCAATGCCCCCTTTTATACCAGGTTCAAAGTTCTTAGTATTTGATGAGTATTCTCTGTCATCTTCTACCTCTAATATTTCAGTATTCTTTTCCGCATAAATACTTGAGGCATCCTCAGCCAGATTGATGTTAATCATGTTGACATTCTCGTTCGTGGTCTTCCGATTGATGGGGGTATGTCCTGAATGAGAGAACATGATGTTAGAGTGTGCGGGTGCTAAGATTTCATAGAATCCTGATGCGTCTGTTTCTGTAGAGATGTTGCCGACCGACACATGAGTACCTTGCAAACTGCCTTTCTCATCACGTACCACACCAAAAACTTTTACCATGTTGTTTTCAGATACTTTTGTGGTTTGTGTGTTTTTGGACGTCACGATTTGGTGAGGAAGTGTGTAGCGAGTCAACTCAGGTTTCTTGTTGTTTTTTGTTGGATTGGATTTCGTCACGGTCATTTTGATTTCATTCCAATCCTCTTGTGATTTCTGTGATACAAAAATCTTTTTGTTAATATTCATTGTGGCCGTTTTTTCAAAAACATGCAGTTCGTAAAACGGTTTCCATTGGGCATCTTTGATGATATAGCTAATGGTGATGTTGGTCTCTGATGAGGTAGGAGAGGTCAGAGAAAGAAGAATGGCAGCTTTGGGCTTTAATGCACGTTCGTCGAGCAGTTGCAATTGCTGACGTGAAATGCGATACTCTCTTGAGAGGTCATCATACAATCGATCGTATTTCAATGTGTTGTCGGCAATCTCGTTGAGGTCTTTTCTCATAAAGGAGGCAATGCCGCTTAGTTGCTCTGCTGAGAATCCTTTCTTTCCTCCTATATTATCATTGGAAATGACAATTCTCTTTTCGTTTTTCAATGTGCTTTTTAGCGATGTCAATATCTGGATAGAGTCTCTTACGACGGATATCCTATCGACCAATTTTTTATTGGCTTTCACGAAAGAATCTTTGTTCGTCACCTCCATAATGACATCTACTTTTCCCAATGTGATGTCTGAATTGGTGATTCCAACCTGAACACTCTTTTGGTCAAGTTTATGACTGATCATGGGAATCTTTATGATTGATACGCCCGCTGGTATTTTCACGTGTGCGGTTCGCTCAACCATTGCTCCTTGCTTGTAAATTGTCACCTCATCAATCTTCGATTGTGTTGTTAAGGTGTCTGCTGCATTGACATAGCTTGCCGCAAATGCTAACAGTAAAATTAGATGAATAAATCGCTTCATTATGATATGAATGTTTTTTGTTTTTTTACTTGATAGTAATAAAATCTGCCAAATGATACGTCAAAGATAATTTAATGTTTTGGAGAAATGAAATTTGTTGATTGTATAATTCCCCCCCCCTGTTTCTTTGATTAATATCAATAAATCAAGACGCTGTTTTTCCCCCCTTCAAACTGCTCGCTAAAAAAGAATGTTATTTTTTCTCGAAAAATTGAATGATCTCTTTCATGAGTTGCATTCTTTCTTTTTCGCTTTCGATACTTTCAAAAGGGATGGAAGAAATGATAGTCTTGTATTTCCCTCTGTATCCAACAGTAGCAGGATTATTGTTCCCCTCAAAAGAGTGAATCACTTTAGAACCGTTACAGATGTCTAGTGCATCAGGAGACTCTACTGCATATTGTTTTGAATTGAGAATCGTATTGAAGTGAAGATATTTTGTTTTAAACTCTTTCCATGGAGAGAAGTAGTTAGAAAGAAGACCTTTGTTTGAGGTTCTGCTCTCTGCTAATTTATATTTCAGGATTCGCTCTGCAAAATAAATAGCTTCATTGTCGCAGGAATCTCGTTCGTAAAGGTCGGAGGCAACATAGGCACCACTGACGTATAGGTTTCCTTTCTGACGGAAGAGATATCTTCGAAGCGATTTCCGCAGGTTGGGTTGAAGGAGTTGATATCGGGTGGTTTGTCCCACTTGAGTGCTCTTTTCTTCGCCTAATATCAGATCGATAAAATCATATCCTTTTAGACTGTAGGATCCTTCTGTGACGACTTCATCACTGCATGACACAAAGGAATAACCTGCATTTAGTATGGCTTTCCCATGCACTGCAGGGAAATCGAATGTGTTGCCGGCAATTTTTTCGTTTTCAAAAAGAGCGTAGCTGCCTCCGTGTCCAGGATTGGCATTGGTCTTGAATTTGTTTCGTTTGTTGAAGGCGTATTGGCTTCCCGTATAACTGAGGTCGTATCGATCTGGTACACCTTGGTCTCCGTCTAGGAATCCAGAATAGTTCGGTGTGTCGAACCATTCGGGTGCGGCGACACGATGAAATCCATTGATGATAAGAGCTGTCTTGGATTTATGAGGCACATATCCAGCAGCCAATATTTCAGAAGGAAAACTTTCTCCACCTTCGTTGACGGCTGTTACTTTGAAGCGATATATTTTATAAGGTTCCAATGTGACTTGAAGAGAAGGTGTTTTGGTTATCTCTCCGTTGTTCCAGCCTTTCCCGTCAACAGATGTATATAGTATGTAGTGTTTAGGGGTGGCTGTCTGTTCCAAACTGTCGCTTTGAGCTACCCATGTTAGATGAATAACATTATTTTCTTCGTTGTAAAACTCCGCACTGAAATTCTTTACAGGTAAAGGTTGAACGACATAGTCTCTTTCTTGCTGAAAACAAAGGAACTTTAGGATTCCTTTATAGATAGCACGACTTGCCACGAATTGGAAATGTGGGTCTAGTCCATAACGCATATCAGTTAGATTCTGATGAGAAAGAAGCTCTAGAAGGAAGGTGGGGACTTCAGGGACTCTTGCTTCGTAGTAGGATGCATCGGTCAGTCTTCTTCTAGTCCAGTCAGGACGGAAGGTTTGTCGGATGTCTTTTACAATCTCTGTCTGTACGATGTCGGCCAAATCACGTGATACGATTCTTCGTTGATTATTGGCATAGAATTTAGACTCGTTGCTTTCCGATTTGTAGATTGTTAACGTGCCGATAATACTATCGTTAAACAGTTGACCTGCATCTGTATGGAAGCCCATAGCCATTTCGACAGGAATATTTTTCCCCTTTGTATTAGGTGATTTTGAAGATCCGCCTATAAGGTCGTTAACCCAGTGACCACGACACATATAATCATCTTTGTAATCACTTAACCCTTCATTCCTGCTATAAATTGAATCCGCATATCCAGCCCATTGCAACCAATATCTGGCACCTTCCAGATAACGAGGCATATTGTTGTAGATGACGGAATCTTGGTCGTTTTTCCTTCCAATATTACTATAGCCACCTCCAAATCTTACGGCATCAGCCGTTATAATGTTGTTGTTGGATTTACTTTTA
Organism: uncultured Bacteroidales bacterium; assembly: GCA_902766045.1. Taxonomy (GTDB): domain Bacteria; phylum Bacteroidota; class Bacteroidia; order Bacteroidales; family Paludibacteraceae; genus UBA1181. Next base: position 103,224 of record CACXCA010000051.1, read on the forward strand.
TTGGAGAGTTCGACTCTTCCTGTCTCAGGATTTATACCTTTGTTGAAATGGAATGTTCCGAGATATATCCATGTGCCACCGCCCATTTTCTGGTTGACAATGTATTGTGTGCATCCTCCAGTGTGATAAACCGTATAGTGCGCATCTGTGGCACTTGTTGGAAGAGTGTGGTAAGAGATATAGACAGCGTAATCACCTTCTTCCGGTATCTCAGGTGTCCAATTCGCATATCCCATACCTTCTTTGCTTGTCCGTATTTGTCTGTATGAACCATAACAGAATGGGTTTTCTCCATCGATATATTGCTCTTTTGCATTGGCATATCCTGTTGAATCACCTCTCCGCCACCTGTGTTTAGTGTCTTGGCATTCGTCGTAAAAAAACAGATCACGGTCATCATTATCTACGATGACCTCGTTCAACTGGGTGTCACGTTCCCTTGGTAGCATAACGTAAGCGCCTGCATTTTCTAACATGGGAAGAAGGTAGGGCAATACATAACTTAATGTGTAGGTGTCCTCACTCACATGAAATAAGCGGGGACGTTGCCATATCCAGTTGTTTTCTCTTTGTTCAAAATAAAGGCCGTGACTTGGCCATAATGCAATTGTGTTGTTGAGAAGACCTTTTGTCGGTTGGTATGCTTTGCTCAGATTGCTGACGATGGAAGGTGCATATAATCGATGATTTTCCATCCTTCCCTTATCCAGTTTGGTCTCTTCTCGATAGATATTGGGTACTAAATCACTGATCTCATAACCGTTTATGAAGAATTCTATGTTATAACGGTAGTAATCGTGAGGCAAACTTTTCTTTATTGAATCTTTAATAGCCTGAACAACATTCTCCCGGAAGGGAATGCTTTCGAAATATTTATTACCATAGATTTGAAGTGTCTTCCTGCTTTTGTCAATCTTTATACTATCATATCCAATCTTATTTTTTCGCAGACAAGGATACACTTCTTGTAAATAAGGTAACAACGACTTCCCTATAGAGTCGGGGACAATCTGAGAATGTAGGGGAAAACATGATAATAACGTGAACAATGTTCCGAGTAAGCTATAAGCCCAAATTCGATGTTCAGAGGATTGTTTCACGTGATCAAGAGGTATAAGTACCCGGGATGAGACTCGAACTCACACAACCTTGCGGTCACTAGTACCTGAAACTAGCGTGTCTACCATTTCACCACCCGGGTAGTAAGACATATGCAAAGGTAATATATTTTTTATTAAAAAAAAGAAAAATCAATTGTAAAGAGGGAAATTTTTCTTCTGTGTGGGTCTCTGCTAAAATGGAAATTGAATCAAATTATTATATCTTTGTAGATGATTGAAAATGAAGAAACTAAAAAATAGAAACAAGGGATGGAAAAGCTTATGACGAAACTAATGCTCGTATTGATGCTTTTACACTTGCCGTTAATGCTGACTGCACAAGAAACGAATGCGGAAAATCAGAATCAATCTCTGTCCAAACAGTCAAAAGAGTCTTCGGAAAAATTCAATATCCGAAAAGAAAAAGGTTGTGGGCTCTTTGTAAATGTGGGTGGCTTATTGACGGATGGAATAAAGATAGGAGTGGAACCGAGATACAACCGTTGCATACTTTCTATTTTCGTTGGTGTTCCACAAACGGGCATTGTGTTTAAAAACAGTCACAAGGATTGGGAATCGCTCCTCAGTATCTCTGCCGGCATAGGGTGCAAAGGAATTGTTCCTGCAAAGTGGGGCGGATTCTATGCGGGTGGTGTCGTTCAATATGAACGTTATTCTGGCGACCTGAAAGTTAATACATTACGGGAAGAAAAAGACTTCTGCGAGAACGTTGGAGTGATGGCAAATGCAGGATTCCGTTTTCAAACTAAATGCCATATCTATTTTAATTTTGGAGGAATGTGTGGACCGTCATTTGATCGGTCGTATTTCCGCCATACAAACATCTTGATGAATGACTATTCTGCGGCATATGTTGGCAGGGATCCTGAAACCAACTTCAAAGTTTCTGCAGAGATTTCTATTGGTTATGAATTTTAAATTCTAAAACGAAAAGAAGAAAATGAAAAGGATACATCTATTATATCTGATACTTCTTGCAATCTGCATTTCATTTGGTTCATGTAAAGACGAGGAAGAAGAAATGACAAACGGAACAGGAGGTATATTAACTGGTGTATGGGGCTTGGTTGATGATGATGGCTTATACGTTGGAGATGATGACTTGCAGTATGGTCTTCGTGTTTCAATTGATGGGAAGATGCAACGTGTTCGTTTCTCTAGTACGGTATGTGAACCTTTCAACGACTATGCAGATGGTATCATACAACAAGTTTATCGCAGTGCGATCAAAGTGTTGGGAATAGACGGAGAGTTTTTTGTTCCATTTGCTTTGGATACTATCATCAGGGGAGAGGGAAACAGACTTGTTCCATTCATGCGACTTCACTTGGCAACCAATCAGACAGATGGATCTGTTGATTATGACTCAAAAGAGGATAGTGCAACAGAGTTGGATAAGGCACCATTCCCCGTTAGTGGAATTTATATTAAGGCATTAAAATTTTATAATGAGGTGGATCGTCTTTTGTATGGAATGGATGGACGATTATTGGGCGAATGGGAACAACAATTTGGAACAAATAGTTTTGCTTTTTTTTCTGGCAACGGTAAAATAAATGGTAATCTATTTAGTGATTGGCGTGTGAAGAATGGTGTGCTTTATATCCTGAAGGATGGTGTTATATCTCAATATCCGTATTCCTTTGATGGGACAGCACTTGTCATTGGAGAAGAAACATTCATAAAGGTCTCCAAATAAACGCTGTTATGGACGGTTCCTTTTCCATTCGGTAGGAGTCATGTATGTATATTCCTTAAAATATCGGCAAAAATTGCTTGGGTCGGAATAGCCAACCATTACACCGACTTCAGCCATTGTAAGTTCGTTGTTTGTTTCAATGATATTTTTTGCCTCCTCTATTCTCAGTTGATTGATGAAAGCATTGAAATTGCACGTTTCAAACGTATGCAGACAAATCGAAAGGGTCTTGACGTTTGTGCCCAGTCTGATGGCGATTAACCTGAGTGTTATGCCTGAAATACAATATAGTTTTTCTTGAAGAATGACATTTTTCCAATCATTCCATCTCGCTTCTTTTTCGTTTGTCTTTAAGGTTTCGAGGCTCTCGTCATCCTCTGTTTTATACGAGTCATAAATTGTATAAAACACCTTGGGATAATGTAAATACATCAGACCGACGATACAATATAGAATGAGCATAAAGAAGTTTAATACAGTCAGTAGGTCTTGACTCATACAAGCCGAGATGAGTAACGATGTCGTTCCAATTGCCGCAACAAACAGAAACGATAATCGAATACTCTTCAATCCTTCATCCACAATATTATTATAGGACGAAAAATCATCTATGTTATTCTGGCAATCTCTGCTTTCTTTGAAAAAATTCTTTATGTAATAGAAGAAAAGAGAAAGATAATATGCCATAAAGAGTAACCGCAATATCACGTTGAATCTCAGTTCCCCATTCTCAATCCATGCATGGGCAAGATTGTCGTAGTTTAGATAGACATGGTCCTCAAATAGGGATACAATGACATACAGCACACAAAAGATAATGAGTGGCGCTATTTGTCGTGTTACATAGCGAGCCGTCACACGATGAGGATTGAGCATGTTTATATGAGAAATGGAAAGCAAATGAGCTTGCGTAACGGAGACAACTAGAAATGGAAAACTGAATATTTCAATCTGACAAAACAGCTTGAGTATGCAATATATAGCCAACAAAAAGAACGAAAAGGCCAATAGTCTTAGCGATATGGTGTATTTCTTTATGCCATCGTGTGTAGGTACTGGCGTGAGTAAAAACACTATCGAAAGCAATAATAAAGCCACAAAAAGTGCATAATAGGATATTTCTAATATCTTCATCTTGTGAAATGTCCTGTGTTTTTATTAGAAGTTGCTGGGCTCCATTCATTCTTTATTTCTTGATTGGTTGAACCCGATTACCAGTCAAGAAACCGTTTCCATAAATAGTTTCTTCAAAGTTAATGGAACATATTCAGAAAAAATGAAAATCTCTGAAGATATATTCTCTCTTTTGATAATTTTTTGATTGATGTCAATTAATTAAATGCAAAGGGGGAAATGTTAAACAGTATTAAAATGAAGTATGGATAGGACAAGATTGAACAATGCAATGTCGGTGGTGGGCATCTTGATATCACTACTTTTGAAAAAAATGTTTCTTTACGTTCACATTTCAATTTTTTTTTTATTTTTGTACCACGTTATAGGTTATGATTGTCTTATAAGTTGTTGATTATTAATAATTGTAATTAAATTATAGAAATGAAAAGTTGTTTGTTATTATTGTTAAAGATAATATTCATATTATTTTTCTTTGCAGGAATTGTATATGTTGCAGTAAGGTTTGCGGATTTTGGGCAATAGTCAAATGATTGTTAATTATTTATATAAATTAAATTAAAAATGAGAAAATTTTTTTTAATGGCGATGTTGTTCTCATCTATGGTGATGAGTGCACAAGAGGACACTGCTTCTTATGTAGCTAATAATGAAGCTCAAGAGTCAAATGAATTTAAGGCTGATCCAGGCAAGTTTATGATGGAGGTTGGTTTTTCTCCAATCGCAGGTGCTGTTAATGAAGTAAACTTAATGGGAGGTCAATTACGTGCTATTTATATTGTTTCTGAGAAAATCGAGTTGAAATTAGGACTCGGATTTGGAATCAACAAGGTTTCTTCAGATAATGGAGAAGTTGGTGATGCATGGGCTGAGTCTTCTACTCGTGTTTCTTCATTCTCTATCAACCCAGGTTTTAACTATTTGTTCAAAGGTACTCCAAAGTTGGAGCCTTATATTGGTGCTGAACTTGGCTTTGGTATGTCTTCAAGCAAATCTGTAGCAGAAACTAAGGTTGAAAAAACCGTTGAAAAAAATAAAGATATAAACCGTTACAATACAATTGAAGTTAGCGCATTGACTGGTTTCAACTATTTCTTCGCAAAGAACATCTTCGTAGGTGTTGAAGTTGGATTAGGTGTAGGTGTAGATGTTTTGAAAGGTTCTTACACTGAAACTGAATTAAATGGTAAGACAGAGAAAGAGGAGTCAGTTGGTGAGTCTCATGAAGTAAGCTTCACTCCATTGGTTACACCAACAATACGTTTGGGTTGGGCTTTCTAAGAATAAGGTCTAATACATACTATATAGAGAGGGCATATCAATTTGATATGCCCTCTTTCTGTAATACACGTTGTAGAGACGCACGGCCGTGCGTCTCTATCCTATATATCGTGTTTATTTTATATATCATGTTTATTTGTGTGCCTTGTGTGATTCATTGCCATAACCTTAACACCTTATGTAAGAAAATTTGAGGACGTATTAAAGTTCAGTTCTGATACGCTCTTTTTTTTCTGTCAATCGTAGTCCTGTGTACATTAATCCTCCGTTCAGTAGTAATAGCTCATATCCCATGGTGTAATTCACTAACAGAAGCATTTGACTGGTTAAGAAGGATAGTAAGATGGAGAGGATGGCAATGAAAGGAATGTATCTTCCTTTATGCTGGTGGTTGGAGAGTGCGAAGATGAATAATCCTAATACAGGACCGTACAGATATGATACTATGGTATAGATGACATCGATGGCATGTTCGTTATGAATCCATTCCATTGCCATCACTAGAAGAAAGAGCAGGATGGCGATGGAGAAATGTATGATTTTTCGATCTTTGATAGTGGTATCGCTTGATTTGAAATCGTTGATGATTGATGTGGTAATGGAAGTCATTGCGGAGTCGATGCTGGAAAATGTTGAGGCTAATAATCCGATGACGAAGCAGGAGATGGTCAGAACATTTGCTTGTTGCGCAAAGTGTGGAAGAAGTTGATCGCCAGTGATGTCTGTTATTCCGTGCAGTTGATTGTAGTTCATTATAAGAACACCTAAAGATAGTAATAGCAGATTCAACGGTATGAATAAAACACCGTAGGATAACATGTTTTTTTGAGCCTCCTTCAAATTTCTGCAGGATAGATTCTTCTGCATCATGTCTTGATCCATGCCGGTCATTACAAGAACGATAAAGATGCCACTAAAGAACTCTTTGAAGAAATTCTGTTTGCTGTTCCATTCCCAGTTGAATATTGCGGAATGGTCGGATTCCTGAATCAGTGAAAAAACGTCTGTTGCTCGAATGTTAAGTAGCTGACAAACAGTTATGATCAGTAAGATGAGTGCAAGTATGATGAAAATGGTTTGAGTGAAGTCGGTCCATACAATGGTACGAATGCCGCTTCGATGGGAATAGAACCATGCGATTAAAATGGAAAGGAATACGATGACAGGAAGGGGTATGTCGCAGTAGGGTAGGATGAACAGACGAAGAACGATGACGACAACATATAGTTTGAGTGCGGAAGAAAGTGTCTTGTTAAGAAGGAAAAATAGTGCGGCGGTTTTTCGTCCGTAACGACCTAAGCTGGCATCTAATACAGAATAAATTGAAGTGACATTGTTTTTATAGTATAGTGGTAAAAGGAGGTAGGCAACAAGAACGTAACCAATGACAAAACCGACTACCATTTGCATGTATGAGAATTGAGTGGAAGAGACCCAACCAGGAACAGAAATAAATGTGACCCCCGAGATTGAGGCACTAACCATTCCGATGGCGACAGACCACCAAGAAGAACGATGTCCACCCAAAAAGAAATCGGCATTATCGTTGCGTTTGGAGGTGAAATGAGAAATAACAAATAGTATTCCGAAATATAAGAGAAGAATAGATAGTAGCCACATAAATTATATTCCTTGTTTCTTTCCGCAAAATTAGAAATGATTTTCGAGAATGAAAAAACTGCGAGGCTGTGAATTGAGTGATTTTGTTATGTATGATAGTATATTTTTTTGTTCTTTGGAATTTATCAATTATCTTTGTAAGGCTTTATTTATGCACAAATTATATGTTCGAAATATGTAGAAATTGTGCAATATTTTCGCTTATTTTCAGTTATTGAAGAAAGGTATTATTGGTAGATTGAATTAGAAAAAATTTAGAGTTGGAAAAGAGTCATATATATATTCTTCTGATGTCAATTGCACTCGTTTTGACTGGGTGTGATATGAAGAAAAATACTGCTTTTAATAGAAAGTATCAGGCTTTGAATACGCGATATAATGTGTATTTCAATGCAAATGAATCGTTCAAAAAAGGATATAAGAAAATTGATGAAAGCTATTCTCCGGATTACTCTCATGTGATTCCTGTTTTTGCTGTAAGTGACGCCTCGACTTCAGGTGTGGCGAAGGGGGATATGAGTCGTGCAATTGAAAAATGTGAGAGTGCTATTCAGGAACGTTCTATTCAGAAAAAGCCGAAGAAGAAATATGAGAAGATGCATGATGCGGCATACGTGAATTTTTATAATCAGGAGGAGTTCAATAGTTATATGGATGAGGTGTGGATGCTGATGGGACAGGCGAAATACTATTCCAATGATTATCTTGCAGCATCAGCTAACTTCACGTATGTGATGAAGCATTTTTCGACCGATGAAAAACTTGTTCTTCAAGCCTCTATATGGAAAGCACGCTCATTAAAAGAGTTGGGCTGGCTTTATGAAGCGGATGAAATCATGAATAAGATTGATGGAGAAACGGTTCCGTATGATGTGGTCAATCTATATCATGGTGCGATGGCTGATCTTTTACTCGCACATAAAGAGTACGAAGAAGCATTGCCACATCTTCTAAAAGCGGCAGAAACAGAAAAAGACAGGGTACAGAGGACTCGTTTTAATTTCGTCATCGCACAGATCTATCAGATGTTGAAAAGGAATGAAGAGTCTTATGCTTATTATGAGAAGGTGATTAAAGCGAATCCAACCTATCAAATGACCTTTAATGCTAATATCTTGCAGACAGAGGTGGTCTCAGGCACTTCGGAAGTTGATTTGGTGAAAAGGTTGGAAAAGATGGCTAAGAATCGTAATAATGCTGATTATCTGGATCAGATTTATTACGCAATGGGTAATATCTATTTGGCAAAGAAAGACACGACAAAAGCTTTGGGATTCTATCAGACCTCGGCAGATACAAGTGTCCGTAACGGATTGGAAAAAGCACAAACGCTTATAACCATGGGTGATATCTATTATGGACGAAAGAACTATGTGAAGGCACAACCTTGTTTCTCTGAGGCATCTTCTATTATAGATCATAAACACGATGATTATATCCGTGTCTCAAAATTATCGATGGTATTGGATGAGTTGGTGCAGAATTATGAAATATATTCACTTCAGGATAGTTTGTTGACATTATCTACGGCATCTAAATCAGATTTGTCTGGTGCGATTAACCGGGCCATTAAGAAAGTGTTGGATGAGGAACAACGTGAACGTGAACGATTGGCTCGAGAGAGAGAAGAACAAAAACAATTAGACCTTGAAATTGAAAACATGGCTGTGATGGATAGCCGTGCGTTAGGTACGACTCAAGCATCAACATGGTATTTCTATAATAAGAGTACGGTAGATAAAGGTAAGTTGGAATTCCGCCGTAAGTTCGGACAACGTCGATTGGAGGATAATTGGAACCGACGTAATAAATCTATTATGGTGTTTGCGGAAGAAAATTTAGCTGATAAAATAGATATGGAATCGATGATATCAGGCGATTCTATTGTGACGGATAAGGATTTTGATGATAGGAGTTTGCCAGCGGACCAAAATCCTAAAAGAGCTGAATATTATCTGAAACAGATTCCTTTCAATGATGATCAGAAGGCTGTGGCAAACGAAGAGTTGTCTAATGCTCTGTTTAATATGGCTGTTGTGTATGATGAGAAACTATTGGATTATCCAAAGGCTTTGGAGACGTATGAGGAGTTTGTTCGTCGCTATCCAAATGACCCAAGAGCTGCTGATGCTTATTATTGTTGCTATCGTATTGCCGAGAAGCAGAATGATCCATCTATGTCAAGTGTTTATCGAAACAATCTAATCACATCCTATCCGCAAAGTAAGTATGCTAAGATTCTTTCGAATCCTAATTATCGTGAACGATTGGAACGTATGCAGTCGGAACAGGATTCTCTTTATGAACAAACATATGCTGCATACCTGAAGGGTGATATTCAAAAGGTGAAGGATTATACTCAATATATGGAGAGTAATTATCCCGTCTCTTCCCTTATGCCGAAGTTCTTGTTGTTGAATTCGTTGTGCATTGGTAAGACAATGGATAAAGATACGTTTGCAGCATCGTTGAATGACTTGCTTGAGCGTTATCCATCGAGTGATGTTTCCTCAATGGCAAAAGATATCTTGGCATTGATAAATCAGGGTAAAACACCTTCGGATGGTACATCGGTCGGAGGTCTGATGGCCTTGAGAGAGGAAACACGAAAAGAGGAAGCAGTTGAGAATGGTGTTGTCGTTTCAAATGGATTCACCGTGAATTATCAAACACCTTATCTGTTTAAGATGATTACAGATACGACCAAAGTTAATCAGAACAAGTTGTTGTATGAAACTGCGATGTATAACTTTACTAAATTCTTGATTAAGGATTTTGATTTGTCCGTGCAGAAAGGAGTGCTGACTGTTTCCGGATTGGATAATTATGATGAGGCTCTTTGGTATATCAATGGAATCATTGCAGATGAAGGCATACAGAAATTGTTATATGGCTCTACTTATAAGTATCTGTTGATTACGCCTGAGAATCTGGAGTTGATAGGCAGAGGATATACGATTGATGATTACGAGAAATTCTACAAGGATAGTATCATGAATCGGAAACACAACAATAGAGTTGCGGTTGAGTTGATCGGGGAGCAGAAGGCCATAGAAGAAATAACATCCGAACAAAAATTGGATGTGAAGGAGAATGATAACCTAAATGGTGCTAAGTTCGTTACGCCTTCTCAACAAGAGGAGACGAAAGAACCATCCAATACGGATTCAAAGAAACAGGAGGTGACAACCCCTTCAAGTGAGGGAACTAATGTACAACCTTCTAATGGGGATAAAAATACATCAGTAGAGGAGACACCGAAAGAGGCTGAAAAGACAGAGGACGGACTCAAAACAGCCAATGAATCAAAACCTAAAGAGGAAGCTCCGAAGAAAGAATTGAAGAAGTATAAAGGATTATATACATATGATCCTTTTGCACCACATTGCTTTGTTATGATTGTGACCGTAGGTAAGGTTGAATCAGAAGAGGTGATGTCGGCTATAAATAAGTATAATTCAACCAATCATGCGTTGTTGAATTTGAATGTGGTGGAGAACTCAACCAAAGATTTTTCACAAATGTTTGTTGTAGGAACCCTTCCTTCCGCAGAGTTAGGTCTCTTCTATTTGAAGCAGGTTGTGAAGAATGCAGAGATTAAGAATGCATTCGGAAATATTCCATATCGAAACATAGTCATTTCCAAGGATAATCTAGAGGTTTTGAAAACTACGGGTAATATAAATGTATATATGGAGCTTTATAAGCGTTTGTATTTGAATCGATAGTTCGTTATTTAAATCGACAATGTTATGAAGAAAGACAGAATTTTATGGGCTGATGATGAGATTGACCTATTGAAGTCTCATGTTATGTTTTTGGAAGCTAAAGGCTATGAAGTGGTTTGCGTGAATAATGGACAGGATGCAGTTCAAGTCTCTTCAGAAGAACATTTTGATATCATCTTTCTGGATGAAAACATGCCTGGTATGAGCGGGTTGGAAGCTCTTTCGATGATAAAAGAGAAGGATACTATGGTGCCTGTCGTGATGATCACAAAGAGTGAGGAGGAGAATCTGATGAATCAGGCTATTGGTAAAAAAATTGCGGATTATTTGATTAAACCTGTCAATCCCAATCAGATACTCTTGTCTATAAAAAAGAATCTAAATAAAAAGGAGATTATTTCATCGACGACAACGGATGATTATCGTTCTGAATTTGGAAGAATCGGAATGCAAATCAATGATTCTTTCTCTTATCAGGATTGGATGGATGTATATAAGAAACTGGTTTATTGGGAGTTGGAGTTGGAACAAACCGAGCATCAGATGACTGATGTCCTTCGTATGCAGAAAGAGGAAGCCGATTCAACATTCGTGAAGTTTATAAAGAAGAATTATGAAAGTTGGTTTACGGATGCGAATGTTGACAGACCGATGTTGAGTCATGAACTATTCAAGAAGCAGTTGTTCCCGTTGTTGGATAAGGAGGAATCGGTATTCTTTATCGTGTTTGATAATTTCCGATTTGATCAGTGGAGGATTGTATGGGAGTTGCTTCATAATGAGTTTATGATAGAGTCGGAGGATATGTATAGCTCTATTTTGCCGACAGCCACGCAATATGCTCGCAATGCAATTTTCTCTGGTTTGATGCCATTACAGATTCAGAAGATGTTCCCGCAGTACTGGGTCGAAGAAGAAGCAGAGGAGGGGAAAAATAATTTCGAGGAGGAACTTATTCGGACGCAAATCGAACGCTATCGTAAGAAATACTCTTTTTCATATCATAAGATTAATGATTCTAGTTCATGTGAGAAACTGATAGATGAATATTCTAACTATTGTCAGAATCAGTTGAATGTGGTGGTGTTCAATTTCGTGGATATGCTCTCTCATGCTCGTACCGATTCTAAGATGATAAGAGAGTTGGCTTCTTCTGAGGCGGCTTATCGGTCACTTACAAAATCATGGTTTCAGCACTCTTCTGTGGCTGATTTCTTCCATCTGTTGGCAGAGAAAAAGGCAAAGGTGATGATTACAACAGATCATGGTACCATCAAGGTGGATAATGCTGTGAAAGTTGTCGGTGATAGAAACACCAATACAAATCTTCGATACAAAGTAGGTAAGAATTTAGATTATAATAATAAAGAGGTTTTTGCGATTAAAAATCCAGAAAAAATAGGTTTGCCTTCTCCAAATGTAAGTTCTTCTTATATATTTGCAGGAAATAAGGATTTTTTTGCTTATCCGAATAATTATAATTATTATGTGTCGTATTTTAAGGATACATTCCAGCATGGAGGAATCTCTCTTGAAGAGATGTTCGTTCCTTTTGTGGTCCTTAAATCAAAGCGATGAAAAACAGTCTTAAATTGTATATATATGAAGAACAGATTTACGTTAATAGCTTCAGTGCTAATGTGTTGGGCCGGTTCCTTGATGGCACAAACGGCAGATAAGGAATCACTAGGTTTTTTCTCCGTCTGGGGATATCCGTATTGCCAGATTGATACTACGGCAGAAACATGGTCAATTGTGACTGATCACATTGTTCCAATTACGAATAATACAACTTTCATCAGATCCAATATGCTTCATCTGGGTTGCTCGTACAGAACATCCGTTGCCAGTCCGGATGGCGCTGATATCGTGGTGGCAATCAATGATTATTTTGAAAAAACAACACCGATAGAATTCGATGAGTTGTATAAAAAACGTCCTGCACCAAGAAAAAAGAGTACGCAATCTAATCAGAAGACAGTATTGAAGATTGGTAAATTCACGTATATATCAGAGACATCAGAACCTAAAAAAGATGTTGGCGGACCGCAGCCAGTAGAAGGCCCTAGTTCTATCGTAGCATTGGCTACTCGTGAGATAGGATTCAATGTGGAGGTGAAAACACAAGCAGGTCTTGTTTATACTGATACGCTTTATTTCTTGCGAGACTTCGTTTCTAGTCCGTTCTTGGATAAGAAATTAGCTGCAGATGATTTGAATAAGCGATTGTCTTCATTTACGTTAGGTGGTGAGTTGAATAATTACACACCATTCTTGTCTAAAGTAATTGGATCCACCGTGTTGTCAACCGTTAAGTTGCATTTGTATAAAGTGAAGGTGAAGAAGAAGTGTACAATTGATTATACTGACATAAATTCGTCTGTTGAGAGATTTCAGGAAGCGTTTGATTTTATTAAGAAACGTCCTTTTGAATTAGACAGATTCAAGGAATTAGCAGCACCATCTGTTCAGGTATGGAAAGATGCAATTGCTCAATCTAATCCTACCGATGCAAATGCAAAGGTGAATAAAGAGGTGACGGCTGCAATGTATTACAATATGGCTATATATTGTGCTTTGTGTAGAGAATTTGAGGGCTGTGAATCCTATTTCAAGAAGGCAGATCAAGTATATTTTGATTTCGCTGATGCCGCAAGAATGGCTAAGTTGGTAAAGACATGGACTGTGGCAAGAGAAAACTATATTAAATCTCTTTCAGAGTTTTAAGGTGCTGATATAGGGGTAGAGACGCACGGCCGTGCGTCTCTACCCCTATATATAATATCGTGTTTATCAGTGTGTCTTGTGTGATTCATTGCCATTTCCTTAACACCTTATGTAAGAAAATTCGAGGGCGTATTAAAATTGAATTTGAACTGAACCCCGAAAGTTGGACAAAAAAACTTTCGGGGTTCAGTTCAAATTTGATACACCCTCTTTTTGTTTGTGATTATGCGTGAAACTGAATAAGTCCGGAAATGGGACTTTGTTCAATTTTTGTGATTTCTTTATGATAAGTGGAGGCTACGAAGCTCAGCTCTTCTCGGAAATAGTGGGCTATGGAGCCGATGAATCCGATAGGAAGCGTTGTTTCATATTGTTGAATATTCCTTTCAAAAAAACGATCGAAAGCAGTTAGAATTAAATTGCGGAAAAATGGGTCGTCTTTATGCAGATAAATATGTCTTGAGAATTGAGCAAGATAGCGGTTGGGGAAGGGCTTTTTGTAGATGTTCTCCATGATGCTTGCCGCATTGGTGTCAGTCTCTTCATAGAACTGTTTCTGAATATGCTGAGGAGCAATGCCTTTTAGAATATCGCTGACGAGTAGTTTGCCTAGTACGGCACCGCTTCCCTCATCGCCTAAGATGAAACCAAGAGGGGGTACATTTTGCACAATTGCTTCACCATTGTAGATGCAAGAATTAGCGCCTGTGCCTAAAATACAAGCAATGCCTTGCTCGTGTTGAAAAAGTGCCCGTGCGGCTCCAAGTAAATCATTGTGGATTTCAATCTTCGCATTGGGGAAAATCTGTGACAAGGGACGATGCACCATGTCGCATTTCTCTTTGAACGAACATCCAGCACCATAGAAAAAGACAGATTCGGTAGAATCCTCAAATTCCTTTGGCGTTACTTGATGCAATGTTTGGTAAATACATTTTTCGTCTTGGTAAAACGGATTGATACCGGCCGCATTGGCTTCAAAAACCACATTTGCATTCTTTACCCATTTTAGGTCACTTTTTGTAGAGCCACTATCGATGATCAGTTTCATGTCTTTTTATCTTTTGTCGTAGGGAAATATATGTTATTTCAGAACAAATTTACATAGATAATATGAATAAGAAAAACCCTAAGAGGAGATTTATTTTAGTACGAAAATAAAAAGATAAAATTCGATTTTTGGAACTTCTGAGAAAAAAACAAGTAAATATTTTTAGGTAAGAAAAAAAATGTCTAAATTTATACGTTGAACGCATTTGGTGATGTTTTGGGGTTGAATAGGAGAGTTAAACGGAAAGGAATGGATTATGAGTTATCTTAAGTTTGATAAAATGATGTTGACGAATCTTGAGCAATCTTTGTCTCGAGAGATGTTGCGCACGAATAAGTCGGGAGCCTATCATTGTACAACGGTGGTGGGGTGCAATACACGTAAGTACCATGGCTTATTGGTTATGCCAATAAAAGGCATGGATGACGATAATCATGTGTTGCTGTCTTCTTTGGATGAAACAGTAGTTCAGCATGGTGCTTCATTTAATTTGGGAATTCACAAGTATGAGGGAGATCACTATTCTCCTAAGGGTCATAAGTATATGAGGGAATTCAATTGTGATGTGGTGCCTTGTGGAATTTATCGTGTGGGAGGAGTTATTCTAGCGAAAGAGAAAGTGTTCATTTCTTATGAGAGTCGAATATTAATTAAATATACGCTGTTAGAGGCAAATTCACCAACAATACTTCGATTCAGTCCTTTTTTGGCGTTTCGAAACGTAAAGGAATTGAGTGTGGAGAACTATCAGGCAGATACCTCTTATCGTGAGATAGATAATGGTATTTCGATGTGCATGTATCAGGGATATCCTACGTTATACATGCAGTTTAATAAGCCGATGAAATTTGTGTCTCAACCTCATTGGAATAAAGGAATTGAGTATCCGAAGGAGTTGGAACTTGGTTACTATTTTAAGGAGGATCTTTTTGTTCCAGGGTACTTTGAGGTGCCGATTGTTCGTGGGGAGTCGGTCATCTTTTCTGCGGGTGTCAGTAATCTTGATTCTGCGGATTTGGCTGAAATCTACTACGATGAAGTTTCTAAGAGAACGACGCGAACGAGTTTCTTTAATTGTTTGAAAAATTCTGCTCAGCAATTCTTCAATCGGAAGAATCCGGAGGAATTATATTTGTTGGCAGGTTATCCATGGTTTAAGTGTCAGGCAAGAAACATGTTTATTTCCTTGCCGGGTGTGTCTCTTGCGTTTGATGATTTATCAGGTTTTGAAAAGATTATGGCTACCATGATTCCTGGAATTCGTAATTTTATGAATGGAAAACCTATTGACCGTGAGGTGCAAGGGTTGGAAGAGCCTGATGTTTTCTTGTGGTTGATATGGGCGGTGCAAGAGTATGCAAAAGCAACATCGAATGAGATGGCATGGAGAATGTATGGCGACATACTGAAAGAGATCATGGAGTATATATTGATGCAGAAGCATCCTAATCTGTTTGTTCACGACAATGGATTGTTGTTTATAAATGGTTGGGATCGGGCTGTGACATGGATGAACGCAGTATGTGATGGACATCCTATTACGCCTCGAAGTGGATATGTTGTGGAGATAAATGCTTTGTGGTACAATGCATTGCGATTTGTGGCAGATCTTTCTTCGCAGACGGGTGATAGTTATTTCTCAGATAATTTGACAAGTTATGCAGATAAGGTGAAAGAGAATTTCTCTCCAGTATTTTGGAATGGTTTTTATCTGTATGACTTTGTTTCAGGTGATTATCGAGAATTGTCTGTTCGTCCTAATATGCTATGGGCGGTGTCGTTGAAATATTCTCCTTTGGAGAACAGACAGAAGAAATCCATCGTGGATATTTCAACAAAAGAGTTGTTGACCCCTAAGGGGTTGCGTTCATTAAGTCCGAAGAGTCAGAATTATCATGGTAATTGTGATGGCAATCAAGGAGATCGTGATCAGGCAGCATTTCAAGGTGCCGTTTGGCCATGGTTGATAGGCACTTATTTGGAAGCCTATTTGAACGTGTATAAGAACAGTGGATATTCGTTTGCCGAACGTACACTGATTGGTTTTGAAGAAGAGATGTACTCTGGATGTATAGGTACGCTTTCTGAAATGTATGATGGCAATCCGCCATTCAAAGGTCGAGGTGGAATATCGTATGCGATGAATGTGGCTGAGGTGTTGAGAGTGTTGAAGATTTTGAAAAATTATAACAAAGACTGATATATGAAGGCGCTAATGTTTGGATGGGAATTCCCTCCTCATATCTTAGGTGGTTTGGGTACGGCTAGTTATGGACTTACGAGAGGTATGTCTGTACAGCCAGACATGGAGATTACATTTATGTTGCCTAAACCATGGGGAGATGAGGATCAAAGTTTCCTAAAAATTATTCCTGCAAATAAGATTCCAATTTGTTGGCGAGAACCCGATTGGAACTACCTGAATCAAGAACTGTCTGGACTGATGTCAACCGACGCTTACTACCATTTCCGTAATTGTATTCGTGAGGATAATAATCATATTGGTGTAAATGGTATTGGCGCGGTAGAGTTCTCTGGACGTTATCCGAATAATCTACAGGAAGAGATTCGTAACTATGATGCTGTTGCTGGTGTTGTGTGTAGAGCATTGGATTTTGATATTATTCATTCACATGACTGGTTGACTTATCCTGCTGGCATACATGCTAAAAATGTTTCTGGTAAACCGTTGGTCATTCATGTCCATGCAACCGATTTCGATCGTAGTCGTGGTAATGTGAACCCTGTCGTGTATAATATAGAAAAAACGGGTATGGATTATGCAGATCATATCATCACGGTGAGTGACTTGACGCGTGATACTGTCATCAACCGTTATCATATTGATCCTGCAAAGGTGACCACCGTCCATAATGCGGTGGAACCATTGAGCCCGGAGATAGCTGCATTGCCATCTCGCAATGGAACAAAGGATAAAATCGTCACTTTCTTGGGTCGAATCACCATGCAGAAGGGACCTGAATATTTTGTTGAGGCGGCTTGCCGTGTCTTACAACGTACGAAGAATGTTCGTTTCGTTATGGCCGGTAGTGGTGATATGATGGAAAAGATGATTCGCTATGCTGCCTATCGTAATATAACAGACCGTTTCCATTTTACAGGATTTCTGAAAGATAAGGAGGTATATACGATGTTGAAATCGAGTGATGTTTATATCATGCCGTCCGTATCAGAACCGTTCGGTATATCTCCATTGGAGGCTATGCAGGTGGGCGTTCCTACGATCATCTCCAAACAATCTGGGTGTGCGGAAATTCTTCGCAATGCTATAAAAATTGATTATTGGGATGTCGATGCTATGGCTGATGCTATTTATTCAATCATTACCTATCCAGCCATGTATAAATTCTTGAAAGAGGAAGGAAAGAAAGAGGTGGATGAGATTAAGTGGGAATATGCAGCTCAGAAAGTCCGTCAGGTGTATAACAGAGTCTTAGGATGGAATTGATTGTTGAATAATTATAAATGTAATCATATATGAAATCAGTTTGTTTCTATTTTCAGATACATCAACCATTCCGGTTGAAAAGATATAGATTCTTTGATATCGGTAATGATCATTATTACTATGATGATTATAATAATGAGGAAATCATTACCCGTATAGCTCGTAATTGTTATTTGCCTGCTAATAATACAATTCTTCAAATGATAAAGGATACCAAAGGAAAGTTTAGAGTGGCTTATTCTATATCAGGCATCGCTCTTGAACAAATGGAACTGTATGCTCCTGAAGTAATCGATTCTTTCAAGGAATTGACGAAGACAGGCTGTGTGGAGTTCTTGGCAGAGACATATGCTCATTCTCTTTCTTCTTTGCGTGATGATACGGATGAGTTTGAAAAACAGGTGAAGACCCACATGAAGAAAATCGAAAATCTTTTCGGCGTGAAACCGACGGTTTTCCGTAATACAGAGTTGATCTATTCCGATGAGATTGGTGAACGTGTTGCAAATATGGGCTTCAAAGGTATGCTTACGGAAGGTGCTAAACATGTGTTAGGATGGAAAAGTCCGAATTATGTTTACTGCTGTGCTAATAATCCTCGTTTGAAACTGCTGCTGAAAAATTTTAAACTGAGCGATGATGTTACGTTCAGATTCTCAGATTGGAGTTGGAACCAATATCCGTTGACCGCTGATAAGTTTATGGGTTGGATTAAGGATACGCCAGATACGGAAGATGTTGTTAGTCTCTTCATGAATTATGAGACATTTGGTGAACTGCAGAGTGCAGGCACTGGTATCTTCGAATTCTTGAAAGCCTTGCCTTATTTTGCAGATCAGATGGGAATCGATTTTCAAACGCCTTCCCAGATCTTTAGCTCTCGTAAACCAATAGATCAGATTAATGCACCGTATCCTATATCATGGGCAGATGAGGAACGTGACCTTT
Organism: uncultured Bacteroidales bacterium; assembly: GCA_902766045.1. Taxonomy (GTDB): domain Bacteria; phylum Bacteroidota; class Bacteroidia; order Bacteroidales; family Paludibacteraceae; genus UBA1181. Next base: position 122,002 of record CACXCA010000051.1, read on the forward strand.
CTGCTTGGTTGGGAAATGAACTTCAACGCTCAGCTTTTGATAAATTGAATGCGATAGGCGAAAGAGTTCGGTTGTCTAATGATAAACGTTTGCTTCAAGATTGGTATTACTTACAGTCAAGCGACCATTTTTATTATATGTCAACTAAGTATTTCTCGGATGGAGCTGTTCATAGTCATTTCAGTCCGTATGATACACCGTTTGACGCATTTACTAACTATATGAATGTGTTGAGCGACTTCATTGCCCGTGTGAACGCTTGCTTCCCAGAAGGAGTCGATAATGAAGAACTGAATTCTTTGTTACAGACAATCGAGGCACAAGGAAGATTAATTGAGGAATTGCAAGATAAATGCGCTAAGTTGGAGGCACAAAAGAAGAAACCGACTAAATCTTCGAAAAGTGCTAAAGCATGATAAGATAGAGGAGATGTGAATTGTGCATCTCCTCTAATTTTTTTGTCCTTCCTCTGCTATATATTATTAATAGGTATATTTTGATGATGAAGCAATCCAAGATTGATTAAAAGTAGGTTCTGTTAATTCAGTTTTTTTCATCTATGTAAGGACGTGTAAAGTGTGAATGATTTTTTTGTTGAATAAAAAAATATATCTATCTTTGTGAAAATAAAATTAATAGATGAATTATCATATGAACAGTAAAAGACGTTGGTGGCGCTAATCTTGATATCAATGGAGGATTAGACTGTTACATTATGTTCATACAATATAAAGCCGTAGGCCTCCGAGTCCTGCGGCTTTCTTTAATTCTAGTTCGAAAGAAATAAATAATTATAATAATTCAAAATAACATGGAAAAACAAAAAAGATTTTTCTTACAAGAAAACGAAATACCTAGAGCATGGTATAACATTGTGGCTGATATGAAAAACAAGCCTCTTCCAATGCTGAATCCACAAACAAAGCAGCCTATTAAGTTGGAAGAGATGTGTGGACTTTTCAATCGAGCTTGTTCAGAACAAGAGTTGAATACAACAGATGCTTGGATTGAAATCCCAGAAGAAGTTCGTGATATGTATAAGAGCTATCGTTCCACTCCGTTGGTTCGTGCATATGGCTTGGAGAAAGCCCTAGATACACCTGCTCATATCTATTTTAAAAATGAGAGTGTCAGCCCTGTTGGTTCTCATAAGTTGAACTCTGCTTTGGCTCAAGCTTACTATTGTAAAAAAGAGGGTGTGACAAACATTACTACCGAGACTGGTGCTGGTCAGTGGGGTGCCGCTCTTTCTTATGCCGCTAAGGCTTTCGGTTTGGAATTGGCTGTCTTTATGGTTAAGGTAAGCTACCACCAAAAACCTTACCGCCGTTCTATTATGCAAACATTCGGCGCACAGGTTATCGCCTCTCCTAGTATGAGTACGCGCGCTGGTAAAGATATCCTAACGGCTAATCCTACTTATCAAGGAAGTTTGGGTACAGCTATCTCTGAGGCTGTTGAGTTGGCTATGGGTACACCTAATTGTAAATATGTATTGGGTAGTGTGTTGAATCACGTTACGCTTCATCAGACTATCATCGGACTAGAGGCAGAAAAACAAATGGAAATGGCAGGCGAATACCCAGATATCATCATCGGTTGCTTCGGTGGTGGTTCTAACTTCGGTGGTATCTCATTCCCATTCATGAGACATAATATTTTGGACGGAAAGAATACATTGTTCTATGCTGCAGAACCTGCATCTTGTCCTAAGTTGACTCGTGGTGTCTTCCAATATGACTTCGGTGATGAGGCTGGTTACACTCCTATGTTGCCAATGTTTACGTTGGGTCACAACTTCGCTCCTGCGCATATTCATGCAGGTGGACTTCGTTATCATGGTGCAGGAACAATCGTTAGTCAGTTGATTAAAGATGGTATGATGAAAGGTGTTGATATCCCTCAAATCGAGACGTTCGAAGCAGCTACTCTATTCGCAAGAGCTGAAGGTATCATCCCTGCTCCTGAATCTTCTCACGCAATTGCTGCTGCTATCCGTGAGGCTAAGAAGGCTAAAGAGGAAGGCAAACAAAAAGTTATCTTGTTCAACTTGTCTGGACATGGATTGATAGATATGTCTGCTTACGATCAATACATCGCAGGCGACCTTACTAATTATGAGTTGCCTGACGAGGTGATCCAAAACAATGTAAGTAAGTTGGAAAAGATTGTTAAGTAATAATTATTCATCTGATAAAAACAGGAGTGCTTGCTGAAGTGCTCCTGTTTTATTTCGACAAGATACATTCATGAATACTATATAGAACTCACCAAAATAGACATTATATGGAAGATCTTTATACGTTAGCCCTTCAAGGAAATGTTGATGCACAATATAAGTTGGGTAGTCGCTATTATATGGGTGAGGGTGTGGATATTGATTATAGAGAATCTGCCAAATGGTATAAGATGGCGGCTAAACAAGGTCATGCCGAAGCTCAATATTTTTTAGCTTGGCAGTATTCTGCCGGTTTTGGTGTTCCGAAAAATGTCAAAAAAGCATTTGAATTATATTTGGCGGCAGCTCGACAGAATCATGCCGCAGCACAATATGCTCTTTGCGGATGCTATTTTAAGGGTGATGGTGTAGAGGTGAACATCCGAGAAGCCTTGAAATGGGCTGAGAAGGCGCAGGAAAATGGGTTAGCTGCAGCGGCGGGAGTCGTAACTTATTATAAATCGTTGTTGAAAGTGGATGAGAAAGAGAGCGAGAACGAACCAGAACTGAAGATAGAAGACCTCGTTGCCAATGAACCTTGGGTGAATTTGGAAAGACGTAAATATGATCTTTTTGTTAATAAAAAAAATCCAGTCAGATTTATTGTAGATGAAAAAGGTAAACTGATGGAATTTATTGGCTGGTCTGGTCTCGGGAAAGAATATAGCGAGAAATATGATTATTATAGTTATGATTTTCGTGATGGCATTTATGAATTTTATCGCTATTCAGATACAAAAATTGAAGATTTGGAATACATCAGTTGGTTTGAGCCTACTTATGCATCATATAATTTCCTTATTCCATTAAATATAAAAGATTTAGTGTATCAATATATAAGGAAATATGAAACGTTGACAATAGATGCAGCATCTTCCTTTTCCGAGGTTGTTCATGCTAACTTGAATCCAGAAAAAAGAACTTATCTCACTACAAAGTCTAATCCTGTGATAAGGGTTGCTAGCAGACTACTTTTGTATCGTAGGAAAGAGAATCTTTTGATTGGATATATGCCAGCATTATTGGAATATGGGTTTAAAAACAACAGAGGATATTATAGTAAGACATTCGATCAAGAAGATATGTCCTATTCTGCTTATTATGTTGATCGTGTATGTGCTGTATATCACGGATATACGGCATGTGTTGAAGGTGTAGATCGAAGGACGAAATCATTCTTTTTGACATTTACTGATGCCGATGGTAAGGCAGCTGGGATTAAGCCTAAAGAAGATGATAATCTTATGAAGATGATTTGGAAGCAATGTGAGAGGTTGGTGGGGATTGAATCAGAAGCGGATCATAATGCCAAACGTAATCATAAATATGAAGCGTATGTCCCGATGGATCAGGTGACGGATGTCTATGAGATTCGTAAGCCTTTCGCTAAATACCCATTTCACACGCCCGAAAAAGTGTACCATAAAAAAGATAATGTATGGTTACCTTGGCATAAATTTGGCACTCTTCTCTATCCTGATGAATGGATATAGAGGGGGGAATGATTGAGAATTTCACCCTGTTTGAATATTGATATAGAAACCATTTCCCTGTTTTTGTTTCGTCTGTTATAAAAAATTTATTATTTTTACGTTGAAAATATTATTTGTTGCGTATGAATAAATTAGTCGTTTATTTAAAATTATATATAAAGTTAGCAATTATGTGGGGTATCTTTTCTTCTTTTTCAGGTTATAAGTCAGAATGGGCTTCAGTAGATAAAATAGCAAACACAAATCCTAAAACAGCTATTGGGAAAATCAATTTGATAGAAAAAAAAGCTATCTCGGAAAATAATTATGCTCAAAGGATTAAATGTATCGCTTATCGTGGTAAGTTAAAAGAGAATATTGAGGATTCTGCATTTGTGGAATGTGTTGCGGAAATGAATGCACTTTGTCAGTCATTAAACGATGATGTGGCTAAAACCATGGCTACCTACATGTTAGCTAAGTTGTATAGAAATTACTACTATAGTAATCGGTATCTCATCGGTCGCCGTACGGATCTGGCCGATTCTGTCCCTGAGGATATTAACGAATGGCCTTCTAATCTATTTATAAATAAAATACGTGAACTGACCGGTGTGGCTTTGTCGAATGAAAACTTAAAGAAGGTCTCTTCTGAGGAGTATGAAGCCATCTTGACCTTAGGCGAGGATAGCCGAATCTATCGGCCAACACTCTACGATTTGATCCTTTCGGATATTGTTGAATCGTACGATCGATATACTCCAGAAGAAAAGAACAAGTTTCTTGCCGACTGGGTGGAGTTTCATGCTAATGATGCGGAAAGAGACGCGTATGTTTATGCAAAATTGAAGTGGATTCAAGCTACTTATACGCTAGATAAACAACAAAAGGAGAAGGAAACCATCCTGCAAGAGTTGCTTTCGAAAGAAAAGAACCATCGTGCTTCTGTGTTGATTCGTGAAGCATTGTGTCAGGAGTGGCTGAAAAATAAGAATCAGAATTGTAATGCGGAAGATTTTGATCCATCTCTTCCTCAACGTATTCTGGATGTTTGTCATGAGGGAATCGATGCACATCCACACCATCCTAAAATAGGTACGCTAAAAAATATAATCAATGAGGTGGAGCAACCTACAATATCTATCTCTATGTATGGTAGCAAACCTTATTCAACGGATAAGATAAAACTGAAATTGCATTATGCTAATTTAACAAAGACTTCCTTCACTTTGTTTAGAATGGATGTTCCTTCCGAGGTGTTTCATGATAATAAATTGAATCGTAAAGATATGCCGAGAACTCAGATAAAAGAGTACACGCTTGATCTGGAAAAGACTAATTATTATATTCCCAAGGATACCATTTATGAGATAGATGCCTTGTCTTATGGTGCGTATGCGATTCGCTTGGGCAAAGAGAATGTTTGCTATTTTGAGGTTTCTGATCTGTATTGCATAAAAACAAAGTCAAAATATGAAGACTATGCGGAAGATTTTATTGTAATGGATTCAAAAAATGGTGCTCCAGTAAAGGATGTATCCATAGATGGACAAAGATATAGAGAAGAGAAACCTTATAAATCAAAGACTGACAAAAACGGTTTTGCTCGTGTTAAGGGAGAGAAACGTGAAAGTATAACCTTCTTCTTTAAGAATGGGGAAGATACTTATTTTGCTCCGGAACACAGTTATGTGGATGATACAAAACAATATGTATCTCGTGAAAATATTGGACAGTATTATGCCATCTTTACAGATCGCTCTATATATCGTCCAGGACAAACGGTTTATTATAAGGTGATTTGTTACAAATTGGATGGTGAAAAATCTTCTTGTGTGTTGCCAGATAGAAGGCTGAATGTCGTCCTATATGATGCAAACCAACAGGAGGTAGGGAAACAAACACTGACTACCAATGAGATGGGCTCCATCGCCTCCTCTTTCGTTTTGCCTGCTAATGGTTTGGCTGGGTATTATACGTTGAATGTTATTGATAGTAATGGGGCTTATACAATCAGGGAAAATTTGTCGTATGATAATTATGGATCTCAGTCAATTAGGGTGGAGGAGTATAAACGTCCGACATTTGAGGTGAAGATGACTCGTCCGACGAACTCTTTTTCTTTTGGTGATTCCATAGTCGTTTCTGGTCGTGCAGACTATCTGCTGGGGACTCCCGTTTCAGAAGCGAAAATAGAATATCGTGTGGTTCGCAAACCTTCCGTTTGGTGGTGGCGTCCAGTCGTTAATCGGGTGGAAGAGACTATTGAGGAAGGGGAATCTTCCATTAAGGAAGACGGAACATTCACGGTTCCATTTTTGGCTCAGAAAAAAGAGAGCGACGAAGGGTTGTCTTACTATCAATACACTGTATATGCTAGGGTGACGGATGCGAATGGTGAAACACATGAGGAGGAAATATGTGTCACGGTAGGTGACCGCTCTCTTATCTTTTCTTCTGCTATGCCGAGCCGTGAAACAATGGATAAGTTCTCTTCAATTAAATATAGGGTGATGAATCTGAATGGTAATGGACAGAGTGCAAATGTGACGTACGAAATAAAAAATGGAGAGACGGTCGTAGCTTCCGGTACGGTTTTGTCGGATGCACAGAAGGGGTTTGTGATAGACGAACAGACGAAACGATGGAAATCAGGTTCATATAGTATTAACTTGTCTGCCAAGGATGATAAAGGTAGAGATGTGAGTCAGACATATAATGTGATTCTCTATCGGGAAGATGATGCATGTCCGCCTGTTGAGACTGCTTTATGGCAGGAAAAGGTTACTGATGTGAGTCTGGATTACGATGAAAAATATACTGTTCGTGTAGGTTCCTCTTTGAAAGATGCTCATCTGCTTATGATTATAGAAGATGAATTTAAAGAGGTAGAGAAACAATGGGTGAATTTAAATAATGAAATAAAATCATTCACATTCTCATTGAACAAACGAAATGGGGATGCGTTGAATGTTCGATTCTTTTTGGTAAATGAGGGGGCATGCTATAGAGAATCATTTAAAATTACTAAAAAGAAGGAATCGAAGAAGTTGCCTCTGAAATTATCTGTCTTTCGTGATAAGATGCTGCCAGGTTCTAAAGAAACATGGACGATAACAGTACCGAAAGAGAAAGAGTCTGAAGTATTGGCTGCCATGTATGATGCATCGTTGGATCAGTTTGAACGTCATTATTGGTCGTTCTCTCCGTTCTACTATAAAAGCATCAGTTTCCCTTATTGGAGTGAATGTAGTTGGAGACGTCCATCTATTTATTGGGAAAAAGACAAAGATTCTTATTTGATCAATTGGGATTTTGATAAGTGGATATCGCTTCCTTCTGGAGATGTGAATCGTTATCGTTTTGCCTCTCGAAGGATGATGTCTATGGGAAAATTCGCAGCAAATGCAGACGGTGCTTATATGGTTGAGGAAGAAGCTGCGGCTGTTGCTGAAGATGAAGCTGAGTATATGGTTACAAATAGCGCGACTGGATCTCTGAAAAAATCAGAAGTGGAGAATAAATCTTCAGAGGTAAAGAGTGACGAACCAGCAAAATCTGATGCTCCAAAGGCACGTACTAATTTTGCGGAAACAGCTTTCTTTTATCCTCGGTTGAATTCCAATAAAGATGGAGAGGTGACATTGACTTTCCAAATGCCTGAAAGCCTTACCCGATGGAACTTCATGGCCTTGGCTCATACAAAGGATTTGTGTTTCGGACAGTTGCAGGAACAGATGGTGACACAAAAGGATTTCATGATTACACCGAACCTTCCTCGATTTTTGCGTAAGGGAGACGAGTGCGTATTATCCGCTAAAATCATTAATCTCTCTGAGACGGCTCAAAAAGGAAAGACAAAAATTCAATTGCTAGATCCTGTTACAGAACAAACGATTGCGGAAAATAGTGTCGATTTTTCTGTTGAGGCTGGTGTGAACACTTCTGTAAAGTTCTCCTTTGCAGTGCCAAGAGAATGGGATGCCGTATTGGTTCGTACCTCTGCTGTGTCAGCTGAATTCTCTGATGCAGAACAGACGCTGCTTCCAATCTTATCAGACAGAATTGTCTTGACGCAATCCTTGCCTGTTTATGTAAGAGGCGGACAATCGAAAAACTATTCGTTTGAACAACTGAAGAACAATCAATCAGAAACCCTTTCGTCACGTTTCTTGAAACTGGAGTTTGCAACCAATCCAGTCTGGTATGCTGTTCAATCACTCCCATCCATTGCGGTTGTGGAGCATGAGAATGCAATCAATTATTCTGTTGCTCATTTTGCCTCTTTGATGGCTCAACACATTGCCACTTCCAACCCTCGAATCTTTAATGTGATTCAGATTTGGAAACAACAGGGGAAGGATAAAGAGACCTTGTTGTCTAACTTGGAAAAGAATCAGGATGTGAAGAATGTCCTGCTGAATGAAACCCCATGGGTGTTGGAAGCTAGAAATGAGACAGAACGGAAGCAACGTTTATCTACACTCTTCGATTTAAATGATTTGAAGAATAAATGTCAGAATTGGGAGAATAAACTGATGGAATACAGAACGGATGAAGGTTCCTACGTATGGTTCAAAGGCATGAATCCGAGTCGCCATGTGACGTTGTTCGTTCTGGATAATTTCGCACGGTTGAGAAAGTCAGGTATTGTCGATAATGATTTCTTGAATAAGATGGATTATACCTCGTCGCTTTCTTTCATGGATAGTGAGATCCAGAGAGACTTTGAGTGGTTGAAGAAATATCATCCAAAGGATTATCAAAAATATGCCTACGTCAGTATGGAACATTTGTATTACTATCAAATAAGAAGTCTGTATTCAGAGGTAGCAATCAAATCAAGTGCAAAAGAGGCTTATGACTTTTATTATAAATTGATTGAAAAAGAGTGGAAAGACTTCTCGTTGAATGGAAAGGCACTGGCAGCCATCGTATTGTACCGCAATGGAGATCAGTCGTTAGCTAAGAAGGTTGTTGAATCGTTGCGTGAATTCTCAACCACCTCGGATGAAATGGGTATGTATTGGCAAAAGAATGTAAGTGGTTATTTCTGGCAAGATGCAGCGATTTCCACTCATACCAGAATCATGGAGGCCTTTGAGGTGGTAGATCCACAACAGAAAGAGCAAGATGAACTGCGCTTGTGGCTACTCAATCAGAAACGTACTCAAAACTGGGGAAATACAATAGCCAATGTGGATGCATTGAATGTCTTGTTGTTGAGCGGATCCGACTGGTTGTCAAAGGATAATCAGGTGACGATTAAGTTGGGAGATAAACAAATCGAACCCGAGCAGACAGAAGCAGGTACAGGTTATTTCTCAACTATCATTGAAGGGAAAGACGTCATTCCATCATACGGAGATATAGAGTTGAAGAGTGAAGAAGGTGGTAATATCTCTTGGGGTGCGATGTATTGGCAGTTTGAAGAAGAGATAGATAAGGTCCTCAAAAACAAGACGGCTTTACATGTAGAGAAGATGGTGATGCTGGAAGAGTATGTGAATGGTAAACCCGTATTGAAGACAATTGGTGAGAATACAAAACTGACGGTAGGTGATAAACTGGTGGTTCGAATCACATTACGGACGGACCGCGACATGGATTATGTATCATTGAAGGATCAACGGGCAAGTTGCTTGGAACCAGTGACACAGCTGTCGGGTTACAGATGCAGTGACGGAACTTGTTATTATCAGTCACCAAAGGATGCTGCTATGTATTATTTCTTCGATCATTTGGAGAAAGGAACATTCGTCTTCGAATATCCGTTATGGGTGACACATGCCGGACAGTATTCAAACGGAATCACATCGGCTCAGTGTTTATATGCACCAGAATTCTCTACCAATACAGGTAGTGTGAGAATTAAAGTTAAATAGTGAATGGTGAAAAAAAATAAAAATATTTGTGTATCAAATTGATTTGTTTTATTTTTATCGGCTAAAATAAAAATTGTTTTATGACTAATATATCAATGATTAGGGCAAGATTATGTATGCCATTGGTTTTGGCGTCTATGGCTTTCTTCAACTCGTGCGACGTAGAAGAATATGATTTGTCAAATGTTACATCGGATATGATGATGACGGAGACAGCATTGGATGCGCCTCTTGGAAGAGTTAATGTCACGATGGAGAATGTCTTTCTTCAGAAAAGTGCGAATGGAGCAATTAATACGAAAGATTCTGTATATCATGTGGAGGAGTATAAGTTGGGGGATAAATTACCATTCCCTATGATGGCTACGAATATAGATATTAAATCGTCGGATACCTTAAAGAAAGTGGGGTTTGATGATGTCTTTGGTGTTTATGCTCCGATTGATTCTGTCGAGAGGGTAAGTATTAAATTTAATGTGATAAATCAATTGCCTGTTCGAGCTGATTTGTCTATGTCTTTTTTTAAAAGGACAAAGAAAGATAAAGACAGCAAGATATATACCTTGACAGAGATTACCTCTTTGCGAAGATCAATATCTATTGCAGGGTCTGAGGTCGATCCAGTTACTAGGCAGCTTTATACGGCTAATTATGCGGTTGAGAAATTTGAATTTTCAGGACCTGAATGTCAAGAATTAAAAGATGTGACAGATATTGTTGTCTATTATAAGCTAAAATCAAACGACGGCGAATATTATTACTTAGAGAAGGATTATGCTTTGCAAGTCTCCTTGTCTGTATATATGAAAGCTAAATTATATTTTAACATTGATTAGGGGGAATACTGATGAAGAATAATTTGATTAAAACGATATATGTTAGTTTGATTTGTGGATTGCTTCCTCTTGTATGTCATGCACAAATAAGTAATACTGTTTATTTTGATAAATATAATCCACGTCAACATTGGCTAAATCCAGCCTTTCATCCGGATGGAACTGTTTATGTAGGTATGCCAGGAATTTCGACAGTCGCACTCTCTTTGGGAAACAGTCGTTATTCATTTCAGGATTTGTTCCAGAATATACAAAAGAATGGAGTCAATCGCAGTGTGTTTATTTTGGAAAAGGAAGCTGTTGGCGCGGACGAAGTAATTGATAGACTAAAGAAAAGAGAGCGTTTGTTCGCTTCATACCGTATAAATTTACTTGATTTGGGAATCGGATTGAAGAACAAAGGATACATCACTTTTGGCGTTGGCAATCGGATGGATGCTATGGTGATTGTCCCTCGTGAGTTCCCTGATCTGTTCCTGAAAGGAATGTCTGATCATGAGGTGAGAGATTTCCATTTTGATAAATTGTATATGGGAGCCTCAATTTATTCAGAGGTAGCATTAGGCTACTCCCAACCGATTAATGATAAAATAACAGTCGGTGGTAAATTCAAGATTCTTGTAGGACATGATAACATATCAACTGATTTCCGTGACGTTGAAATGGTGGGAAGTGAAAACGAATGGTCGTTAAAAGGAGATGCGTCTATTCATGCTTCCATTCCTGGTTTACGTTTTATTCCTGATGAAAAGGGAAGAGTGGATGATGTTGAATTTGATGATGAACAGTCACCTTCCTGTTATGCTAGGTCCAAAGGAGGAGGTATCGCGTTGGATTTGGGTATGACCTATCAGATCCTTCCTAAGTTGCAGTTGTCTGCAAGTTTACTTGATTTGGGATTCATCCATTGGAGAAAAGATCTTGCCCAATTGGATAAATCGGGTGACTTCGTGTATAACGGTATTGACTATGATATCAATAATGATTCACTTGATTATTTTGATCAATATGAAACGCAGATAGAAAATATGGTTAAGGTGAATGATTCGCCTTCAGCTTATAATACATCTTTGTGTGCAAAAATACATGTCGGTGCGGAATATTCATTCCTGAATGATAAAATCGGTTTGGGAGCCTTGTCAAAAACGAATATCTATCATCGTACTGTATGGGAAGAGTTCATGTTGTCTGCCAATGTCAGACCTTTTAGATGGGCGTCACTCTCTGTCACATATAATATGTTTGATGGACAATGGAACAATTTAGGTGCGGGACTTAATTTTAACATGGGACCTGTGAACCTGAATGTGGCTGTAGATAATATTCCGTTTAAGTATGGTAAGACCAATGGCGTGTTACATCCTATTGATAAACGAAATGTTCGTGCAATGCTAGGAATGGGCTTCGTGTTTGGCTTTAAAGAGAGTAAGAGAAAGAGAGATACAGATGGCGATGGAGTTCCTGATAGAATAGATCAATGTTCTGATACACCAGAGGGTGTGAAAGTCGATGCCAAAGGATGTCCGTTAGATGCTGATCGCGATGGAGTGCCAGATTATTTGGATAAGTGTCCGAAAACAGTTCGTGGAATAGCGGTTGATTCATTGGGATGTCCTAAGGATTCTGATGGCGATGGTATAGCCGATTATAGGGATAAGTGTCCTGACACACCGAAGGATGCTCCTATTGATGATAAGGGATGTCCTCTTGATACCGATGGCGATGGAGTGCCAGATTATATGGATAATTGTAGTGAAACACCTAAGAATGTGGCGGTTGATTCATTGGGATGTCCTAAGGATTCTGATGGTGATGGTGTAGCTGATTACATGGATAAGTGTCCTCAATTAGCAGGTGATTCAACAGGCAATGGTTGCCCAGAGATAAAGGAAAAAGACAAACAGGTACTCAAGAAGTCGTTTACAGGCATTGTGTTCCAGGTATCTAAGTCAGTGATTAAGCCTTCTTCATATCCAACATTGAATGAGATCGCAAAAGTCATGAAGGAGAATCCAATGTACAAGTTAAATATTATTGGACATACGGATAGCTCGGGTAATCCAGAGATGAATAGAAAATTATCTGTTAATCGTGCGAATGCGGTTAAAGCATATTTGGTGAAGAAAGGTATTGCTGCAGATCGTTTGAATGCCGTTGGTATGGGAGATAAAGAACCGTTGGTTCCAAACACTACTCCTGAAAATAGAGCAAAGAACCGTAGAGTTGAATTAGTGGCAGAATATTGATTTCTGCAGAAATAAAACAAATCAGAGATAGGAGGTAAGTTTACAGAAAATCTCCTATCTCTGAAATTTTTCTCACTGAGAATCAGTCGAAAGCGGAATTATCATAAAAAAACTTGGTAAAAAATTTGGTGGTGAATGTAAAAG
>CACXCA010000052.1 GCA_902766045.1 uncultured Bacteroidales bacterium
ACAGATTTTGCAGATGCCTTGCTGACGCTCGTAGACCTCTCGTTTCGTGTTGTCGTCGAAGGCACGGATGCCCAGGTGGTGCTCGTCACCGTCTAATACGTAGGCGTAGATACCCGACTTTTTCTGCACATCACTGTCCATCATCAGTTTCGTCACCTTCTCTTCCAACGCAGTAGCATCCAACGACTGCTCCTTGAATTTTTCGTACAGTATTCCCCAATCCACGCCCTTCATCTCTTTGCGGTATTTGGGAAAGAGGGCCTTCACCCAATTGATGACACTGCTGAAGTGATTCCAGAGTGCGACTGCGTTAGGGTCGTGCTGGTGGTTGCCCATATAGACCTCGATGTTACCTTTGGAGATCCATCGAATGGCTGTTTCGAGGTAGTCTTGGCGGATGGGCGAACCATTCACGTACTTGCTCGCCAACCCGTAGGCGGCACAATTGTTTTTGCTGAAATAACGTTTTGCATCACTCACCCAACTGCCAGCATAGACCGCATTGCGCAGCTCCTGCTCGGTCAACTTCTCGCCCGCAATGTTGATGGTCTCGAACCATTTCAGTTTCTCGCTGTCGGTGCCACTACAGATATACACTTGCAATTCGTAATTGAGAATCTGCTCCTTTTCGTCTTCCTGCAGGTTGTGGAAGTATTTGAAGAGATAGGCGAAGTCGCCATTCACATACTGGCAGATGGAGATGGTGCGTTGTTGTCCGTCGATAATCTCGAACGTGCCATCGTCGCGCGTCGCCCAGTACATCACGTTGAGGGGGAAGCCCTGCGTGAGGGTGTCGATAACGGCGGCACGTTGTTTATCACCATAGACGAACTCCCGTTGGTAAGGCGGACGCACATCCAGCTTGCCGCCATACGCCTTCACTCCCTGCTCCGCATTGTCTGCATAACCCGCAGTCAGGTCACGGACTGTTATTTTATGCAATTCGATTTTCATGCTCGTTTAGCTTTATAACATTATAAAAATCAAGCGTTAATGTATGTCATTAATAATATTATCTACATCACCCATAACACTATTAATATCGTTTTGAATTTTTTCTATTTTTTCCTCCCTTGTCTCTATGATACTATTAAAAATATCATCTCTAATTACTTTGTGCGCCTCATCCCAACTTGATCTCCATTCAACATATCCATCATGACTTTGGCTTTGACGAATATCATTAACTGGCACAATGATACTTTTTTCCCTTTTCTCCACTTTTTGAGGATAATATGATATGGTGACATTGTATGTCCACGTTGTATATAGGAATCCACTCATGGGTTCATCCTTCACATGGATACGTAGGCTGTCAATCGTAATAGATTCCACATCCGAGAATTTTTGTATAACAAGAGGCAATTGTTCTTGCTCTCCATTAAAAACTGTACTTCTTGCTTCTTCTTCTGTTAGAACGTGTTGTTGACAGGATGTTAATCCTAAAATCACAACGCAAAGCATTGTATAAAAAAAAGTTCTTTTCATGATTCTATGTTTATTTTGTTATGTTTATTATTCCTTTCCATACCCCTCCTGTTTCTCTGCCGCCATCAGTGTCGTCTCTTCGGGTTGTGGGTATGTGGAGGCGGAGGATTGACGACGGCGGATGAGGATACGTTCATAAATTCGTTTCCCATTGACGTACGGAGCGCCCTTGGGCATATCCATGGTGCTTGTACCTAATATCTCAAATTGGTTAGGATTATATTTATCTAAAAAGGTGATAGGAACACCCATCACATCACTATAATCCATTGGGATGTCAGCTACCTTATTTACGCTAATAGCCTGATAATTGTCATATATTGGATATTCCTCAGGATTGAACTTTTGGTAAAGTATCAATTCCTCGTGACGCTTTGCAATATCTAAATTGGTGAACCAACAGATATTCCCCATACTCCTCCATTTTTGTCCTGTATCATCAATCCAAAAACGAGTAGCACGAGGTTCATAATAATCAGGGACTCTGAATTTTGCAAAAGACAAAGAACTACCCAACCATATTTGATTGTTCTTTATTAGAGGGAATATTTCCTTGTAATGAATCGCATTCTGATTTCCAATAATTACAAATTTTTTATCGTACTTTATTAGTTGTGCCACGTACTCTCTAAACAGCGAAAAAGGAGGGTTGGTCACTACAATATCCGCTTGCTTTAATAATTCGATGCATTCCTGCGAGCGGAAATCACCATCACCCTTGAGATAGTTGATGCCTATCTCTTCAGGGTCTGGTACACGGTTGCCATTATGGTCACCCGTATATTCAAGCCAAATGGCACGCTCTGAGTTGTTTTGACTAAACAAATCACGCTCCTGACTTTTGTAGCATGTGGTGATAAGTTTCTTCAAGCCTAATTGCTCGAAATTGTAGCTAAAATAGTGGAAGAAATTGCTGATGCGAGGGTCATCACAGTTACAGAGCACCACTTTATCTTTGAAGTGTTGTTTGTAGTGCTTCAATTCGTTTTCAATATCAGAGAGTTCTGTGTAGAACTCATCTTCTTTTGCCTTATTGGCGGCATTCAGACTTTTATTTCCTGCCATGCTGATTGATAGTTTGCGCATCACTATCAATCTCACTATCGGGCAAAAGAAAGGTGTGAGCCTTTCCATCTTGTCCACGGAGAGCCTGCAAGAACTCCGCCCACTTGCTAGATTAGCCCACACCTAAAGGTGTGAGCATTAACTCTAAACAAGTGGTACAGAAAGTGCATAACTCTCCGTGGATTAGCGTATATCCGATAATTCTAAATCATCAGTTTGCAGGCTTTTGATTTGGACAAGAATAATAGCTAATGCTGTATGTTACTATTTAAAAATTCTTACTGTCTGGTTCGTAAAAAAAATTTTATTTGACATTCAAAGGTATAAAAAAATTTGATAATGAAATGAAGAAGGTAGCAATATTTCCCAAGGGGTTCATCTCCTGTTTGTGATATAAAGATACCAATAAAATAAACGATGAACAAAAGTATATCCATTTTAGCGAATAACCGATATGCGGACAGCTTATATGAACCAAAAGAGGGTGTATCAATTTGATACACCCCCCTTGTCCTAATAGTGTTGTTTTCCTTTTAAATCTTCATCTTATTTCTTTGAGAAACGTTTTATTATAGTTCCCGCTTCAGTTTCCATCATAAGGATATAAGCACCTTGTGATAATGAAGAAACATTGATAGTAAACTCAGAATTGTTTGGTTCGTCGTTTATCAAGATTCTTCCTGAGATATCGGAAATTGAATAATTCGTAACTGTCAAAGATTCTGCCTTAACATTCAATTCTGTTTCCACAAGTGTTGGATATACAGAGATTGAAGTGTTCAATACATCTGAGATAGCATCTACTGGTGTTAATTGAATAACGTATGGATTGCTTAATGTACCCAGTGTTGCATCATCTGCATACACAAGGTCTTGCTCTAATACGTACTCATAACCGTTATAGATAACCTTAATTGTCAATGCATCTGCAGATTCACCTCCCATTACAGTAAGGAATGCCAATGATTTATCATCTGTAGCAGCTGCTGCACGACATTTACCTTTTGCATCGAAGATGCCTATTTGAACATCATCAAGAACTTTGTTGCCATCTTTTACTACGGCAACGATAGTCATGTTGCCAGAGTATGCTGTCTCGTTCTCTGTCTTATAGGCAGTCTCTTTTGTCGTCTCTTTTGATATAAGAGCTCTCAAAGATGATGTCTTAGCAGGATATTTGAATGTGCGATTATCCTTAGCCACACTCTTGTACATATATCCCTTGCCAGGATTCAAAGCTGTCAGAGTACCTACCCACTCGTAACCCTCGTAGTAAGCGAATCCGCTTTGACCTTTGACCATATCACCATCAACAGGGTTCAAGTCAGCAAATGCCTCGTTCAATGACATTGTCGTTGTGCTGTTGAATCCGATCCAGTTCCATCCAGACTTGATGGTTACTGTCTCCTTGCTTGCGTCTATGGCATTGCCGGCAACTTGATAGTTGATAGCGGTGTTCATCTGAGCCTTGTACATAGAACCATTTTTTACGTTCTTCAAAGCACCTGAGAACTCTTTGCCATTGGACTGAGAGAAGTTCGTCTTTGATTTCAAGATGTTAGCCTTGTTAGCGATATCGCCGAAGACTGCATTGATAGAGTCATTGGATGGCTTAACATTCAATGAGATCCAGTTCCATCCCTTCTTCAAATCCAAATTCTGCTCTTGCATCTTGTTCGAAGAAAGAATAATAGGTTCCTTCATTGAACCGAACAATGCGTTGGAAGAGAATTTAATGTTTGAAGATGTGCTCAAAGTAGGGTAGGTTACACCTGTTGATGCATCCCATGCTTTGAAGACAACCTTCTTGTCGGCGTCTGTTGAGTTACCGTAGATGTCCAACGATACGAAGTATGCATCGTAACGTGAATAGTACTTAGGTGAAGCAACACCTACGCAGGTACCATTGATAAATGCAGCTACCAAGTCTTCCGTGTCAGTGCTGTAGTTACCATCCAGTTTCAGTTGAGCGATCACACTCATAGAG
>CACXCA010000053.1 GCA_902766045.1 uncultured Bacteroidales bacterium
ATGGCTCAAATAGATGAGGTGTTGTGCTACAAGATATTACTAGTATGTGATGGATTGTTTGGAGGATGGTTGATATATGTGATGGTTATGTATTTCAAAAGTTACTTTAATAAGATAGGAAGATGATTTGTAGTGTATAAGGGTTCAATATATAAGCAGATTTAATAAGTTGAATATGAAGAATAATTTATCGAAGGAAGTGATAGCAACGATACCATCCGAAGTGCAGATGAAATTGGATCAGATTAAGACGTTCCTAATACAAGGAAAAGCGTCTGTAATGGTAGGTGCTGGATTTTCTAAGAATGCCCAGATGATGGAATATGTGGCTATGAAAGAGTGGAATGAGTTATCCGACAGCATCTTCAATCAATTATTCGTAAAGAAGGAAGATAAAGAACAATATAACTATATCCGGCAAGATGCATTGAAGGTTTCTCAAATGTATGAGTGTAGTTTTGGAAGGAACGCATTAGACACTCTTATAGAGAACTCGTTACCAGATGAGGCGATAGCACCCGGCAAGTTGCACAAACAATTGATGAGTTTGCATTGGCGAGACGTATTTACAACTAACTACGATACTCTATTGGAACGAGCTTCTTTGGATGCGGATAGACCTTATCAGATTGTAACAAATAAAGAGACATTACTATACAAAACATCACCACGTATTATCAAGCTACACGGTAGTTTTCCCAATATTCGTCCCTATATTATCACAGAAGAAGATTTCAGAACGTATCCACAGAATTATCCTGAGTTTGTAAATACAGTACGTCAGGCTTTGATGGAGAGTGTGTTCTGCTTATTCGGCTTCTCTGGCAATGATCCGAACTTTTTACAATGGTTGGGATGGTTACGCGATGTAATGGGAAATCAAGCGTCACCGGTATATCTGATTACCTATGAACCCAATTTGCATAAAGCACAAGCCGATTTGTTTAAAAGACGAGGAATAGAAATCATAAATATAGCGACCATTCAAAGAGGTGTTTCCTATTCAGAGGGATTAGAAATTATTTTGACTTTTCTTGGTGATAAAAATGAGAAGAAATGGGGTCCAAATATTGGTAACGCGAATTTTTCCAAGCCTGAAGATATTGTGAAGGCAACTGAACAAATGCACAAAATGCGGAACGCATACCCGAATTATCTCTATTTACCAAGAACTATACTGAATGAATTTGACAATTCCTATCCATTTTATCATTGGCTGGATAAATCGTTGCTAGACCAATTAACCGAAACGCAGCGAATACGATTTGTGTATGAAGTAGTATGGTTATATGAGGTCTCGATGTCTCCAATTTTTGCCCATTGGCTATTGGATGAGATGGATCGAATCTCGTTTGCAGAAGAAGAGGGGGGAGAGTTAGAAGAACAAGTGAACGATATACAATTATCTAGACTGACAGTAGCACGAATGTATGGAGACGACGCTTGTTTTGAACTATTAGTGCAGAGGATTAATGAAAAGTCATTAAGTTCAGCTCAGTGGCATCGATATAACTATGAGCAATGTCTTTATTATTTGGGGCTTTTGGACTATAAACGAGTGCAGAAAGTTCTTGGCAAATGGGATGTGAGCGGTTCTCGTATATCAAGTGTACTATGGAAGGCTATGGTATTATCGGAGATTGGACAAGACAATGAGGCTATTAACTTATTGAATATAACAAATCAGCGATTCAAACAGACCATGCTGACACAAGGACTCCATGACGATTCAATGATGACTTATTCCGTAGGATTGGATGAGGCATTGGAACTATATGATGCCAATAAGATATCCGAAACAGCATTGAACAATTTAAAGCGTATCATAGTACAAAAGATGGTTGAAGAACGGAATAAGCCAACTAAGATGTATGAAGATATTCATAGATATGGTATCAATGATGTGCAATCAACATGGCACTCAACGACCAATTCACAACCGCGATTGTTGTATGGCTATCATTATCTACGACTTTTAGAGAAGATAGGATATCCTTTAGGGCATACACAATTTACGATTAACGAATCATGGCTACAAACAGCAATCGAAGGAGTGATAAAGTATTTACCAACCTATGCCTTTCGTAATTTAGTACGCAGTCGCTCTCAAAAGGCGACAGTAGGTAGTTTGACACGCAAAGCTGTTTTGACTTTACCAGAAAGTTGGGCTGATGAGCAATTCGAGAAGTACAAGGATAAGATAGATGATTACAATACACAGGATGCACGAAATGCCTACACGATAAAGATAGGCGATGTGTTAATACCTGCTTTTGCGCATCTTTCACCAAGGTTGAATGAGGGGCATGTGGATGACTTTATGGAGCAGTATCTTAAATGTTACAAAGAAAGGAAACGCGTATATAATCAGCAACATTTTGAAATAGTATTAAATAATTTGTTTTCCAGAGGAAGGGTACGTGCTAATCTATTAATGTTGTCTGAGACTGAGGATGATTGGTTGTATAAATTGCCATTATCTCATGAATGGATGCGCCTGACACCGATGTTAGATGAAGCAGTGAATTCGCTTGTAAAGAAAGTGCGTTCTATGCGTAAGCCGCAAGAAGAAGGAATCTATGCTCGCATAGGATATATGCTTATTGCTGATTTGACGAAAGACCAGAGGAGTCGATTAGAGGATGCTGTTAGAGTGTGGCGGAATAAGGAATTACCGGAGAAATTGTTGGGGCGGATTATGAATACTTATAAACAAGTGAAGTATTCTCCTGGAAAGGACAAAGAAAATGAAGATTACTACATTGCTGAGGTTGTACAAAGATTGGAAGGCGCGAATGTGGATAATGTGAGTGGAACCACCATACTATTAGATCTAAGAGAATGTTATAGTATGCTTGAAGGATATGCCGGAAGGATGACTCAAGAACAGCATGAGATTGCATTCGGAAAATTCATTTGTCTACTGACTGAGAACGAGGAGGTATTAAAGAAGGATGATTCTAGAACATTTATGGGAGGATTTAGAGGTGAACTCCATAGGCTGATTATTTATTTCACACGCTACATAGTGAATACCAGTTTAAAGAGAGTGAGAGAACCTCTGATACGAGAGTTGCAGAATATATGCGAGCGATATTTGACCTATCATGTGGCTACGATATGTATCGTTGCGAAATTGAATAACCATACACAGCGTATAGACAGCCAACAGATGAAGGAGCATATTAGAGAGGCATTGCTTAAAGGTGGGCATTATGAGTGTTCTGAGGGGTTGTTTGCTCTAGAGATAACGACAGATAAAAAAGTAAAGAATGAAATGATGCATTTTATATTAGATTATGTAGCCTATGCACAAAATTGGAGAGTACTGGAGTTCATACGATGGATTCGCATTTATTTTGTGGATGGTAAGTTTCAAAAGCGAATGTGGTTACATAAAGTGAATGAGTTACTATGCAGAGTTGCTGATTCAATAGAAGATTTTAGTGGAGAAGAAGAATATCGCATGGATATGATGTTCCAGACAAATAAACTTGCAGGTGCTGTCTATGCGAAATGGGGCGAGATGGAAGGTGTGAATAGATGGAAAGAAATAACGATGAATAGACGGAACTTTAATGATGTACGAGCAGGGTTCGACTTAGGGCAGGAGCTTGTAATTAAAGATAAGGATGTGTTATGTAATCGATTGTTATTACATGGATAAGTAGAGTAGGTTTTTGAACTGCGTAGTGAGCAAGAAAATAATGTTTCTATACTAGTATGGAACAGGTTTGGCATTATCAATGGCAGCCGAACGAAAAGGATGATCAGGTTGTGCATGTGCCTAATTGGATGAGAGGGGAAAGTTGATAGTTAAACATGTCCACGAAAGACCAACGATGATCCCCCAAAAAGATAATCGCAGAAAATTTAGTAAAAATTAGAAATATTCGCGAAAATTTTAGTAAAAGCGGTGATTTTATTTGTTTATTCGCAAAAATTTCTGTATCTTTGCAGCGGATTTGAGATTTCGGTTAGTGGTTAGTGGATTGGTTGTTAGTGGTTAGTGGATTAGTGGAATGAAATGCCCCCTAACCCCAAACCCCTAAACGCTAAACGATTTTTAGGATAAAAATTATGGCAGGGATAGATTTATATAAGGAGATCGTGTTCGGATCGGCAGACTCGACAACGGCTCAACGGATATCAGACCTGGAGAAGCA
>CACXCA010000054.1 GCA_902766045.1 uncultured Bacteroidales bacterium
AGGCAAAACTGACGAAGAGATTCAAAAGAAGTTGGATCAACTTTGGAATCACTATTTCAAAGGTAACGACAACCAAAAAGTATATTACGACAAAGGAAGCGAAGCTTATATCCTTGACACAGGAAATAATGATGTTCGTTCCGAGGGTATGTCATACGGTATGATGATTTGTGTGCAAACCAACCACAAGGAGGAGTTTGACAAACTTTGGAAGTTTGCTAAGACCCACATGCGCCATACGTCTGGACAATGGGATGGTTACTTCAAATGGCAATGTAACCCTGATGGTTCTGCTCAGGATTCCAACTGTGCTCCTGACGGTGAAATGTACTTCGTAACCGCCTTGCTTTTGGCAGCAAACCGTTGGAATGATCCTTCTTATAGGGAAGATGCACAATACAGCTTGTCAAGATTCTGGAAGAATGGTAATGGATCTTTGTTCAACGAAAACGAGATGGTTATCACATTCCAACCTTATAACTGCTCTGATTTCTCAGATCCATCTTACGACTTGCCTGCTTTCGTTGACTTGTTCTCACGTTGGTCAACTTCCAACCAAAGCAAGTGGAAAACAGCAGCTCAAAAGACTCGTGACCACTTATACAAGTCATCCAACACAAAATCTGGTTTGTTCTCCGACTATAACAACTTCAACGGAACACCACATGATGGCTTTAACGGCAACCGTTCAGACAGATACCTATACGATGCTATGCGTTGTGCAATGAACTTCGGTATGGATTATTATTTGTTTGGCGTAGATGCTGAAAGACAAGAAGTGATGGCAAAGAGAATCATTGATTTCTTTGAAAGCAATGGATACAAGAATGCTCGTTTCGATTGGGATGGTTCAAACCCTAGTGAGTCATACACTCTTGGTGAAACAGGTGCCAACGCAGTAGCTTGCTACGCATTGGTAAACGATCCAAGTTACGAATCTAAGATTAAGACCAACTTGAACAAAGCATGGAGCGCAAGCTTGATGACAGGTCAATACCGCTACTACGATGGTTTGGTTCATTACTTGGCAATGCTTCACTTGTGTGGAAGCTTCAAGATCTATAAGCCTGCTCCTAGCATAGAAGAGAAGACAGAAAACTCAAATACTTACAACGGTATTACATACGAAAAAGAGACCGTCATCGAATCATTTGAGAATTGTCAACTCTACAGAGTAACGATCAAGGGTGAATCAAACAATGTTGACGAGACATTAGGCGACAACGACGCTATCGTTCTTGTACCAAACCCTGCTGAGAACTACTTCGTAGTGAAGAGCGCAAAAGAGATCAAAGCTATTGAGTTGTTCAATATCGCTGGTCAAAAGGTATTAAGTCAAAACAATGGCAGCACAGTTGAAATCAACCTTCCAGCTGGTTCATACATTGTGAAGATCCAAACAACTGACGGAAACTTTATTGTAAAGAAACTACAAGTTAAGTAATCCGCTTGTTGATCTAATCATAAGGAGGGCATATCAAAATGATATGCCCTCTTTCTTGTTATCACACGCCACCTTGCTTATGGGTCCTGAATCATGATAAAGACGCACGGCCGTGCGTCTCTGCCGCGTGTATCATGTTTATCTATATACCTTGTGTGATTATTCATTACCAGTATTCCTCTCATTTCAATCTTTCAAATAAAATAGATACCTTTGCAAAAACTCAGATAAGTGAAACAACGTTCGACCATCACATATCTCCTTCTCTGGATATTCATTGCACTATATTCAGCGCAATGCAACGCTCAATTCATCATCAGTGAAGTCATGATATCCAACAGAAGCTATCTCGACTCAGAAAACGATTTACCTGAGTCATGGATTGAACTATACAACACAACAGACCAACCCCTCTCGCTATATGAATACCAAATCACGTGCGAGAAACACAACCACTTCCTCTTTTCAATCGATACTACCATTGCTCCGAAATCATATATTATCATTCCGTGCGATGAAAAAGATTACGATCTTCACACAAACTTCAAACTTCCCTATACCAAAGACTTTGATCTCACACTTCTTTCTCCTGCTAATGAAATAATCAGCCTCCTTACAATTCCAGAAAAAAAACAAAACGACATCTCTTATGGCATAGATTCTCTCAACCGTCAAGGATGGATGCTACCCACGCCAATGTCCGACAACACATCTATATACACACAATTCCTACAACAGCCTACACTCTCGAAACAATCGGGTATATATCACCAACCTTTCACAGTCAACCTAGCAGCAAACAGCAAAGAATCAGTCACTTACTACACTACGAATGGTTCAATACCAACAGAGAAAGATTCTATATTCGCAGATAAAATACAAATAAAAGAGACCTCCGTCATACAATTACGCTCTTTTGCAGACAATCATATTCCCTCTGAAGTCTCCGCATATACGTTTTTACTTCCAGACCATGACATAACACTTCCTGTGATGTCTATCATAACCGATGAAGAAAATCTATATGATGAAAAAAGAGGCATTTATGTGAAGGGAAGCTTCAATGATACTTTCAACTTCGCACACAACTGGCATCGTCCCATACACATAGATTATCTGGACACTCAAGGGAACCTCCTATTGAATCAACCTGCAGAAATGCGCATTGCAGGTGCCACATCGAGATTTCATCCTCAGAAATCACTTGCCATATACAGTAAAAAAAGATATTCCGGAGATGATTTCTCTTATCCTTTTTGGGAAGAAAAGCCTTATGTCAAAAGCACACACTCCTTTCAGCTAAGAAATGCCGGAAACGATTTTCTCATCGCTCATCTACGAGATGCCATCGTTCAAACATACATAGGAAAAACGCTACCTCACTTGGATTATCAAGCCTACCAACCAGTCATCACCTATATCAACGGGAAATACAACGGACTGATGAACCTACGGGAACGCACCAACGAGGACTATCTCTCATCAAACTATGGCATAGACAACGTCGATATCATAGAGAACTGGTTCTCCCTGTCAAAAGGAACCTGGAGTGATGCTATTCATCTCTATAACGTACTAAATCACAAAAATCTGTCCTACCAGGATCTAGACAGTCTTATAGACATGAACCAATTTATGGATTATTTCATTGCAGAAACCTATTTCGGCAACGCAGACTATCCAGACAATAATATTGTGATGTGGAAAGAGAAGAAAGAGGGAGCCAAATGGAGATGGATACTCAAAGATCTTGACATGACACTCGATTATCAATTCACACGGACCGACCCTCCGACATTTAGCACCACCAATTTCTTTGATCAGATACTAAACGAAGACTACGTTACTCAAACTAGCCTTATGTTGAGTTTTCCTTCCAAGCTCATGAGAAAATTATCAAGAATGGAACCGTTTAAGGAACCATTCATCGACCGTCTCACAATCTATATGGGAGACTTCCTACACCCTCGCTACATCCTCCCTCATATTGATAGTTTAGCGAATAAAATTGAATATGAATTTCCCTTCACCTACAATCTATATGCCGACTACCGAAAAGACGATTATGCAGAGTGGTACAGAGAGATTAATATCATAAAAGAATCCGTATCCAAACGAAATTGGGTCAACATAGCCTCTCTACAAACTTTTTATGGATTGGGCGATCCGTTCCATATCATCATCAACGACCCATTTGAAAAAGACTTACCTTATACATTGACAATCAACGACATCCCATTGATTCACACCTCATACGAAGGATATTACTTCAAAAACAGGAAGATGGTTATTCGTGCAAAACCCAAGGGAGAAAGCACTCCAATAAATGTATGGAAAATAACAAAGACAACAAGCGATGCCACAGCCATCGGTTATCTATTCAACGATTCAATTGTCATACAGATACCGCCAGAAGAAGATGTGACTTCCATCCAAATCAAGATGATTACCAATTGGGATGAAATAAAGCCTCAACAAGAGACCGCCTATTATACAGTTCTCAAAGGAGGCATTCAACTATATAATCTAAGCAAGCACACTCAGATATCGCTTCATGACCTTTTAGGCAGACTCATCTGGTCAGGAGACGGGAGCACACACGACAACTATTTCCTTCCCATCGGACATGAAGGTTGCTACATTTTAACAATCAACTCGGAAACACATAAAATAATTATTCCATAACCGTAATAAAAAAAACAATTATTAAAAACTTGTTTGAAATTATCTGTATATTTGGATAATTTTGTAGTAATTATGTAACGTTTATCTATAACAACAAAAAAAATGGCATATCAAGAAACAACATCGACCAGCTACGGTTCAAGAGTTGGCAATTCTATCAAAAACATTTTAGTCGGTATTATTTTATTTATCGGAAGTACGGTTCTATTATGGTGGAACGAGGGTCGCACAGTGAAAACATCTGATGCAAATGAAGCTGCTTATGAAGAGACGATTCCAGTGAGTGACATCTCCGTACTCAACAGTCAGTTGAACGGAAAAATGATCCATGCAAATGGTGAAGCCATCACTCATGACTCTCTTATCGACACTCAGTTTGGTATCGGTACAACTGCAACGAAACTTATCCGTGAAGTAGAATATTATCAATGGGAGGAGAAATCCTCTACCAAGACAGAAGACAAGTTTGGTGGAAGAGAAGAAAAGACTACAACTTACACATACGACAAGAAGTGGGTGTCTGCACCTATTAATTCATCAAATTTCAAGGATCCTTCTTATACAAACAAGAATTTTGTCGTTTCAACTGTCGAAAGCGAAATATTTACAGCTAGCGATGTAGATTTCGGCGCATACAAGCTTCCTCCATTTCTCATCAGCCAGATATCAGGGGAGCAAGACTTTTATTTCACCCTTCCAGCTGACATAAAGAAATCACTAAATAATCAAGTAAAAAATGCGCTGCAACTCAAAGGATCCATTGCAGAAGCAGCTCTTCAGCCAAATGCTGAATATGTTCATGTCAATGGCAACACCATCTACCTAGGAGCAAACCCTGACGTACCACATATCGGTGACGTGCGTATCACCTTTAGCAAGGTTTTACCATCCAACACTGTCACTGTATGGGCAAAGGTAGTCAACAACACCTTTGAGCAATTCACTTGCAAAAATGGCTATACCGTTTCCACTCTTAACATGGGAACACAATCACTAGATGAGACATTCCAGAACGAACAAGAAGCGAACTCTACGCTAGCATGGATCCTCCGTCTCGTAGGTCTCGTTCTTGTGTATATTGCCTTGCGACTTATTTTCGAACTTCTCACAACAATTCTCAAAGTGGTTCCATTCATCGCAAACATTGCCGATTTTGGAAGCACAATTGTCTGTGGAATTGTCGGATTGGCATGGACCTTAATCGTAATCGCATTGGCATGGATATTCTATCGTCCAATACTCGCAATCTTGATACTTGTAGCGGTCGCAGCATTAATCGTACTCTTTGTCAAAAAAGCAAAGGCCAAGAAAGCTAACTTGTCACAAAACGAATAATATATCGCAAAATGGTTAACAACGATAATAAACTTTACGTTGCACATTCTGACCACCCATTGGTGTTAGAGCCTAAAATGGCCAATCGGCATGGACTCATTGCCGGTGCAACAGGTACAGGAAAGACGGTTTCCCTACAAGTACTAGCTGAATCATTCAGCGACTTAGGTGTTCCTTGCTTTATGGCTGACATGAAAGGGGATCTTTCTGGCGTATATAAAGCAGGTACGCTTACCAAGTTCATCGAGAAACGTCAGAATGAATTTGGCGTCACATTTGACTTCCAGCCCTACCCTGTCCAATTCTTTGATGTCTATGGAGAACAAGGTCACCCTATGCGTGTGACGGTCAAAAGCTTCGGAGTTCTATTGTTCTCTCGTATCATGTCACTTACCGATACGCAAGAGGGTGTGCTAACAGCTGTATTTCGCATCTGTGAAGACAAGAACCTGCCGTTGGACGATTTAAAAGATCTTCGAGCAGCCCTCAACTATATAGGCCAGAATGCAAAAGAGTTTCAAACCGATTACGGAAACATTTCCTCTGTATCCGTAGGTGCTATTCAACGAAATCTATTGGCATTGGAAGAACAAGGGGGAGATCAATTCTTCGGACTTCCAGAGTTCAAGATAGACGACTTCTTTGTAACAGAAAGAATGCACGACATCAAAAAGGGTATGATTAACATACTTGCAGCCGACAAATTGTACAACAATCCAAAGCTGTATTCTGCCTTCCTGATGTGGTTATTAACCTCCATCTACAACAAACTACCAGAAAAAGGAGACCAGGACAAGCCAGAGTTCATCTTCTTCTTTGATGAAGCTCATTTATTATTTGATGATGCCTCCAAAGCGTTGTTGGATCAAATAGAGAAAGTGGTTCGTCTAATCCGTTCCAAAGGTGTAGGAGTCTATTTTATCACACAAAATCCAATGGATATTCCTGAGAACGTCCTAGGACAATTAGGTAATAAGATACAGCATGCCCTACGTGCTTTCACACCAAAAGATCAGAAATCAATCAAAGCTGTTGCACAATCCTTCCGAACGAATGAGGCTTTCAACACAGAAAAAGCTCTGCTTGAACTAGAGACAGGAGAAGCACTCATCTCATTCCTAGATGAAAAAGGTGCGCCAAGCATCGTTGAACGCGCCAAAATGCTCTGTCCACAGGGACAGATCGGCCCCATCACCGATGAGGAGAGAAAGAAAGCTATCAAGGAATCGGGATTGGAAAGAGAATACCGTGAGACAGAAGATCGCCGTTCTGCATACGAAATGCTAATCGACGAGGCAAAAGAAAAAGAGAAGGAGAAAGCAAAGGAACAAGCCGCAAAAGAAGAAGAGAAAAGGAAAAAAGAGGAAGCTAAGGCTTCATCTAAAGTAACTAAGAAAAGCAGCAACGGAATATTCAATAAGATTCTGGTTCCTGTCATCAAAAGTTTCTTGAACAAATGGCTCAACAACTTTTTGAAAACCAATAAGAAGAGAAGATAAACAGATAGATGTCATCTATCAAAAAATCCCCCGAAAGCCTCAACGACTCTTGGGGGATTCGTTTATCATCTTATAGCACAAATGGATCAACCGAACAAGGCCTTGTCAATTTTTTCAGACACGCCAAGTCGTCCATTGATGACAGAAACGATTTCAAACTTTCCCTTTGTACATAGCTGATTGTCTGACAAACGATAGATATCCTCATAGAAAACATAGCGAATACCTTCCTTCTGAACATTCAGACGACATACAAACTTATCATTACTCTTTAACGGCTTCTTGTATTGAAGTTCAGCCTTCGCCACCACCAAAATAACACCTTCGTTCGTCAGTGTCATGAAATCGAGATTCAGTGTCTGAATATATCGATGACGAGTATGTTCCATATAATGCTGATAATTAGCATTATTCACGATTCCCTGCACATCACATTCATAATCTCTCACTTCAAACTCATATTCAAATATATATTCCATATATCAACGCATTAAACTATTAACAATCATTTATTATATCTCATTATGAATTAACTTATAGGCCACAGAACCTGGCTGTGGTGTAGTCGGACAATTATCTCTGTCAAACCACTGAGCATCCGCTATTTCATTTTCTTGAAGTTTTATTTCACCACTCTCATATTCTGCCGTAAAGGCCAGCATCAACTGGTCTGGGAACGGCCAGCTCTGACTCCCTCTGTACTGGATATTCTTCACGTGGATCCCGACTTCTTCGAACACCTCTCTTTTCACTGCACACTCAGCTGATTCTCCCACCTCAATAAATCCAGCAATACACGCATACACATCCTGGTTACGTTGAACATGACGGGCCAACAACACCTTATCACCCTTACGAACCAGCACAATGATGCAGGGCTCTATGCGTGGGAAATAGAGCTTCTGACAGCCTGGACATACTCTTGCGGTAAAATCCTTATGATCGGACAAAACAGCGCCACAGCAGCTACAAAAATGATAATCTCGTCGCCAAGAAATCAAAGCACGAGAACGCGCCAATTGAAAATTTGTTTTCTCATCATGTTCTGAGAAGAACTGACGGATTGTTTTCACCTCGTATGCATCAGGAATATTCTCCTTGTTTTTCAAGCTTAACGCACAAATATCAAACGCTTTTTCCTCAAAAAAATCTGTCGTTTCCAACAT
Organism: uncultured Bacteroidales bacterium; assembly: GCA_902766045.1. Lineage (GTDB taxonomy): Bacteria > Bacteroidota > Bacteroidia > Bacteroidales > Paludibacteraceae > UBA1181. The sequence goes on from CACXCA010000054.1 coordinate 8,130, forward strand.
ACTTTTCAGTTCACACAAATCATCAAAAGATAACATGGAGTTATCTTTTTTCATCAATAATTCCTTCCCTACTATGGCAAAACATGCACCATTCGAACGAACTGGATTTTCTAAAATAGACATTCTTATTGTTTTTCTTACAAAATTACATAGGAAAATTGGGATTACAACAGAAATTTTAAAATATAACACAACATTAGGATCAAACATTTTCCTCCTCATCACATGAAAAAAGGAACACAGAAAAAAAGGTTAGAATTATTAATACGATTCTGTTCATACTCTATTTTGTTAATATTTTAAAATAAAATATAGCATTATACATACCGCAATACCTTCTTTCTGATTCATCCAACCAGTATTTATTAATTCATCATACACCTTCTCTTCTCATAGAATCATCTAAATCAGAACGTATAGGCGGCGTGACAGAACTTGCAGAAGGCAGTTCAGCCTCAATCGTCTTCGTGAGTGTTTTACCACCCTCAAACGTGACGGTAATGGTGAAATTATAGGTTCCTGACTGTTCTGGATAAGGGAAAATAACTTCACATCTATCGCCATACCAAAGACTTCGCTCTGCTTTTGTCATATCTTTAAATGCTTTTTTGACATTCTTTAGCGGTTCTTGTCCGATAGGATATTTCCATAATACAAAATCCCCCATGATTCTGCAGAGACAGTAGCCTTTTCTATTAAATTATTTCCTGCTGGATAAGATGAATCAAAATCCTTATCTGATAGAATCTGAATGCCATTAACTGTATATGCGACAGCCTCTCCGCTAAAATCGCTTTTACGATTCCATGAATTGTCATTGTATAGCGATGATATGGAATCAAACAATGGATCTTGTGGATAAAATTCGGAAGCATCATCTCCTGAAAAAACTCTATTCCCTGCAAACTCGATTACAATACAAAATCCTACTGGCTCTTTGTAGAATCTTAATTCTAGTGAGTCAGGAATAAGGTAATTACAAATTAAGTGTTTTGATTGCCATGAAGGTGGGGGACCACTTATTATTTCTTCCTTATTACAAGAAAAAAGCAATACAACAAAAATCAAATGAATTATCAATACAATTTTTTTCATAATCTAAATTAAATGAATTTTATTATCGCCATATAATTTGTAACTTTATCTTATATTTAAAATTTGGTTGCTCTTTAGGTACAAAAGAATCGTAACTCGTAGCACTTCTAATGTCAAAGCATCCGGCTGCATAATAGCCATCTCCTGCTCCATCCCATCCCCAATTTATATGTAACAACGTATTATCATATTTTGTACTGATAGCTTCGCAAAAAAGAATTTCACTAGAGGATGTAACATAATAATAGTCTTGTAATATAGTTGCAGAATAGCCATCTACAATCCACGCATGTCCACCAGAATAAGTATAGATAAGCCCGAGAAAACGATTTTTCCAATTTTCATATCCTGTCATGACGACAGGTTTTTTATAATCAAGTAACGTTTTTATTATATCGAAATTATAATCTTGTGTTTCTCCAATCGTATATCCTATGTTTCTCATATATGACGATACATTTGAAAAATCAGTACCACTTCCTTCACATCCATATTCCATTTTTACGTTCTTGCCAATATAATAAAGTAATTGACTTACTTGAGACATATAGTTATCCTTTAAGTCGTTAGCTTTTTTTGTTCCTTAATTCCTTGCCATTCTAAATTTACAATTGTTATTGATGAACCATCATTATATTCCACTTTATTAGGAAACGTATAATATGCCATTATTTGAGACAAAGCCGTTGCCCAACATCCCGTAGGTGCATGAAGACTTATATTATTTGGACAATCAATTGTTAGATTATTATATGGATAGTTCTGTCCCCAAGTGGTAGGCAAAAGTGGGTTCACTTCGCTCGATGTCCAAAGCGTAAAAGACCCTTTATAAAGATCTTTTTTCAGTCGGCTATTTTTAGATGTAATTTTCTTCTGTAGTTTTTCCTCTGCCACTATTTTAAGAGAATCTTTCTCTTTTTCAAATTTTAGTATAGATTGCTCAATAAAACATTGTGCATTTTCAAGGAAAATAGACAAGCCAGGATTATCCACTGTATCACCTAATGTTCCATTATCCACGCATGCAAGGATAGGACACCCAACACGATCGTCTGCACAGATAATAGCAAAACCAGCGCTGTCGGCAAAGTTACAAACATAGGCCAAAGTGTCTGGAAATATTGCATTTGCGGTTGAACGAAGGGATGCGCCATTTCGCATCAATACTTTCCCATTCATTACCCTTCTAGGGGCATACGAGCGTAGAGCTGCATTTGAATTATTACCAAAACAATGCTTTGCAGATTCTTCTGCATAGTTTACCGCATCCTCCCAACTCATAGTATGGTGTTCGGAATATAAAGCTCTATAATTGATGAATGTGCTATCACTCTCATTCTCTCCTATTGGATTTCCCTCTGCCATCTGAGCAGGCAACGGCTCCTCCATCTCATCACAACCCATATATAATGGAGTAACACACATAAAAAAAATTAGTGTCCTTTTCATCATTGAAACTATTGTCTGTTTAACAAAACGTAACTTTAATGTTGCAAATATATAAAATAATTAATATTGCTTAATTTAATTTGATATTAGAATATGATTTATCGTGGATAAGTGAATTTTATATCAACTCTTTTTACAAACAAAAAAATAGGGATGCATCCTCCGACGCATCCCTATAACTATTATATGTGAGTATTATTTATTTACTCTGAATTTCTCGTTACCGTTTTTGATGAAGTCAACGATTTGCTTAGCAGCTGCGATACCAGCATTTGTGTTAGCTTCTGTTGTTTGAGCACCCATCTTCTTAGGAGTTGAGAAGTAACGTCCCTCAAATTTTGCGAACTCATCATTTGCAGCTGGCATGATATCTGTAATATATTTCAAATCCTCACGTTCAGCCAACAACTTGATTAAGCCAGCCTCATCAATCACCTCTTTACGAGCAGTATTAACCAAGATACCGCCCTTCTTCATTTGATTTACCATCTCATAGTTGATGCTATTCTTCGTTTCTGGAGTAGCAGGAATATGAAGAGATACTATATCACAAGTCTTAAACAAGTCATTTTGAGAAGCAACAGCCTTCACACCAGCAGATTCGATGGCAGAAGCAGGACAGAATGCATCATAAGCATAAACCTCCATACCGAAGCCTTTTGCAATACGTGCCACATTACGGCCTACATTACCGAATGCCAACAAACCAAGTTTCTTACCCATCAACTCAGAACCAGACTTACCATTGTAGAAATTACGAACGGCATATACCAACATACCGAACACCAATTCAGCTACGGCATTTGCATTTTGACCTGGTGTATTCATCACACAAACATTGTGAGCTGTAGCAGCAGCCAAATCAACATTGTCATAACCTGCACCGGCACGAACAACGATTTTCAACTTCTTAGCCGCATCAAATACTTCAGCATCTATCACATCACTACGGATGATGATAGCCTCAGCATCAGCTGCAGCATCAAGTAATTGTTTCTTCTCTGTATATTTTTCCAAAAGGACCATGTCAAAGCCTGCAGCGTCCAATTCTTTTTTTATACCGTCGATAGCAACCTTAGCGAACGGCTTTTCTGTAGCAACTAATACTTTCATAACTATCTTGTTTTTAATGATGATAGAGACGCAGCACGCTACGTCTCTACCAACTGAATTTATATTCTAATTATTTAAATTTTGCTTCATATTCATCGATGCAATCAACCAAAGCCTTAACACTTTCAAGTGGCAAAGCATTGTAGCAAGATGCACGGAATCCACCAACAGAACGGTGTCCCTTGATACCAACCATACCCTTTTCTGTTGCAAATGCCATGAAGTCTTTTTCGATCTCCTCTTTTCTATCAAGAAGCTCATCCTTCAAGACGAAGCAGATATTCATGTATGAACGGTCGTTCTTATCAGCGATAGTTGGCTTGAAGATCTTGCTGTTGTCAATCTTGCTGTAAAGCAAGTTAGCACGCTCTTCTGCACGACGTTGCATCTCCTTCACACCACCTTGTTTCTTGATCCAACGAAGGTTCAACAATGCAGTGTAAACTGGCAATACTGGAGGTGTGTTGAACATTGAACCGTTTGCTACGTGTGTACGGTAATCCAACATAGTTGGGATAGAACCCTCTTCCTTCGTAAGAGCATCCTCTTTTACAATAACGAAAGTAACACCGGCAGGAGCCAAGTTCTTTTGCGCACCACCATAGATGCAATCATATTTTGCAACATCGATTGGACGAGAGAAGATATCTGATGACATATCAGCGATCAAACGTACAGGAACGTTTGGATCAGCATGCAACTCAGTACCATAAATAGTATTGTTGGTAGTGATATGCAAATAATCAAGGTCTGCAGGTACAGTATAACCTTTTGGCAAATAGTTGTATGTAGTATCTGCACTAGATGCAACTTCAACAACCTCACCGAAACGTTTTGCCTCCTTCATGGCTTTCTTTGCCCATACACCAGTATTTACATAACCAGCCTTTTTATGAAGGAAGTTATATGGAACCATGCAAAATTCCAAACTAGCACCTCCACCCAAGAAAAGAACTTTATAACCATCAGGAATAGCAAGCAACTCCTTGAACAATGCCTCTGCTTCATCAACCACAGGTTGGAAGTATTTAGCGCGGTGACTAATCTCTAGAATTGAAAGACCATGACCTTCAAAATCTAAAACAGCTTTTGCAGTATCTTCAATCACCTCACGTGGAAGGATAGAAGGACCAGCATTGAAATTGTGCATTTTCATATCTTTAATAATTAGTTTATATGATTTATATTTTTAACTTGTTTCAAAATTACCACACTGTCCAAAAAAGAAATGTGATGCAAAATTAATATAAATTCTATTACAAAAAACTTTATTTGCGCTTTTTTTAGTTTACAAAAAGAATGTATAACCCTTTGAAATTAACGATATTCTACTGTTTTTATATCATTTTGTATTGAAATATTAAAGTTTACTTTCTTTTTGATATTTTAAATTCAGATACAAGCGATTTGACTTACAATTTGCCAAAACGATATTTTTTTTCATATCTTCGCAATCTATATCTTTTAAAAACGAAATTATTAAACATCCATGAGAAAAATCATTTTTCTTCTTTGCTGCACAATTTGGTGTCAGGTTCTCCTTGCAGACAACATATCAGGTAACTACTCCATACTTACCAATTCACAACAAGAACCGGCCACAAAAGTTTCCATCTCCGTCAAAGGCACAAAAAAAATTATTCACCCCGGGAAAAATGGAAGTTTCACATTAAAGAAAGTAAATCCTTCCACCGATTCAATCCTGATAGAATCCCCCAACTTCGGCTCCCCGATTGTCTTGCCATCGGTTTTTCCTCAGGGCAACGGAATTAAATATACATTATGGATTGTGGAGAATTACACGAAAGACAGTTGCATAATAGATATCACTTACAAGCCTACCCCAATGCAAATAGAAACGCTCTACGGAGGCGTCATAATTAAAAAAGAGGAGTTGGAAGCCACTGGAGAGCTGACAGTATTACCAGCCATCAACATTAAATACCCACAAAAATCATTTACCACCTTTACAGGAAGTTCGGATCCACTATTCTATGTCGATGGTGTTCTGGTACTCGACATCGACAACTTCCCTATAAGTGAAATCGCCTACGTGGAATACGTAAGTGCCAACAATGCTGCCAGTGCTTCATTAGGTTCCCGCGGAGGAAATGGCGCTATATTGATAACCACACTATCCAAATTTCAAAGCTCTCATGGCAAACAAGACAATGTAGAGGAAGTACACATTCGGTTTAAAAGATAAAATAACACTGTGGTCACACATTAGCAGGATGTGTCCACAAAGAATATTCATTTTGTTAAAACGGTGAATTTACAGAACTTACCTTAATCGGTTTCCACTGATTGTCAGTGAAAGTAGAAAAAAAATATATTCGTTTTCAACCTACTATTTTTTATTTTTTTGTTGTATCTTTGCACCGTTTTTTGAGCAGGTGCTTTTTTCGAAGCACGGATAAGGTGGATTTGAATTACAATTACATTATACATTAAAGTTATGATTAACACTAAAAATGCAAAATTGAACGCATGGGTTAAGATGTGGGCAGATATCTGTCAACCAGAGAATGTATACCTATGCGACGGCTCCGATGAGGAGTTCACTCGTTTGATGGACGAGTGTGTAGCAAACGGTTTGGCTAAGAAGTTGAACGAGAAGAAACGTCCAAACAGCTACTATTTCCAATCAGATCCAAGTGACGTGGCTCGTGTTGAGAACCGTACTTTCATCTGCTCTAAGAAGCAAGAAGATGCAGGTCCAACCAACAACTGGATGGATCCTGTTGAAATGAAACATATTTTGATCAACAAATACAACGGCTGTATGAAGGGTCGTACTATGTACGTTATCCCATTCTCAATGGGTCCATTGGGTGGTCCTATCAGCCAGTTGGGTGTTGAGCTTACTGACTCTGCATACGTAGTTGGTTCTATGAAGATCATGACTCGTATGGGTAAGAAAGCTTTGGAATTGATCGAGAAGAGCGGCGAATTCATCCCTTGTATCCACTCTGTAGGTAAGCCATTGCCAGCAGGTTTGAAGGATGCTAAGTGGCCTTGCGCTCCAATCGATGAGAAATACATCGTACAATTCCCTGAGGAGCACGAAATCTGGACCTATGGTTCTGGTTACGGAGGAAATGCTTTGTTGGGTAAGAAGTGCTTCGCTTTGCGTATCGCTTCTAAGATGGCTCAAGAAGATGGATGGTTGGCAGAGCACATGTTGATCCTTCGTCTTACTAAGAAGGCTACTAACGAGACTAAGTATGTTTGCGCTGCATTCCCATCAGCCTGTGGTAAGACTAACTTGGCCATGTTGATCCCTACTATCCCAGGATGGGACGTTAAGACTGTAGGTGACGATATCGCTTGGATGAAGTTCGACGAGGAGGGTAACCTTCGCGCTATCAACCCAGAGGCTGGTTTCTTCGGTGTAGCACCTTATACTTCAGCTAAGACTAACAAGAACGCTCTTGATTCTTGCTGCAAGAACACTATCTTCACTAACGTAGGTTACACTCCAGACGGTGATATTTGGTGGGAAGGAATTGGTTACGATTGTCCTAAGGGCACAATCGACTGGAAGGGTAACATCGTAGACGACCCTGCTTCTCGCGACGCTGATGAGAACCCAGTTGCTCACAAGAACTCTCGTTTCGCAGCTCCTGCAGCTAACTGTCCTGCTATCGACCCAGATTGGGAATCTCCTAAGGGTGTAAAAGTTGACGCTATCTTGTTTGGTGGTCGTCGTCCTAACACTGTACCATTGGTACACGAGGCTGAGGATTGGGCACACGGTGTATTCATGGGATCTATCGTAGGTTCTGAGGTTACCGCTGCTGCTATTGGTTTGAAGGCTGGTGTTCGTCGTGACCCATTCGCTATGTTGCCATTCTGCGGTTACAACATGGGTGACTACTTCCAGCACTGGATCGACATGGAGAAGTTGCCACAAGCTAAGGGTGGTAAGAACTTGCCTAAGATCTTCTTCGTTAACTGGTTCCGTCGTGACAAGAGCAACAAGGCACTTCCAGGTGGATTCTTGTGGCCAGGTTACGGTGACAACAGCCGTGTATTGGCTTACATCTTCGACCGTTGCGACGGTAAGGGTGAGACAGTTGACACTCCAATCGGAAAGGTACCTGCTAAGGGCGCTATCAACATCGAGGGTCTCGACTCTTGCTGGAATGAGAAGACGATGGAGCAAGTACTTGCTGTTAACGTTGACGAGTGGAAAGAGGAAGTTGGACGTATCGAAGAGCACTTCGCTAAGTTCGGCAAACACCTTCCTAAGGAGCTCGTTGCACGTCTTGACACTCTCAAGAAACGTCTTGGTATGTAATTCATTAAGAATTCATTATAGAAGAAGCCGCATCCATTGGGTGCGGCTTTTTTTGTTTAAAGATTTGGAGGATTAGGGGGCAAGATATAAATTTGCATAGATACAAGATAAAAGATTAGTCCATGAATGCAAATGTCAGAAATATCATCGTCAACTATTTCAGAAATCAGCCGGTAGAAAAGGTATGGATTTTTGGCTCCTATTCGCGCGGAGAAGAAAGGGAGGACAGTGATGTAGATATATTAGTGACATTCAAAAAGGATGAGCGGATAGGCTTGAAATACGCAGCTATGGTTTGCGACCTCGAAGATCTTTTGCAAAAAAAGGTGGACATGGTGGTTGACGGCACGTTGTTGCCTTTCGCTCGAAAGAGTGCCGAACATGATAAGGTTTTGATTTATGAGAGACAATAAAACAATTACATTAACGAGCAATAGTCGAAGGAGGTAATACAGAAAGAGTTATAATTTATACATAACATAAAAATTTGAGCTTAACGCTCTTATTCTCGAACTGTAAAATCCGCCAAATTTTCAAACGAGAGGATAAGCGATGCGGGAGGTTCACGCCTTAGGGTGTGAACCGTTTCGTGCTTATTTATCGTTACCGGTTCTTGGCGGAGCCTTCAGTTCTAAATAAGCAATTAACGAACGGTTCACGCTTTTTTTATGCACATTGGCAAACACATAGAATTTATTTTTCGGGACCAAGGGAGGAAAGTCTCTTGGTTTGCAGAGAAACTTTGCTGCGACAGAAGAAATATCTACAAGATTTTTGAGAGAGAGAGCATCGACACCGCTCTACTCATGAAAATATCCAAACTACTTGGACATGATTTTTTGAAAGATCTTTCGGAAGAAATGCATAAGAACAAATAGTTCACAATACGGGAAAATATCAGGCACACAAAATGTCACTCTCGACATTATACAACGAATATATTTGTAAAAAAATAACACTCAGTAAATTGATTTGATTATGGGTTCATACTGGAAAGATAAGGAGAATTACGAACGTAAGAAACGCGAAGATGAAACAAACCAGGCGATATTAAAATTTATACTAGCCGCAGTTGGAGGTATACTAACTTTTATTCTCTCGAAATTATTGGCACCGATAGTTTCTAAATATCCTGTTGCCTCAGTTGTTGTTTTCTTAGCGATAGGTATTGGTTGTTATTTTTACTTCGCCAATGATAAAGAATCTTCAAAAGAAACTAAAGTTGAAAACTTTGAAGCTTTTGCAAATAAATTTTCTCAAGATGAAAACTTCTGTAAACAACGCTTAAGCAAGATTGTCGAGGCAGAAGGATACAAAAAAAAGTCTTACAAGGCGACTGAACTTTCAGCCAAGAAAATCATGGCTTCAATCATTAGCAATGAGCCACAAAACTATACAGGAGATGATGTTGAGAATGAATTGTGTTATGGCAAATTCTCAAATGTTTCGGAGGATAAATATGCATATCAATTAATTAAGATGTCTGACAACTCCCTTATTAAATTGTATGAGTTCACACTTGAAAAAACAGAATGGTATCTGACGAAAATACAGAAAGGTGGCAATGCAATAGAGACAATCTCAGACAATGATTCTGCAACAAACATTCCGAACAGTTCTAACGACAGCGAAACAGACTACATTCATGTTGAAGGCTTCAACATTTACATTCCCAAGGATTTTGTTGAACACCCGAAAATGATTAACACGTATGTTTTACCTGATATTAGTGGAGGTGATTCCATGTACTTTAGTTATGAAGTTCTATCCGACCCTAAAGGTCCATGGGATTTGAACCCAGATGCCTGCGAAGCTGATTATGTGGGTAGTGAAAATGAATTACACGTTTCTAGGAAAGGAGAGGAAAATGAGTATTCTTCTATTTGGCGCGAATACAAAAAAAACGGCAAATGGTGTGTATTGTCAGTTGATTATGTTGACGATGATAAATATAGAGACATCTGGGAATTTTTGGATAAATCCAATTAATCAAAAATGTTGTATGAAAGGAGAACTAAATAAAATATTTGAAGAGTGGAAAGAGAGAATGAAGAGGAACGGAGATGGAAACTTTTTCACCAAAGATGGCATCTTGCGCCAAAACAACAAATCAGACGAACAAATTGAGCAAAAATGGTTTTCCTCTTCAAAACGAATTCTTTTTTTGTTAAAAGATCAAGATCAAGTCGGAGAAACCAAATGGGACGAAGACATTCGTGATTGGTTGAAAGACACAGAAAACGACAATGAGAAAGCATTAGAGCAGAAGAGGAAGAATCGTAATCTAGAAATACTTTTCACCAAAAGATTAGCCTATCTTCTATGGGGACTATCAAAGGCAGATAAAAACTGTGATTGGTGGTACGACGAAGTAACCCAACATATCGAAGATGTAAAAGTCCTTTTCAACACACAACCATTTGCTTTAGTTGAATGTAAAAAAATGCCAGGAGGAGGATCTCTTAAAGATAAAATCTTAAATAGGCACCTTAGTAACTATGGTGATCTTCTAAAAAAGGAGCTTGATTTGCTAAAACCGAACATCATAATATGTACAAGTGTATTCATTTATGATTTTGTTGTTTCTTCCTATTCAGAGGATTCCATACAGAAAATAGAAGGACACAACAGCATCCGAATCATTCGGAATGACAACCATACAGAAACTCTGATTTTTTGTTCTTATCATCCGAGTGTCTTTGGCAAAAAAAAGGACTTTTTCTATGAAGGAGTAATGGATCATTATAGAGCTTTCTTGAAAAGCAAATACAACGATATAGACGCATGAATTAAATGGTTTTAATTCCATAAGAGCCGCATCCATTGGGTGCGGCTTTTGTTTGTTATTTTGCCATCCTATTCTAGTTGGAAAATTTTACCTACATTTGCATATTATTAATTTTTGCTTGTTTAATTATTTGCATTTATGAAAAAAGAACATCCTGTCATACCGCTTTCACGGGCGGTGGAGACAATCAAAACAGCTATTCTGCAAAGTCAGGCACGTGCGGCCAAAATGATTAGTGGATCACAATTGTCGTTGTATTTTGGTGTGGGACTATATGTTTCAGCCAATTCTCGAGAAGGCACATGGGGAACTGGGGCAATCTATACCATTAGCGAACAATTGCACAGAGAATTGCCTGGATTGCGGGGATTCTCCATTCAAAATATCCGAAATATGCGTCAGTTCGCAGAATTTTGGCAACCTTTTTTAATTCGCTCGCCGTCGGCGAGCGAATTAAAAACAGAAAATTTACGTAATAGCATTGAGTACGACAGACTCGCTTTAGAAAAATGGTCGCCTACGACGAGCGAAATTAATCGCGACGAGTTTTTGGGCATCAGTTTCTCTCACCACATAGAGATTCTCCACAAAACAAAGAACATTCAAGAGGTGCTAAACTGCATCCACGAGGCGGTTGTCCACCAATGGGATAAATACACGTTGAGGGACGTACTAAAAGCTGGCATTCCACAGCCAGAACATACCGCACCTAACAATTTTGCACAAACAATGCCGACAGTGAAAGCAAGCATGAAAGCCATCCGCATGTTCAAAGACGAATATTTGCTGGATTATATCAACGTAGAAGAATTAGACGCAGAAGATGAAGATGTGGATGAAGCGGTCGTCGAACAGCACATCATACAGAACATCAAACGGTTTATCATGACGTTGGGACGCGACTTTACATTTGTTGGCAACCAATATCATCTGGAAATTTATGGAGAGGAGATGAAAAGCGACTTGCTATTCTTTAATCGTGAACTGAATGCCCTTGTAGCCATTGAGTTAAAGAAAGGGAAATTCAAACCTGCATATCTAGGTCAATTATATGCTTACATGCAAGTGCTGGATGACAAGGTAAAAAAGCCCCACGAAAATCCTTGCATTGGCATCGTGCTTTGTAGAAGCGCCAATCAAGCTTATGTGGAATATGCAGTACGCGACTACAACAAGCCTATGGGAGTGTCAACGTACAAAACACTTTCTGACATGCCCACAAGTATGCGTGAGATTCTTCCAGACGTCAAAGAAATGATGAAGTTGTTGGATGAAGAATGATATTATTTATACAGAAGGATTTTAAATCGGTCGTTGCGACGCACGATTTAAAAGTACACAAACAACAAAAAAAAGAATATTTATGAAAAAAGAACATCCTGTCATACCGCTTTCACAGGCGGTGGAGACAATCAAAACAGCTATTCTGCAAGGGCAATACGAAGCCCTAAAGGAAGTTAATCGAGTACAGCTCGCTGTGTATTATGCCATCGGAAAGTATCTGTCGAAGAACACGCGCAGTCTTGCTTACGGGTCAGGCGGAATCAAGACAATCAGCGATCAATTACGCAAAGAGATGCCAGGCCTTAGAGGCTTTTCGGCAACGCAACTCAAGGACATGCGCCGGTTTTACGAAGCTTGGGAAATATTGGATTCCAACAATACAGAAACATCAAATGAAGATTCGACGGTCACAACCGTCGAATCTTATTGCACACAAAATCAAATAGATATACGACATGCGATCACGATTCCAAATCTCACAGATTTTCCTGTCGAGGATTTCTTTAATGTGCCTTTCACCCATCATTCAAGGATCATAAATCTTTGCAAAGATGTTCATGGAAAGTATTATTATATTCACCGCACAGCACAAGAAAAACTATCCGTTGAGAATCTAGAGAAACTCATCAAAAGAAAAGCCTACGAAAACCAAGATCGACTACCTAACAACTTCGCCCAAACCATATCCGACTCCTTCATGGCTCGCAAAGCGGTGATGATGTTCAAAGACTCATACGCCTTACAATTCATTAATACGGAGGAAATTGGAGAGAGGGATAAACAAGATATCGACGAAAAAGTCATCGAACAGAAGATTGTTCAGAACATAAAGAACTTCATCATGACCTTTGGCAATGATTTCACTTTTGTCGGCAACCAATATCACCTTGAAATATATGAAGAAGAATTTTTCCCCGACTTGATTTTCTTTAATCGCGAATTAAATGCGCTGGTGGTGGTTGAACTGAAGATGGGAGATTTTAAACCAAGCTATCTCGGACAACTGACAACATATTTGAAAATATTGGACACAAAAGTTCGCAAACCGCATGAAAGTTCTTCGATTGGTATTGTTCTCTGCAAGTCTGCTAATAAAGATTTTGTGGAATTTGTCATACAAGATTATGACAGACCGATGGGTGTCGCCACCTATTCCACCGCAGAAGAAATGCCTAATCGCTTGCGAAAAGCATTGCCAGACGTTGAAGAACTGAGAAAAATTATGCGTAAAGGTATTGACGGAAAATGAAAAGAGGAAGAGACGAGGAACGTAGAGACGCACGGCCGTGCGTCTCTACGTTTGTGCATTCCTACGTCCATGCGTTCCTACAACGGCCTGTCATATCACAACAAAACCGATTTCAATTAGTGTGTCTTCCATTTTTGGTTTAAAGACTTGGCGATTTAGGGGGCAAGATATAAATTTGCGCAAACACGGAACCAACTTCACAATCTTATCGAGATGAAGTATAACAAAATCTTTACTATTTGCGTATGGATTGTTGCGACTTTGTTCTGCAACGTACTTCCATCCACGGCAAACATGTCTGCATATGTTCAAAATTTCGGAAGTGGAATAATATCTGGTCCGAAAGAGTTGGGAGAATTCTGTGTAGCTTATTATCATGACGGTAAACTCTACAACGAGATTGATTACAAATGGGATCTACCTGACAGAAAGGGAAATGCTACAGAAAGAGAACTTGATACTATTCCTTTCAAAGGGGAACTCTCGCAAACATCAGACCTAATAGATGATTACAAAAGCGATGACACTATCTCTGACTCTCAAGAAGACTCTTCCATAGGACAAGAACCAACTGATTCGGATATCATCGCTATGGCAAAGAGTTTTGATTTTGAAAATTGCTCACAAGATCAAAAAATTCATCTCTACGATGGAGCACATTTTTTTCTCCATTTCAAATTTGTCGTTTATTACCCCAACACAAATTTATACTATATCAGTCCGAACACAAACACGACACAGTACACCAAATACTCCATTTCCTATAATGATGGAGAAATAGGGATACAAGAGAATGACTATTCTTTAATCCTGACAGTTGCAATGCTGATATTGGTAATGCTTATAACCGTCAGTTTGGAATTAGGAGTGGGTTGGTTGTTTTCTTATCGCTCGAAAAAGGATGTATGTATAATTGCCATAACCAATGTTATAACAAATCTACTAATGAACGCCTTTGTTTGCCACGAATATATAGATGGGAATTCTCATAGTCTTGAATTAGCCATTGCATTCTCTCTTATCCTTTTAGAGCCATTGGTATGGATAATCGAAAGCATTGTGTATCTATTTACACTGGAGAGGAAGGCCGAGCACTACAAGCTGAGAGCGTTTGGTTTTGCCTTGGTTGCGAATGTTGTATCATTTGTTATCGGCCTTGTCATCATCTCATTTATTAAAGATTTGATTGTTAGCTTTTTCGGGTTTTAATCCATGATAAACCAGTTATGATTTAGTCTATGATGGTAATATATTCCCTTAGATTTTTATAGCTCAATCGCACATCTAAAAAGAATTGCACCACGAAGGTGCAATTTTTGATGCTTTTCTGCACTTTTGTAGTGCAATTTGCAAGGTCAGACTAATTATTAAATTCATTTCTCACACATGTCCTCACCTTATCTCGATCCCCTCACAGCAAATCCTTAGCCGGCACCTCAATAATCTTGCCGTCCTTATCTGAGAGGATGATCGTCTCATTGTTGGCTGCCTTCTTCTCGAGAAATTCCTTTTCGGCGATTTTTAGGGCAGCTATGATTTTATCTAAAGTTTTGTTCTCGTCCATGTCTATTTCTCTATCGCCTTAATCTTATCCGCATACTTGCTCCAACCTTTTGCGGTTTTGTATTTTTCCACACTTTCTGCAGGGACGTAGATGGTTTGAATAGGAGTTCTAAAAAATAGTTCCTCTACAGTCGGCGGTTCTTCGTTTTCTATCGTGATAGTTTTAAGAGAAGAACACATTGAAAATGAATAATTTCCTATACTGATTACTGAATTAGGAATTACAACGCTATCAAGGTTACAATTATAGAATGCACAAGTTCCAATCTTAGTCACACTTTGGGGTATCGACACTTCTTTTAATGAGGATCTATTAAATGCGTCATTCCCAATTTCCTTTACACCGTTTGGAATCTCAATACTGGTAATATCAGAATCAAGAAAAGCTGCCTCACCAATATGTGTCACGGTGTTCGGAATGGTGCAAGTAACTCTTTTGGTCGGGAAAAACAGCAATGTGTCTTTTGCCTTGCTGAACAATACACCATCGGCTGAAGAGAAAAACTTGTTTTTGGATGCCACTTCTATTCTTTCAAGGCTATAGCACTCCCAGAAAGCCTCCTTGCCAATCTTATTCACACCGGAAGAGATGGAAACGCTGCTAAGGTTGTTACATTCCCTAAATGCCCTATCACCAATCGAAGTCACACTACTAGGAATAATCACGGCAGTAAGTTTCCTGCTGGCTTCAAAAGCATGATTTTCAATCATTGTCACATGATACTTCTTCCCATTGTATTCTACTTTGTCTGGAATGGTGATTGTGTCTGTATATCCCACATATTTAGCCTCTTTTTTAAATCTCACAGCAGCGGTTTTTGTTTCCTCATTAAGTTTGTACCAGATTGTATCTCCGTCGCGGTTTGCGATACAGGTGTCAATGGCCGTTGCATTATGAATCCCAGAAAGATCACTTTCTTTCTGGTTTTGTTGTTTCTTTCCTACAATTTTAATTCTCGGACATTTTTTGAAGACTTCTTCCCATTTCCCATTCTCAGAATCAGGCACTATCACTGTTGTTTCTTTCCCTGGTTTTTTTATTTGTGTTTTAGGCTTATAAACCTTTTTATTGCATTCTATATTGGAAAACCAGCTTTTTTGCAAAACTACTTCCCTCAGGGAACAAGTTATGCGGTACGCTATTGTCTTCTTATCATCTTTCTTTTTTAATTCTGAATGTAAACTAAGATCCTGTGAATATTCTGTTCTGTTGAAAGCGTCCGATCCAACATTGGTGACGGAATTTGGAATCATCATACTATCTAAATTAATACACCCTATAAAGGCAGAATCGGCAATGCTGCGAACGGACTTTGGAATCTCTAAATTGGTAAGAGTTTCACAACAAGCGAAAGTTCCTTTATTTATGCGGTCAACTGATTTCGGAATCGTAACGCTGTCTAATTTTACGCAACCTACAAAAGCCCAATCTTCGATGTCAGTCACAGACTCTGGAATTGAAACTGTTTTCAGTCTGTCACAATCTGTAAATGCAAATTCCCCTATAGTCTTCACTCCTTTTGGAATCATCACACGTTCTAAACTGACACAACCTAAAAAAGCGGCCATCCCGATCCTATTCACAGATTTTGGAATTGACACATTCTTCAGACTACTACAATTTGCAAAAGCGAAGTCATCTA
Organism: uncultured Bacteroidales bacterium; assembly: GCA_902766045.1. Lineage (GTDB taxonomy): Bacteria > Bacteroidota > Bacteroidia > Bacteroidales > Paludibacteraceae > UBA1181. The sequence goes on from CACXCA010000054.1 coordinate 24,617, forward strand.
TCTCCTTCACACCTTGAGATATAATTACACTTTCTACAGTACTGAACCTAAAAGCAAACATTCCAATATTCTTTACTGTTTTGGGGATCGTTACACTTTTTAGGTTTTTACTATAAAACGCATTTGGCAGAATTGTCCTCACTGATTTTGGAATTTCATAGGCTACCTTTTTATTGTTTATGGGGAATGCAAGTAATGTGTCCTTTGCTTTGTTAAACAACACGCCATCTTCTGACGAATAGAATTTGTTGTCGGGTGCAACCTCTATATTTTCAAGATGAGTCATGTACCATAATGCAAGCGATTTAATCTGTTTCACTGTGTTAGGGACAACATAGGACAAATTTTTCTTTTCCATGGAAAATGCAATCAACGTGTCCTTCGCTTTATTGAACAACACTCCATCTTCTGACGAATAGTATTTATTGCCAGCCGCAACCTCTATGTTTTCAAGATGACTGATGCTGCGCAATGCTAGCCATTCTATTTGTTTCACCGTGCTAGGGACAACATAGGACAAACTTTTCTTTTTCTCTGGGAATGTGATTAACGTGTCCTTCGCTTTATTGAACAGCACGCCATCTTCTGACGAATAGAATTTGTTGTCAGTTGCAACTTCTATTTTTTCAAGTTCAGGACAATCTCCAAAAGCTTCTTTATCGATACTGTTTAGAGTGCCGGGTAGGATAATGCTTGCCAAATAGCTATTGAATTCAAAGGCATCTTTAATGATACTTGTCACCTTATAAACTTTCCCATCAAAAGTGACCTCCGAGGGGACTGTCACATTACCTGCGGGTCCCGAATAGAGGGTGTCTCTGGATTCTACTCCAGCTATTACTTTAAAAGATGTCTCCCTAGTAGGATTTTCTTGTTTTATTACCGCAACATCTGTTTCTGACATGATTTGATATTTCAACGTCTGACCCTTGTAAGCAAACTCAAATGTCTTATCTTCCTGTGCTTGCACAAAACTTGTGAAGAACAATGCGAATAATAAAATGTTAAAAATATTTTTCATTGCAGCTGATATTAATGAAGACAAAAATACCGAAATTTTCTGTTTGGCTGACGATTTCTGCAAATTTTCAAAAATCACCGCCCCATTAGTTATTCGACGGAATCTATGCCCCAAACAAATTCACAACGACTTTCCTTGTGTTTTTTTGTGAATCAGTCAATGAAATATCCCCTGATTTAATTAAATCTACTTTTCCTGACTGCCACATTAAGCTGGTCATTCCGTTAAAAAAATGTATAGTTTAATAGAATATTCCGTTAAAAAAGTGTAAGGTTATGATTAGAATTTTATACAATGAATTGAAAATGTGATAATTATCTCCAAAATGTAAGCCTTTAGTTTTATTAGGAGCAAGACAGGTTGGAAAAACTTGGTTGCTTGAGGAGTTTGGCCGTAATGAATATAGCAAGGTCGCTTTTGCTAGTTTAGATCGCAATGAAGCGGTGGCAGATTTACTTCGTACAGAGAAGAATGTTGATAGAATATTAAGAGGATTATCTGCATTGCTATCTGTGGATATTACTCCAGGAGACACATTGATTATTTTGGATGAGATTCAAGATTGTCCTGAAGCACTGGAACGTATGAAAGTGTTTTGTGAGGATGCCACCGAATTTCATGTTGCAGTTGCAGGAAGTTTATTGGGCATCAGTCTTCATTCGGGAGTATCATATCCCGTAGGCAAGGTGGATGAACTTACACTTTATCCCATGACATTTGAAGAATTTATCGTGGCAAAGGGTAAGGAGGAGATGTGTAATATTCTCAGGACTCACGACTGGAATCTCATAGCATCTATTAGCGACGAATATATCGACTTGCTACGACAGTATTATTATGTAGGAGGAATGCCTGCAGTCGTGAAAACATATATTGAAGGAATGGGATTACAAGCCGTAAGAAATGAACAGAAAAGGATCATATTCGACTATGAGAATGACTTTAGTAAGCATGCATCTGCACGTATAGTTCCTCGTATTCGTATGGTTTGGCAGAGTCTCATTTCCCAATTGGCGAAGGATAATAAAAAGTTTGTGTATAGTGCCTTGAAGAAAGGGGCAAGAGCGAATGACTTTGAAGAGGCGATACAATGGCTTATAGATGCAGGTATTGTCTATAAGGTTCGACGTGTGACATCTGTCGCCATGCCCTTGAAATTCTATGAAGATTTGGATGCTTTCAAACTTTTTATACTTGATGTTGGTCTTATGGGAGCAATGGCAGATGTGCCTGCAGAGTTGGTGCTTGTAGGAAACAACATCTTCAAGGAATACAAAGGCTCTTTTACAGAAACATACGTATGTACACAGCTGGTTGCTGCAAAAATACCTTTGTATTATCATACAGTAGAGCAGTCGCGCATTGAACTTGATTTTGTCATTCAACTATCGGATAATGTTTATCCGGTAGAAGTAAAAGCTGAGGAAAATGTAAAAGCAAAATCCATGAAAATATTTATCGACAACCATCCTCAATTGTCGGGTATTCGGTTATCTATGAAAGATTATATCAAACAATCATGGATTGAGAATATTCCGTTATACGCATTTTCTCCCTATTTGAAGGAACGAAATTTGATGTGATTCGATATGAGTAGAGACGCACGGCCGTGCGTCTCTACACCCATATATCGCGTCTCTACACCTATATATCAGTTTATCTATATGCCAATTGTCTAGTATTCCTCCTCCTCTTCAGGACACTGCTTTACTGTAAGCTCAACATCTCCTCCTTTTTCTGCCTTTATAGATAAAACGGTCGCATTCTTAAGAGAAAGTCCAGATGTTATAAGTATATCCGCACCAGGGTCCTCAGCCGCTGCCACCAACAAATCTGCCAAGTTTTCTTCATGCTCTCTATCATACACAACATAGACATACTTTCTCTTTTCACCAAGCTTATTACAATACGTATGCTTCTTACTAATATTATCTCGCATAGAGAAGGTATATTCTGCCAACTCCGAATAGGTGTACTTCACAGTTGAGGTCACACATCCCTCTGAATCTGGACCGTTATATTCGTCCAAATCGTCTCCACATGCATTAAAAAGTGAACACATCGTCACAATGGACAATGTAAGAAGAAGAATGAATTTAAAATTTTTTTTCATATTACTCTTTTTATGAGTCCAACATTCAATACAATCATTCTCTTCTGGTAGGACTCGTTTCTCCAAAAAAGAAGTGTTTTCAAAACAAAGATACAAGATAAAGAATTATATTGGAAATCAAAAGGATCTCTTCCTTATATTTTGTTTTTTTCATCGATTACACCCGTTAAAATTAAACACGAAGGTGAGTCAAAATTTAATATTGGCTCACCCTCATCCTCTATTATTTCAGTCAACAGACTTATTTTCACTTCTTAACAATCTGTTTCGTATAGCTTTCTCCGCCTGAAATAACTCGTACAAGGTAGATACCCTTGCTAAGTTCTTCCAAATTGATACTATGGCTGGATTTGCCATAAACCTCTTCACTTACATGAACGGAACCCATCATATCAATCACCTCTATTGTAACCTTTTCTGCAGACTTCTCATCAAAGTAGATGTTCAGATAATCTTGCACTGGATTAGGGCTGATTACACATCCCAACGCACTGGCAATCGCCTCTGGAGACGCAACATCTATATTAACTGGATTGACCTTGGAATTAATATAGGCTAAAGCACCAACCAAACCGGCATTGTAGTCGATTCCACCCTCAGTTCCTGAATAGTTGTTGACGTCATCTTTATATTCTCCGTTATTACGGGAACCACCAACCAAGTAGCCTAATTGAGCGAATTTATAGTTATCATCTATTTTTGGCAATTTAGCTTGTTCTTTCTCCAAATCATTGAGATCTACTCTGTAAAGATTTCTATGGTGAGAATATGCAGGGTATTTATCTCCGAATCCTACGATGTAGGAGAAGTTATTACCGTTGTGTCCCATAAGATAATCCACCGTAGTATAGATATACTGACTGAGTTTGTCCTCTCCCGTTAATTTATCGTATAATGCGCAGACAAAAGCTTGATTAGCAGGGAAACGAAGAACACCCCATGGTTCTCCCCCACGCCAATCTTTTCCTGGCAGTTTGTTTAAAAAGTAACCAGAGCTCGGAATGTACATGGTATCTGCATAAAATTTCAGCACCTTGAGTGCTTTTTCTCCATAAGATGATTCGGAGCCAATAGACGCCATGGCGTAGGCAGCCAAGTCTTCTCTATGGTCATAGCAAAGGGTGTAGTTGTAATTGTATTCTTTGCGATTATCCATCCATGAACAATTCTCCTCTGCCTTTTTCAGGTATTTTGAATCCTTCGTGGTCTTATAGAGTTCTGCATACATAGCGACCATATCATGTATGTAACGGTCTCCCACAGGGTATTGAGGAGCCGTGGTGGTTCCCTTCGCAGTGTTCTCCACAAATTCGCAAGCGACCTTAGCTTTCTCGAGACATGCAGCAGCATAGTCTTCATCATATTTGGCATAGACACGTGCCATAACGGCAAGGGCGGCACTAGCTTGTGAAGCCATGGCAGTAACATAACCAGTAGCTTTCGATATTGGACGAGTACCATCTGCCTCGCCACCTAATTTTATTGGAATGGCAGATTTGACCGTTGACGTACACCATACCTTATGGTCCATGTCACCATCTCCCTTTTGGTAGTAGAAGGTACGGTTGTCACGCACTGCCTTCAATATATAATCTGTTGCATATTTCACTTCGTTCAGGATGTCAGGGATACCGTCTGGTTCACCCTTTCCTCCTTCCCATGTGTAATCATCAGAATCGATGTAACCATGATAGTCTTCCGAGTAGAAATCCGGATAACCTTCTGGGAATGCAGAATATCCCAGCAACAACATGTAGGAAGAGTAGAAGAAGGTCTGACCGAAGAGCACGAAGTCACCACAATCAAACCAACCGCCAGTCAGGTCATAATCCCCATCAGCATCCTTCAAATAGGATTTTCCTTTCACAAACTTGCTACGATCAAACTGAATCTGATTACTTACATTATTGGCTTCATGAGTTGCAACAAGCCAATTTACACCTTCGCCCATGCGCTGAGCTCCATAGAAACGCGTGGTCATCCATAACGCTTTTTGATATTGTTCATTATCAAATGATAACTCAAATTGCGCCAAAACGTTACTGCACATAACACTGCACAGGAAACCTGCTACTAAATACTTTAATTTTACCATTTTAATGTGTGTTTATCATGAATATACGTATTTTCATAAACATTTATACTTTATATCGACTTTAAAAAAGTCGCACAAATATATAATTAATTATCGTATCATATAATTATTTTCAATAAAATTACTGATTCCCACTCTACTAAACAGACCATGAATCCTGATAGGAAGGTCTATCCTACCATGGTTTATGCGATTTCAAAAAGGATTCTTTTTGTTCTCTCGGAAAGACTTGCGGACCAATAGCTCCTCCACCAAACTCAAAGACGACCGTCTCGCTGTATGGAATATACTCCATCTCTTCCATATAATACTCTTTATTCTCTTCGCTCATAGGCTCGTCATACAGGATGTATGAATACAATCCCATGGCTACCCTGCGAAACCATATTACACATGAGGCTCTGTCTTTTTTGGTACTAATGCCAATACAACCTACCTCATCAAGACGGTCCTGTATCTCTTCCAACTCATCGGTGGTAAGTCCCACCAACGCCATAATAGAATCCTTCTTACCCTCAGCATCCTTGTCCCAACGCTCCGACCATGAAACATTCTTGGAGGAAACATGGAAAATAGAGATATCACCATGCTTAAACTCCAACTGAATGGTAGCCGAATCATCCAATGCCTGATTCGTATATTGAACCAACTCCTTCATTTTCACCGCGTTCTTCTCATAATGCTCCGCCATTATATCCGGATCACAAACAGTATTTGGAGCCTCAAACACATTGTAAACAACCACAAGGAGTATATCAATGACTCCCCATACGAAATAGACCTTCCAACTAGTATTTGCAAAAGAAAAAGATTTTATAAAAAGAACGATTGAGACAACAATAACAGGAAGAACTATAAAAAAGAGGAATAAGCAGATCAAATCTGCCATGAATTTATCATAGAAATATAGCAAAATAATGATTGTCGTCGCCAGCAACGGAATAAACTTCAAAGCATCCTTCATATCTAAAACATAATCAATTCATAGTTCAAAAATAAATAGATTTTCTCAATATATAACACCTTGCTCCATAAAACTGTTATAGACAGCTACTCTCTGCCTATTTTTATTTATCTCTCTTCGATTCATGTGTTGTGATGAATACGAAGAAATCTTAACTTTGGATCTGTTTTCTAACCAAATGATGAGCCATGATCATAAGGAATGTTCTTTTCTATATTTTTCTATGGGCAATGGCAGGTGTTGTCAATGCACAAACGGGCGATCTCCCTCGTGTGTCTCCCGAATCTCAAGGTGTATCTTCCTCCGATATAAAAACCTATTTTGACAACATGCTCTCTTGTCCCACAGGCGAACCGCATGGTATTATGATTCTCCGACATGGTAAAGTGGTTGGCGAGCTGTTTCCCAAACCGTTCGACGCCTCCTATCCGCAGATGCTCTATTCAGTTGCCAAGTCTTTTGTAGGAATAGCGGTTGGTCTGGCGATCGAAGAGAATCGGCTAAGACTGACGGATCGTGTGGTGACATTCTTCCCCGATCTGTTACCCGATACGGTATCAGACAATTTAGCTACAATGACAGTCCGAGATCTACTAACCATGACCTCCGGCATCCATCCCGACCCACAGATACGTACGACAGGAGCGGAATGGATACAACGATACCTCGCCAAACCCGTTGGGAAACCAGGTGAAGTATTCCACTACGACTCGATGTGCTCCTATCTACTGTCTGCTATCGTGCAACAAGTGACGGGACAGAAACTGTTGGATTATCTGATGACAAGGATCTTCATTCCGATGCATATCTCAGTTGTTGAATGGGAAGAGAGTCCCGAGGGAGTCAACACAGGCGGCTGGGGAATACGTATGCAGGTGGAGTCGATGGCAAAGATCGGTCAACTGCTGCTGAACAAAGGCAATTGGGAGGGCAAGCAACTCATCTCATCCGACTGGGTGGAGGTGATGACCTCAGCGCTGCAGGAGACAGGCATGACAGACATGTATGGTTATCACATGTGGCAATGTGATTATCCGAACAGCTACCGAGCCGATGGGGCCTTTGGGCAATATATCATCGTGGCCCCTAACGAGGATATGGTCATAGCCATCACGCAGGCGAACTCGAGCAACGGTGTGGCAGAGCGACAACTTGTCTGGGAGCTACTCCGCAAGGTAAAAGGAACACCGCTTCCAGAGCGTGACGACCATACAGATCTACAAAAAGCACAAAGCATCTATATGTTGCCAGTTGCAACGGGGAGACGCTCATCCAACTACCTGAGGAAACTGGCTAATAAGAGCCTCACACTCGAAGAAAACGGATTGGACTGGAAGGTCATGCAATTAAAAAAACAAAAGGACACCCTACAGATCATCATCACAACCGCAACGGGCGAACACTACACGATATTAGCAGGACACAAAAAATGGCTCACCACCCCAACCGACGTCTATCCGCCCTACAGCATCCGGGCCGTAGGACGATATCAAGGCATCCACGCTCCTTTCTACGTAGCGGGCTGCTATGGAGGAACCCGCTCCGGACTAGACCTCAAGATACGATTTACCAATTGGGCAAACGGAGCAGACCTGCATTTTAAACGAACCCGAGGACCTCTATCCCTACAAATCAAAGAAAGCAGCAAACGAAAAGCGTATGATGTCAAGGTCTCTGCAGACAAATAACCCTTCAATGCATTATTAATTATTCACCGGTTGAGGTGTTCCACCTTGTAGAGACGCAATGCATTGCGTCTCTACGGGGGACATACCCATGCGTTATATATCCTGAAAACAAATTCATACGAAAGGTATTTATAGGATCCATCTGAATAATTTCGGTTATAACCGAAAATTATGTCTATTTTGAAAAAAAATCGGTTATAATAGAATTTTTGTGTGTTTTTTGGAAAAGATTCGGTTATAATAGAAACTTTTCCCAAATTCGTTGTAACCCTAGATAAATTCCAACGTCCCATCAGAAACGGTATCGTGCATGTACTGGCACCAGAGTTTCATAAGGTGTTGGAGAGGGTGTGATTAGCAGATTCCACAAATTCACACATTATTAATTGGCGCAATCTTAATCTTTTGTGCAGATTGCGCCAAAGTATAACATTATTATTTGCGCAATCTCATATTTTTAATCACTTTGCGCCAAAATATAATTTATTTTCTGGCGCAATCTTATATTTTTATTAACTTTACGCCAAAATATAAATGAAGTAAGATGGAAAATTCAATTATAGGTCGCGAAAAAGAGATAATAGAACTGAAGAAATATCTTTCTTCGGAACAGTCGGAGTTTATAGCTGTCTATGGAAGGCGACGTGTTGGTAAGACATTTCTTATAAAAGAGCTTCTAGAAGGGCAATTCTGTTTTAGAATGACAGGCAAGGAAAATGCACGTCTTGGAGAACAGTTGCTAAATTTTTCGTATGCGCTATCGGATTCGTTTAATGATAACCGTGTACCTCAGAATTGGACAGAGGCATTTCGTATGCTCTCTAAAAATATCGAGAACCAAGGGGATGGTGCAAAAATCATCTTCATTGATGAACTTCCGTGGCTTGACACGCAGAAATCCAGATTCCTTGGGGCGTTGGAACATTTCTGGAACAATTGGGCATACTATCGGAAGGACATAAAACTAATCGTCTGTGGTTCTGCCACATCATGGATGCTAAATAAACTGATTAACTCCAGAGGTGGGTTACATAACCGTGTAACTCACAAAATGCTGATTTCCCCATTCTGTCTTGAAGAAATGGAACAATACTTCCAGAGCAGAGGCTTCAACTATGAGCGTCCCGAAATGATAGATTGTTACATGGCTGTGGGTGGTGTCGCCTATTATTTATCTTTGTTTGACAAAGACAAAAGTGTAGCAGAGAACATCAATAAGTTATGTTTCACTAACGGTGGAGAGTTGACAGATGAGTTTAACAGGCTCTATGACTCGTTATTCAAAAAGGCGGACAACCATATTGCTGTTATAAATGCGCTTAGCATCGCACGGAAAGGCATGACACGTCTCGAGTTAATCAACAAGACGAAACTACAAAACAATGGCAATTTCAGCACATTGCTCAAAGAACTGGAAACATGTGAATTCATTCGTTCATACTACTCATTCGACAAAGAGAAGAAGGACAAAATGTATCAACTCACCGATCAATTCTCGCTATTTTATCTTCATTTTATGAAGGATAGAAGCAATGTCGGGAAAAACTATTGGCTTCAGAAGATAGGCACCCCTGAGTATGCAGCATGGTCTGGTTATTCTTTTGAGACGGTATGTATGCACCATATAGAACAAATCATTGACGCTTTAGGCATCAGCGGAACAATCCATTCGGCATGTTCATGGTCGTATCGTCCATCAGAAGCTGTCCTTAATGATGCGGATGCGGACGAAGACATGAAGAAGGGCGGTCAGATTGACTTGCTTATCGATCGGAATGATAAGACAATAAGCGTATGTGAAATGAAATATGCAAGCGGAGAATACGAGATAACAAAAGCCTATGCCAGCCATGTAGAGCAAAGGCTCCGCACATTCAGGAAGGTTACCTCCACCAAGAAATCTTTTTCAATAGTTTATGTAACACCTTTCGGTCTTTACAATAATATGTACGCAAGGAATGTCAACAAACAGATAACAGCAGACGATCTATTCAGGAAAGTATGATTGTTTCCGAGTATGATTCTCATACACATGGATTTGTGCATTTCTTTTAATGACAACACAAATAAGAATAGAAACACACCCCATACGTATTGCCGATCACCTCTTCCAACCAAACACCTTCTTTGGGATATAAATGCTTGAAAATTCGCAGTACTACTTCACATTTTCAATGAAAATTCGCAGTAGTGTTGCGAATTTTTAAGGTAAGGATTGGTTTTTGCTCTGTTTTTTATTAAAAATCGGTCGGTTTTTGCTCTGTTTTTTATTAAAAACAGGCGATTTTTTGCTCTATATTTTCTCATCCTTTGTCCATAACGGCAACACTATCAAGGTTGTACCGCTGTATGCATTGTCTTCTATATACAAGGGGGGAATAAAATTGTAATCTACCAAACCGAGGACGGACAATCACAGATTGACGTCCGTTTGGAAAATGAAACCGTGTGGTTGTCGCAGGCTCAGATGGCTGAGTTGTTTCATACCGATCGAACATCTATTGTTCGTCACATCAACAACATCTACAAGTCAGAGGAATTGAACAGGAATTCAATTTGTGCAAAAATTGCACAGGTTCAAATTGAAGGCAAAAGGGCTGTTAAACGTACTGCCCTACTCTTTAATTTGGATATGATTATTCCCCAACCTGTGCCATGATTTGACGCAGGTTGTGTTTTATTTTGCGGTCGAATGAATGATTAATATAGCGGCTGATGGTTGAAAACAGCGTCCCGAAGGTGAGTTGATAAATATTAATAAATTGGGCGGGTAAAAATGTTTGGACGATGAGTTGTGGGTGTTGATTGTTTTGGATATATTTGGGAACTAAACAACAAATTATAAAAATTAGAATATGAGTAAAGTATTTAAATTATGGATATAAGCTCACTATCATTCAAAGATTTGGTTGATAAAATCAACAAAGACTTAGGAAACGATTTTTGTGATACGTTTCGATATAAGCGCAAAGAACTCAGCAACTCTGGACGTGCATCTTCATATGGTATTTTATTCAAATTCGTAAAAGAAGGTCGTGATTGGGTTATAAACGAAGGAGGAGGAACAGAAATTCAATTCCATCTATATTACCGAGAAAACACAATAGGTTATGGGTTGGGATTCAATGCTCAATATATTCGCTTTGCTACTAACGAAAAGGCTGCTGTTGAATACATTATACCTTTCGTTAAAGCTTTTTTATCTTTGAAAAGCCAAAAGGACGAAGCTATATCGTCTTTAGAAAAAGATGGATTTTCTTTAATAGAAGGGGATTGGGAAGGATTAAAGAATATCGCTCCCGATGAATATTACCTATTTGGAAAAGAAATTCAAATTCATAATGACATTCTTCCTGATAGTGAATATAATCGGATGATAGAGAATATTAAGAATGATTTATTTAAATTATATGTGTCAGTCTGGAAAGAAAAAAATGAGATGGAAAAAAGATTAGAAACAATAGAACAATATACGAACTTATTAACAAAGAATCACAACTTAATCCTCACCGGTGCTCCCGGCACTGGTAAAACCTATTTAGCAAAAGAAATTGCCAAAGGCATGGGTTGCTCTGATGACGAAATAGGATTTGTACAATTCCACCCTTCATACGACTATACTGATTTTGTGGAGGGTTTACGTCCTAAACAAGATGACAACGGGAATGTTGTCTTTGAGCGAAAAGATGGTGTGTTTAAAAAGTTCTGTAAAAAGGCTATTGCCAAGGAGACCACTGAAGAAAACAAATTTGATGAGATATGGGATAAATTTATAGCTGACATACGAGTTAAGTTATCCAATGGAGAATTAACAAAAATTGGCAATTGGGAATATGGATTGTCAACAAAAGATTCATTAAAATACTCGTCAATAAATACCCCGTCACAATATTCATTCACAATAACTAAAAAGAACATTTTGGATACCTACTGTGGTAGACAAGCACGTCCATCAGGAGCCTTCCAAAAAGATATGCTTGATATTGTTCAGCATTTAAAACAAACATACAATTTGTCGGACAAACCGGAACAGACAGATAGTGGTGATAAAACGACAAAACAATATGTTTTCATCATCGACGAAATCAACCGTGGAGAAATCTCTAAAATATTTGGAGAGTTATTCTTCTCAATTGACCCAGGATACCGCGGCACAGATGGAAAAGTTAAAACTCAATATCAAAATCTTATAGATGAAGACGACGAGTTTTTCGATGGTTTCTACGTCCCCGAAAACGTCTATATCATCGGCACCATGAACGATATCGACCGTAGCGTGGAGAGTATGGATTTCGCATTCCGTAGGAGATTTGCCTTTAAAGAAATCAAAGCAATAGATAGGATTGAAATGTTATATGATGCAGAAACCGGAATTGGAGAGTATGCAGAAAAAGCTAAAAATAGAATGATTCACTTAAATGAAGAAATTGAAAAAATAGAAGGTCTTTCTTCTGCTTATCATGTTGGACCTGCCTATTTCCTAAAATTAAAGAATTATAATGGAGATTTCAACCAACTTTGGGAGTATCACCTCGATGGGCTTTTGCGTGAATATCTGCGAGGAATGCAGAATGTGGACGATAGTATGGGAAAACTAAAAACCGCATACGAAAATGAGAATCCAACTGACGGACAATAGCTGCAAGCCATACTCTGAGATTAAGGATTTCAAGGATTCGGACAAGGGCAATTTGCAGAAAATAGCCAACGTGGCGATTAAAAAATTGTCCTTAGATGATAATCTTAATCTTTTGGTCTTCCCCCGTGATTTGAATCACTATGGCGACGATATTAGCGAAGGCCGTATTATCGAATTGCAGGGCGACCAAATCATTACGGGCAACATCATGGGCTTCGTCGGGGTCAACAACACGCAGATAGATATCCGTTCACGCTTCGCGAAAGAGGATGGGAACGACTATTTCCTGCACTACATGTTGCAGAGAGTGTTCGCTATCAACTTGTTCGACATCAAACACACCACCGACAAAGAACAGGTGTTCGATTTCCTGCTCTATCTTTTTCCCCACTTCCTGCAAAAGGCGTTGGGGCAAGGGCTTTACAAAAAGTACCGTCGATTTGAGTACAACGACGCCAACATCCGTGGGCCGATCGATGTGAGCCGACATATCCGCCAGAACATCCCTTTTCGAGGTACCGTGGCTTATTCCACGAGGGAGCATAGCTACGACAACGAGGTGACGCAACTTATCCGCCACACGATAGAGTACATCAGGACGAAAGCCCATGGTGCACACATCTTGAGCAATAACAAAGAGACGAAAGAGGCTGTCAGCCAAATCGTTATGGCCACGCAAACCTATAACGTCCGGGAGCGTCAGAAGGTCATCAACCAGAACCTCCGACCCGTCAGACATCCCTACTTCTCAGCCTATACGGAACTGCAAAAGATTTGTCTGCAAATCCTTCGCCACGAATCCCTCAAGTACGGGCAGGAGAAGGACAAGGTCTATGGCATTCTGTTCGATGGCGCATGGTTGTGGGAGGAGTATCTGAATACGATTCTGCAGAAATATGGATATACGCATGCAGAAAACCTAAAGGGTAAAAATCCGATTACCTTGTACACTGGGAATCCCCGTTATCCTGATTTTTATAAAACTGAGCAAATAAAAAATTTCAAATATGGGGATACTATCCCTGACGGGAATGACATCCTTGATGCAAAATACAAACCATTGGATTCAAAATCAGACCGTGATGATATACACCAAATCATAACGTATATGCACATTTTGCCATCTAAGAGTAGCGGATTGCTATATCCATGCAGAGAAACAATTCCTCCCAAAGAATATAAAGTATATGGTATTGGTGGTACAATTCGCAATATTGGTTTAAATGTAATTCATATTTGCGATGATTTTAATAGCTATGTAGAAGCAATGAAGAAAGAAGAATCTAATTTAATCGACAAAATATAATCCGTCATGCTCACCTACCTCCCCAACCAAACCCACTACACCACATTGTTCTCCCGCATCCAATCCGTGAAGCACACGCTATGGATTGGCACCGCCGATATCAAAGACCTCTATGTGGAGGTGGGCGGTGAGAAGAAACCGTTTCTGGCACTGATCGCTCAACTCATCCGAAGGGGTGTGGAGGTGAGACTGATCCATGCAAAAGAACCGGGACCGAACTTTCGTGAGGACTTTGATAAATACCCCGTGTTGTACGACCGACTGGAGCGAGTGCTCTGCCCAAGAGTTCACTTCAAGATGTTCGTATTCGACTGCAAAGAGGTTTACGTGGGTAGCGCCAACCTTACAGGCGCTGGCATCGGCATGAAAGCTGAAACAACTCGCAACTTCGAAGCTGGAATACTGACCGACGACCCGCAAATCGTCGAACAAGCTATGAACCAGTTTGATGAAGTATGGATAGGCAAACACTGCAAAACGTGCAAACGGAGGGAGTATTGCGGGGATCCGATTGGGTGAATTTCAAAGGGGGATATTATTCCCAATAATCTCGAAAAGATGTAATTTTACATCTAATATAATCTTGAAAAGATGTAATTTTACATCTAATATAATCTTGAAAAGATGTAAATATACTTATGAAAAGAAAGATATACAGCAAGTTATTAGAGTGGAAAGGACAACGAAATGGTTCCACAGCTGTACTGATTAGAAGGTATATGAAGGTATCAAGGTACTTTTCAGTATAGGTCATCACAGGCATTCTCATTTTATGAATAAAATGTCCAACATCTTCCTCTCCCGCATCACCAACACCCACGTTCCGTGTGAAAACGATGGGTATCCCTTCTCCATCCCTGCGATAAAAGCGCTGAAAACCATGG
>CACXCA010000055.1 GCA_902766045.1 uncultured Bacteroidales bacterium
AAGGTCACGATGGAGTCACAACCTGCTAGAGTCGTAAATGCTTTCTCGTAGTCACCGCTTGCTGTATATTCCTCACCGTACCATGTAAATGCGTTGCACTCAACAGCGGTGGTATCTGAGGTAACACTCTCGTTAATCGTCAAATGTAAGGTAACAATAGAATCACAACCTGCCACTGTCGTGAATTGTTTCTCGTAGTCGCCTGTCTCTATGTATCGTTTTCCATGCCACATAAAATAATCACAGGCTACTGCTGTCGTGTCAGAAGTCTTGCTTTCGTTAATCGTCAAATGTAACGTCACGATACTGTCACAGCCCGCTACTGTCGTGAAGGTCTTCTCGTAGTCGCCACTTGCTGTATATTCTTCACCGTACCATGTAAATGCGTTGCACTCAACAGCGGTGGTATCTGAGGTAATACTCTCGTTAATCGTCAAATGTAAGGTAACAATAGAATCACAGTCCGCCACTGTCGTGAACTGTTTCTCATAATCACCGCTTGCCGTATATTCCTCACCGTACCATGTAAATGTGTTGCACTCAACAGCGGTCGTATCAACTGTTATGCTTTCATTGATAGTCAAATGCAAGGTCACGATGGAGTCACAACCTGCTACTGTCGTAAAGGTCTTCTCATAATCACCACTTGCCGTATATTCTGTACCATACCATGTATATGCATCGCATTCAACAGCGGTTGTATCTGCCGTTGCACTCTTATTAATGGTCAAATGTAACGTGACAATAGAATCACAACCTGCTGCGGTCGTAAACATTTTCTCGTAGTCACCGCTTGCAGTATATTCCTCACCATACCATGTATATGCGTCGCACTCAACAGCGGTAGTGTCAGATGTTACACTCTGATTGATGGTCAAGTGCAAGGTGACGACAGAATCACAGCCTGCCACTGTCGTGAAGGTCTTCTCGTAGTCTCCGCTTGCAGTATATTCTGTACCATACCATGAAAATACTTTACAGCCAGATGCTACTGTATCCACCTGATAAGTCTTCAAAACACTCACTTCAGCCGAATCTGAATTCGAGCATCCGAGATTATCTGTAACCGTCAATTTTACCTTATAAATATTACCGCCTTCTACAGCATCCGCAAAAGTTGACGTTGTTCCAGAACCAGACGCTGCTTCCGACCATACATACGTGTAAGGTGCTCTGCCTCCACTTACAGTTGATGTAAACACAAAATCCGCATCAGGACATCCTGACGCTGGCACTTCGATTTCAACATTCGGCCTTGTACTTTCAAATATGGCTGTATAGTTTTTGTTTTCTCTGACTCTGAATGATATTGTAGCATTTGTGCTTTCAGTCACGCCATCCGTCCATTTAACAAATCGTGCACACTCTTTAGCCGTTGCTCTCAATGTGACATTCGTATTATAATCAAATGTTCCATATCCCGTACAAGATCCCAATTCAACATCGTTAGGTGTTGCTGTAACCTTATATGTTTTAGGCTTAAAATAGGCAACATAAGTAACATCAGATGTCACACGTATTGTCCGTGAAGCTTCTGTATTATCATCACTCCAATGGTCAAACTCATATCCATCTCTCGGGGTTGCTACAACAGAGATTTCGGTACCATAATCAACTTCCACATTGTTATACGAAGGAGAAACCGTACCTTTGTTTGCATCACTCGTAGAAATAGATATATGATTTTTACCTATCTGGAATTGGGCTCTCAAACAAGCATCTTTCGTTATTGTGAAAGAGTATGGATTTTCATACGAAGCGGCTGTATTCGTCGAACAATTCATCCAACGATAGAACCGGTAGCCTTCTCGATTTATCACTGCCTCAACTGTAGCGGTAGTGTTATAATCATACGCTCCAGCTCCTGTCAGGGTAAAATATTCATCATACTCAGCTCCCTGATAATTCTGTCGAGACAAAGTAACATTATATCGTTTTGGTTTGAAAATAGCTGTCAACTGAATTGTCTCCCCATTTATGATGTCCAGGCTACGAGTAACATTCGTTTGGGTTGTATCATCCGACCAATAAGCGAACTCACCATGTTCCGTCGGATACGCATGCACAGTCACCTGTGTCTCATTACACCTAGGCACATCATAGGTGGCAGTTCCTAACTCGGAGTTGTTCGTATATACATCAATCGCCGTTACGACTCCTTCTGTAAATCGCTGACTTAAATTTGCCCAATAACCCGTGAAGTTACCACTACAACCACAGGGTACATATACAGATCTCAACTTAGGACAATTAATAATCTCCTTCTCCATTGTAGGGGCTTCGCACGTACGCAATGTAAACGACTCCAAATTAGGACATCCATCAATAGTTCCATATTGAATAAAATGCATCGTGGTTGGCAATACAATATTTACGATATTCTTTTGCTCGTACATGGCATCGGTAGCCATCATCGTTACCCCCTCAGGAATGTTATAATTGGTAATCGGATTGTTTTCAGGAATTCGAACAATTGTAGATAGATCTTTTGTATAGATGATTCCTTCTATCGAAACATAGTTGGTATTTGCCTGATCTACATATACATACTGCATGTTATCACAATCAGTCAACCAACGATCTTTTATGTCTCTAACGCTTGCAGGAATGGTTACAGTCTCCAAACTTGAACAACCACGGAAAAGCTCATTTCCTATTGTTTCCAATGAACTCGGCAACGAAACACTAACTAAGTTTGGACAATCATAAAAAAGAGCGGCTCCTAGACCTGTCACACCTTCTTCTACCACAACCGAGGTGATATAGGTACGCACATTTCGCCATGGTGCATATCCATTCCGATTATTTCCATAATCCCAATTACCTCTATAATTGTTTGTTGACCCAGTTCCATACAAGCGTAAGATACCAGTATCTGTATCAAGATAATACCGAACGGATCCTGTCGTTCCCTGATAGGTCGCAGCAAACAACCCTGCTGATATCGAGAACATCGTAATCAACATCACCATTCGTCTAAGACAACTCAATATATGATTTCGCATATTATTCATATTGATGAAATTCTATTTTTATACAATACTTCGACTTTATTTATAGAATCAAGCTACTCTTTTAGAAACAAAAAAACATTCTCTTCAAATCAATATCATTCCCCCCATTTTCTTAACTCTGTTTCATAGATTTGCTTATTAAATTCTATATATTTTCTACATGTACGTTTATACACAATTATTTCAATTAAGCAAAAATAAAAAAAATTTAAACATTTTTTTACGCTAACTCCCAAAAATTCATTGTTTTTATAAAAATTTTCAAATCCAATTGTTTGCGATTTTTTTCTATTTTAATCTTTTTGATATATATCTTATTTATTTTCAATAACTTACAACTTATTATATTCGACAAGTACGTTTCGTCACTAAACGAAAGATTTTTTCATAAATAACTCAAAATCAATTCAAAATAATCGAAAAAAAGGGCAATAATCTCTTCTCGCACGTATAAAAATTAAGTAAAGTTGTCTCTTTTATTTCTCAAAAAAAAAATCTACATTTGTCGAAATATAAATCAAACAAAATTTAGTTACTTCAAACAATATGGAAGAAAAATTAAAACCATCGAGCGAAAAGTTGAAAGCACTTCAACTCGCTATGGAAAAAATCGAAAAAGATCACGGTAAAGGCACCATCATGAAGATGGGCGACAACAAGATCGAAGAAGTTCCTGTTATTTCAAGCGGTTCATTAGGATTAGACCTTGCCTTGGGTGTCGGAGGATTCCCAAGAGGTAGAGTCATTGAGATATTTGGTCCTGAATCTTCTGGTAAGACAACATTGGCTATCCACGCCATCGCTGAAGCTCAACGAAACGGTGGTATTGCCGCCATCATCGATGCCGAACACGCATTCGACCGCTTTTATGCGGAAAAACTGGGCGTTGACATTGACAACCTATTGATTTCTCAACCCGACAATGGGGAACAAGCTCTTGAAATCGCAGACCAACTTATCCGTTCCTCTGCTATCGATATCGTGGTGGTGGACTCTGTTGCTGCCCTCACTCCTAAAGCTGAAATCGAAGGGGATATGGGCGATGCCAAAATGGGGCTTCAAGCTCGATTGATGTCTCAAGCTCTTCGTAAATTGACAGGTACGATTAATAAAACCAATACATGTTGCATCTTCATCAATCAATTGCGTGAAAAGATAGGTGTGATGTTCGGCAATCCTGAAACAACAACAGGTGGTAACGCATTGAAATTCTATGCTTCCGTACGTCTCGACATTCGCCGCATTGGTCAACTAAAAGAAGGTGACAATGTCATTGGTAACCAAACTCGAGTTAAAGTGGTAAAAAATAAAGTAGCTCCTCCATTTAAAAAAGCAGAATTCGACATAATGTTCGGCGAAGGGGTATCTCATATAGGCGAAATCGTTGACCTTGGCGTCGAGTTTGGCATCATCAAAAAGAGTGGTTCCTGGTATAGCTACAACGAGAACAAACTGGCTCAGGGTAGAGATGCCACAAAGGAACTGCTAAAAGATAATCCTGAACTAGCAAACGAGATAGAAGCGAAAATCAGAGAAGCTGCCAAAACAGTAAACATATAATTCCAAAGAGTAAGAAGAACGGCTTGATTTCTTCTTGCTCTTTTCTTTTTTTCATACGATATGAGCGAAATAGTTAAAACAGAAATATACGAAGAAAATGCCATTCTAATTGGATTAGTCACTCCTCGGCAAAACGAACAAAAAGCTACAGAATACTTGGATGAATTAGCATTCCTCTCTGAAACAGCTGGAGCCTACCCTCAGAAGAAATTTTTGCAAAAACTGGAGTATCCTAATCCTAAAACATTCGTCGGTCCTGGCAAACTTGAGGAAATCAAAAACTACATAAAAGAACAGGAAGAAAGCGAAAACGAAATCGGCATTGCGATCTTCGATGACGAACTATCTCCTAAACAACTTCGTAACATTGAAAAAGAATTAGGCGTTAAAATATTGGACCGTACCAGCTTAATATTAGACATCTTCGCCAAACGCGCACAAACCGCACACGCTAAGACTCAAGTGGAGCTGGCTCAATATAAATATCTGCTGCCAAGACTTACGGGTATGTGGACACACTTGGAAAGACAACGTGGTGGTATCGGTATGAGAGGTCCGGGTGAAACACAGATAGAAACAGACCGCCGTATCTGTCTGACAAAAATTTCCCTTTTAAAAGAAGAATTAAAAAATATCGACAACCAGAAAATCATTCAACGGAAAAATAGAGGCAAAATGGTGCGTGTTGCATTGGTGGGCTACACCAATGTGGGGAAATCCACCATCATGAACATGCTTAGCAAATCAGACATCTTTGCTGAAAATAAACTTTTTGCCACACTCGACACCACCGTTAGAAAGGTCACCATTGAAAACCTTCCGTTCCTATTGTCTGATACGGTAGGTTTTATTCGCAAACTGCCTCATGATCTGGTGGAATCATTTAAATCAACACTTGACGAGGTTCGCGAAGCTGACCTTCTTCTCCATGTGGTAGATATCTCTCATCCGACTTTCGAAGATCAAATCGCAGTCGTCGAGAAAACATTGCAGGAACTGCATGCCGAAGACAAACCAACCATCTTGGTGTTTAATAAAATTGATGCTTTTTCTTATGTTCCAAAAGAGGAAGACGACCTGACTCCTATCTCACGCGAAAATATCAGTCTTGATGAACTGAAAAAAACATGGATGTCAAAACTGCAAGAAAACTGCATCTTTATCTCCGCCCGTGAGAAAAATAATATAGAAGAGTTTAAGAATCTCATATACAACAAAGTAAAAGAAATTCATATTACCAGATTTCCATACAATGATTTCATCTACCAAAAATATGATGAGAACGCTGAGGAAATCGATTAATAACACAAAAGCCATGAATACATATAGACACCTTACCAATCAGGAGATCGGACAACTATGTCAACAACAATGTTCAGCAGAAGATTGGGACAAAATTGAAGTTCACGAAAAATTTGACCCTCAATATGTAACAAATGCTCATTTTTCTGGAACCGTCAGAATAGGCTATTTTGAAAAATACCACACTCAGGAAGGCAATATTAGCAGGCACTCTGGTATTCATCTAGCTACCATTCATAATTGTACCATCGGAAACAATACGTATATCGGCCGTATAGGAAACTATATCGCTAATTATACTATCGGAGACGATACGTTTATTGAAAATGTTGACATGCTGGTAGTAACCGAGAAAAGCACCTTCGGTAATGGTGTGCTTGTATCACCTATCAATGAAGGGGGCGGACGTGAGGTGCCCATCTGTGATAATCTTTCCGCACACTTCGCATATATCATGACACTATATAGACATCGCACACAATTGATCGATCGTCTAAAAAAAATAGTGGATCGTTATTGTGAAAAAATAGCCTCCGAAACAGGTTTCATTGGAAACAATGTAATCATTCGTAATTGCGGATGTATTAAAAACATAAAATTCGGTGATTATGCAACCGTCAAAGGTTGTCTGACACTACAGAATGGAAGCATCAACAGTAACGCTCATGCCCCTGTTCAACTCGGCGTCGGTGTCATCGCCAAAGATTTCATCATATCTTCTGGAAGCGAAGTCACAGATGGCGCCATGATTGATAAATGCTTTGTGGGACAAGCTTGTCAGATTGGTAAACAATACTCCGCTACCGACACCCTATTCTTCTGTAATTGTCAAGGGTTCCACGGTGAGGCTGCTTCCGTCTTTGCCGGACCATTCACCGTTACACACCACAAATCCAGTCTGCTCATCGCAGGTATGTTCTCTTTCCTAAACGCAGGATCAGGTAGCAACCAAAGCAACCATATGTACAAATTAGGCCCTATCCATCAAGGTGTGGTCGAAAGAGGTTCTAAAACCACAAGCGACTCATATATCCTATGGCCAGCTAAAATTGGTGCATTCACCCTTATCATGGGAAGACACACTACCCATCCAGACACTACGAACCTACCATTCTCTTATTTGATAGAGAATAATAGTGAAACCTATTTAGTACCCGCTTCTAATCTACGAAGCGTCGGAACCATACGCGATGCACAGAAATGGCCTAAACGTGATAAAAGAACGGATCCAAACCGTTTAGATCAAATCAACTTTAATCTTCTTAGTCCTTATACTATCCAAAAGATGTTCGCTGGCGTAGATATTCTTAAAAATCTACAAAAAATCGCTGGTGAAGAGTGTAGTAACTACTACTACCAAAACACCCGAATCAAAGCATCGTCCTTAAAAAAAGGTATCACCGTATATGAAATGGGTATATGGAAATTTATAGGCAATTCAATCATCAAACGATTGGAAGAGACTCCTTTCAAATCCATCCAAGAGATACGCGACAGATTACAACCCGACACTCCTATTGGAACTGGCGATTGGATTGATGTGGCTGGACTTATTCTCCCCATCTCCGTTGGGAAAGAGGTCCTACAAAAAATCGAATCAGGAGAATACAATGACATTGACACCATCAACAAACAATTCTCTGAAATCCATCGTAACTACTACACCTACGAATGGACATGGGCAATAGATAAGATTCAACTGATGCTCAACAAGAAAATAGCCGAAATAACCATCCAAGACATCCTCTCCATCGTTAACAAATGGAAAGAATCAGTCATCACCCTCGATAAGATTCTTTATGAAGATGCGAAAAAGGAGTTTACGCTTACAACCCAGACAGGATTCGGAGCTGATGGCGATGAGATACAGAAACAAAAAGATTTCGAGAGTGTCCGTGGACAATTCGAGCAAAACCCATTTGTCATAGAGGTTCAGAATCATATTCAACGGAAAGAAGCTTTAGGTAATGAACTCATCAACAGAATAAAAAACATTACTTGTTAATCGTTCATGAAACAAAATAATCATATAATCACGATTCCTCAAGGACAATTCTTCCCTACTGCCATAGTTGTCATAGGTTATATAGCTTATGTGACAGCTATCGTGTTTTTTTTCAATTTCATATACTGGGGAATTATCATTAATGGTCCCCTGCGAAATGCGTCAGATATCTTCTCTGACTTCCTTCGACAGGACCTCCCTTATATCCTCCTATCCATTGCAATCGGATGTTTTCTCACAAAAACAGAAAAATTCTTTTCGTTTGACCCTCAGAAGAAACAAATACAAAAAGGCATCCGCTTTTTTAAGTGGGAATGGGGAAAATGGATAGATTTCCAACCACAAGGTAAAAATTTCGCTTTCCAACGGTATGAAGAAACCAACACTTTCTCTTATGGAGGTTTCTTTGAGAAGACTGTAAGTCAATATGTATATGATCTTCGTCTTATCCACGAAGACAACTCATTTGAGTCAATTATTTCCGCCAGTGGATTTAACGAAGTAGCACAAATCGTTATCTTAGGCAAAGAACTAAGTGAGATATACAATATTCCTTTTTATGATTATGTGCGCGAACTGGTTCGCAATAAAAAGATTGAATGAAACGCATTGGATTATTATCTGACACGCATGGGTATTGGGATGATCGTTATGCGATACATTTCAAGGATTGTGACGAGATATGGCATGCAGGAGATATCGGCTCAGCAGAAATTTGCAATAAGCTGAGCGAAGGGAAACTGTTTCGCAGCGTATATGGAAATATTGATGGTCAAGACATAAGAATAAAACGCCAGAAAATACTCTCGTTCACTTGCGAGAATGTTAAGGTTGTCATGACTCATATCGGAGGCTACCCTCATAAATATGCACCGGGTATCAAGGAAATAATATATCAAGAGAAACCTCAATTATTCGTATGCGGACACTCCCATATACTTAAGGCTATGTACGACCCTGAGTTACGCGTTATGTGTCTTAATCCTGGCGCAGCGGGGATATATGGGTTTCACAAAGTACGAACCCTGATGCGATTTGTCATCGACGGTTCAAAGATACGAGACCTGGAAGTAATCGAACTGAAAAACAGAATAGATTCCCCGCAACTAAACTCATTTTGCGAGTAATTGCGAGGAGATACCCTTTGCATCAAGAAACGCTATCAACTCCTGTGCCATCCGTCTATGAGTATAGAATGACGGATGATAGTCCTCCCCGTATGGAGCCGACTGAGACGTAAAGGTAAAGAACCATACTGCCGCATCGCCCGATTGATTACAATCATCCACTACTTTGCGTACACACTTCAAACATCTGGTGAGTGAATTAGACCCTTCTGGATAACCATCACTTAACATAGGTCCCACCGCACATACAATCGAAGATTTCGGATAGACCGAGCGAAGATAGGTAACAAAAGATTGATATTTGGCGACAAACAGACTGTCATTTAACTGTTTCCCAGTATGTTCCGAATTGAAATCATTTGTACCAATATTTAGGATCAAGACAGATGGAGTATAGGTCTTAACATCATACTTCACCAAAGAATCATCAGGAAATACACGTCCATAGATATGGGGGATGCAATTATTCTCCGACCCATCATAATTACGAATCATACCCCGACCAGAGTAGGCCGTATATAGAGCCTCAACACCATAATGTCGGGCAACCAACGCCCCATAGGTTTTCAAAATATTTTGATTAACCGAACGGAACCCCTCAAGATTCGTCGTATCCTCCACCCCATAACCACACGTTATTGAATTACCAATAAACTCAATAAGAGGAGCGTCTGAGTAAGCAGAATCACGTAACACGAAATCATCTCCCAATGAAGTAAAAACAAAATCATCAAACTGGATTACCCCGACCTGTGCTTCAGTTAATTTAACCACCTCAATACTATGCTTCCCCTGCTCAAATATCATCGGTTTAGATAAAGTTGTATCTTTTAAAGAAATCTTCATCGTATCTTTCCTATCAATGATCACCCCCACATAATCAGGGTTACAATCAGAATTGACAACGCTATCAGAAAGATGCATAACGACGTTGCAGGCTCCCTCAAAACAAACCTTTGCTTTTGTCCCAGGGTATGCCATTCTACCCACGCTATCTACTCGTCCCCAAAAGGACGGCTTAGCGATTATCGGTTCTTTAACAGTTGTGTTCACTAGATGACATGAATATGACATCAATACTAAGATGACCCCCAAACCTAAAAGGAAACTTTTGTTCTTCATTTATACTTATATTATCAAATTAATAACCGAACGAATAAAGGTAAGTTCAGTAAGAACCCATCAAAAACAAAAAAAGCGGATTGAA
The DNA here is from genome assembly GCA_902766045.1 of uncultured Bacteroidales bacterium. GTDB lineage: Bacteria > Bacteroidota > Bacteroidia > Bacteroidales > Paludibacteraceae > UBA1181. Next base: position 10,216 of record CACXCA010000055.1, read on the forward strand.
TATCCGCTTTAAATGTGAGTACCGCAGGCGGGACTTGAACCCGCACAATCGCAATGATTACAGGATTTTAAGTCCTGCGTGTCTACCGATTCCACCACTGCGGCATCCTTGGAGCGAAAAACGGGACTCGAACCCGCGACCCCAACCTTGGCAAGGTTGTGCTCTACCAACTGAGCTATTTTCGCAAAACCTATCAATATCTCTATTCCGACTGGTATCTCACTCTTCCCTTGCCAAGGTTGGTTATCCTTTTTTTTATTCTGGGGCAAGGTTGTGCTCTACCAACTGAGCTATTTTCGCATAGCGCCTTTCTCGCTTGAAATTGCGGTGCAAAGATACACCTTTTTTCTTTCAAAACAATTATTTGATTCGTTTTTTTAACGAATTTGGCATTATTTTTTAAAACGACATTCCGTTCCACCCCTTCAGGGTTCCACTACCGCACTTCTCATTTCCGCAAGGGCTCACGCCCACGCCTGTAATATGTCGCCCCGCTGGAGCTATGTTGCCTGTTATTCAGATGTTTCGCAGCCCTGAATTTGGGTATGCCAATTTGAATTTTCATAGAACTATGTCGCACTCCAGACTTTTATGTCGTAGCATTACGGTGATATAGCTGATGCCGAGAGTTCCGAAGGAACGAT
>CACXCA010000056.1 GCA_902766045.1 uncultured Bacteroidales bacterium
TACGTGTATGGCTGGCAGATCGTCTCTGGATCCACCCAGCGGCTGCGTATCTGTGGACTCACTGTCACTGTCATCTTCGATACTAGGCTCACACAGCCCGTAACCCTATCAACCTGTACCGTATGGTATTCAGTTATACCATCAACTGTGATATCTTGTAAAAGATCATCCACCATTTGCAACGTATCGCCCGATGCATTCATCCATATTATCATGTAGTCACTGATCTCCTTCGCACTGCGGTCGAAGTTGATTGTAACAGCATTGGCCGTTGTGTCTTGACAGAAGTGGATGGACGTGTCACCACTCATTGCTGGTAAGCTATCCACTTGGATATGATGCAACACAGTTGATTTACAAGAAGAAGAATCCATCAAAGTACCAATAACCGTGATAGTGGTATCGGCTTGTAAATTAGACTGCTCATATTTCTTATCAGAACTCAATAGAGAAGAACCATAATACCATGCATACGAGATATCACGATCATCTCCTGTAACATTCAATGAGACGCCATCATTTTTACATATCTCACGTTGTCCCTCGATTTGGAAATGAGGAAGCGCATGATATATGATTGTAACGCTATTAGAAGCAGTACAGTTAGTCAAGGCATCCAACACCTCAAAGGTATAAGTAGAAGTATCTTGAACTGTCGATACCAAATTACTTAACTGCGATTGTGTAAATACAACATTACCCTTCTTTGCACTGACGATAGAGAAAGAAGAACGATCTTTCAAATCAGGAACAAATGAATTGAAGGCCATTGTCCACAAATCAATCACCGTACCAGCACAATACATCAACGTATCTTTTCCGCCAATAGGTTTAACGGTGATAGGTTTAGCCACAATTGCAATTGATTTAGACAAATCACTTTTACAAGAAGTCAACGTATCATTCAGATAAGCCGTCAGTTCCGTACTATTTTTATTTTCGTCCAACTGATAAGAAAGACCCGTTGTATTATCCTGCCATACCATCTGGAGATTATTCAGCTGAGCCGTATCAGAAGCGGTCACAGACAGAGGAGCATTATTTCGGCAGAAGAACAATGAATCTTCACCTTGTTCAATCAACGGAGCAGATGGCTTATGATAGATAGTCACTGTAAAGGTATCCTCAGAAGAACATACCCCTTTTGAATCTTTCATCACATAACCATACTTCACTTGATCTTCTCCACGGATATAAGATAGATGCGACATATCATCAGCAAGCAGATCTGCTCTGCCGCTATACAAAGAGAAATAACTATCTACAGAAGGTTCGAATCCACCGATAGCCGTTTTATTCAAAGAGATATACTGATTGATATAACTTGTAGCATCAAAGATTTCAGGTTCGCAGATAGGAGCAGGATCATCGATAGCAAGATGTATCTCTGGCATGATAGAGACCGTGATTTGTTTGCTATTTATACAACCCGTAACCGAATTGATGGCAACGCCATAGTACGTATGTTTTGTTTCGCTTGTAATATTCACATCCGTATCGAATACAGAAGAGGTGATGGTATCACCATTCATATTCACCCAAGCGAAAGAAAGATCTGCCTTTTTGTTTGAACGATTCACTGCAGAATCAAGTACGTATGTCAAGATCTTCTTTCCTGTGTTCTGACAAAATGCAGTATCCCTTACATAAGGATAATTAGGAATAGAATCAATTGTGATAGGTACCTTCGCTGTGTCCTTACAACCAAAGTCGGTAATACCCACAAGAGAAAGGATCACATTCTCTGATGAGAAGAAGTGAGTACTATCACCAATTAACGTATTATTGGCATTGTACCATATATACCGAGTATTTTCAAAAGAAGGAGTTGGCAATGCGAACTCTACATCCTGACATTTTCTTACTGCTGGAATTGTACCGAACTTAGGCAATGGATTAAAGGTGATCACCACCGTATCCGTTTCGGCACAACCACTCACAGGATCATTGATTGAAACCAGATAACGTTGAACACTTTGAGATGTAGGAGAAGATGAAGAAATGATCTTCTCAGCCTCATTTGCAGATAAGTGACTTGGATCAGGGTTATTGCCATGAAGCAAGTTAATAGTATATTTCACATCCGCATCAACAATATATCTGCTATGGCGAGTGATGGCTCTTTCCACTTTTGATAACAAATCCACGCTTTCACCGTAGCACACCGTTATATCATCAATATGTTTATAATCGAATGTCTTTTCAATATACACATCGATTGTATCTTGATCTCCCTTACAACCTGTTACGGTATCTTGTTGATAAACATAGTAAGGAACATAGCGGTTATAATCTGTGAGCACCCAGCTTGTATCCTTCCATACCAACTTAGTATGAGCATTCGGTGTATTAGCACCCGTAGCCTCCGTAAGATGAACCGTATCTCCCGTAGCACAATAATATAATGAATGCGTGAGCACATCAGGTATCACCGGTTTAGGATGAATGGTAGAAGATATAGCTACTCTTTCTCCCTCACATGTAGTAGAATCATTGACATACGACATGTAATAAGTATTAGCAGGCAAATTCTCACCCGGTGTATTTGTGTAAATCAACACATCATTCTGGTCTATCACACTCTTTTGTGCATTATAATAAACCAACCGAAGATTTGGATCGCTTACATTCTCGGAGTATTTAAAAAGTACAGTAGAATCATACTGACATTTTACTACTTGTTCTGGTTGCGGTTTCACACGAACTGAATCATGAACCAGGATGGATAGATTGACCCAAGGACCCTTACATCCTATTTGAGTACTCTGTCGAACACAATAGTAAGAGAAGCCTGGATTATTTATCTTCACCCAGATAGTATCTTGACGAACTGAATTACGATAGCCTACATTTGGAGACTTAGCACGTAATGTATCGCAATTATCAGTAAGAGGGTCCATCTCAGGCACCCACTCCAGATTATAGCCATCAACAGATGTCTTTATTGGAAGGGCATTCATCTTGTAGATAGACGTACCCTTACATAATTTCACAATGGCCTTATTCTCTTGAGCATCATAATATTTATTAGATACTGTATCACCGATGAGAGGAACAGATTTGATAGAATCTCCTACGACCACCTTAAACTTAGAAGAATCACTTACACAATTGCTACTATCTACACGAACGAGGTAATACTCCATAGAGAAAGCATGATCAGGGACAATCATCTTATCGCCATCACTCAAATAACTTTTCAAATCCAATGGACCAGTAGAATTGGAAGGAAGTTTTGTATCATCTATATACCAGAACCACTGAGAATTAGCTGGATATTTCTCTTTATCGATATATGTATCCAAGCTTGTATTATTATCACCCACACAGAAAAGAGTTGAATCTATATTATGTTTAAATTGTGTAGCAGCCGAATCAAAGCAAATTACATTGATTGTCACCAACGTTGTATCACCGATACAGTCATGCTCATTTTGTGAAGCTATAATTAATTTCTTTTCACCACACTCATCACTATTGAAAACTGAAAGAAGCTTGGTAAGTGATTCTGCTTTCTCTTCAGTAAAAGACGCTTGCTGACCTGAGAACCAAAGTATTTTTTTAGCATTTGGATTGACAGCAGCCACCTTTCCAGCCACAAAGGCTGAATCCAATGAAACATACTGACACACAGAAATGTCAGGCGCCTTCAGTTTTTCAGGAAGTGCATGTACTGTGATGGTAATTGTATCCATTCCACTTTCGCAGAAATCTTTAAAATAAACGGCTGCATACGTAAAGATACTATCCTTGTTTTGACGTACTTTGATACTTTCACCTTCACCTAACTTCTCTCTACTCGGATCACCATCCTTATCTTTTGTCAGTTCATACCACCGAACATTTTCTGTGACAGGCACAGTGCTATCCAACATCAATGTGATAAAATCATTCGGATCATCACTAACACAATAATCAGTTTTTTCTTTATCAACTTTAGGTTTCTCAGCAATCTCAAAATCAGAGATGACCAAATATAGATAAGTTGTATCAGGCTTACAAGTACTCTGCAAGTTCTTTTGATAGATACTCAATTTATAGATACCGTCATTATCTTTATCGATTGTGTCGTTAACGTTCCACGAAGGAGTTGGGTTGTATGTAGCATCAACCTTTATTTTAGATTTCTTGGAACCATCCGGATACAGAATATCTGCATAGACATCATAGTCATTATGAGTTTTCCCCACATAAATGATATCTATATTTCCGTTCTTACAGAAATACAAGGTGGTATCTTCCCCAGGAGGGATCGTATCTTTATTGTAAATAATTGTTGGAGCCGCCAAGTTCTCTTTGATAAAGTTAATGACAATAGACTTCGAACATGATTTATTGCCATCTTCCCAAGGAGAATAGAAATACAAATACTTTGTACACTCACTGGATATATGATATGTAGCATCCCAATTAGCTTGATCTAAAACATCAAATTTTTTACCAGCTCCTTTGCTACTAGGCACAATATTCGTTGTATCATCTGCTATGTTGTACAAAGTAGTTATCTGACTAAACCTGGTCGTCATATTGATAATCTTATCAATACTATCTGAAAGTAGATCATAATTAGCCACTTCATCACACTTCAAGAAATTAGCCATAACAGAATCTTTGTTTGAAGAAGCAAACGATTGGATTTGTCCCGTGTTATTGAACAGAGCAGCAATATGAGAATAGTTCACTCCATGCTTTGCCAAGAACTCTTTTAAGCTATCTTGTTTAGCCATCTCCCATGTACAGGAATCTGCTTTCGCAATAGAGTCAATGTTTACATTGTATTTAGAAACCAATGTCAAGTAAATATCAGACAGTGCAACATCTGTCTCTTCACAAAAATAGAAATTAATAGTATCAATCATAGGGTCACACTTACCCTGCGCTTTTACCTTTATAGTAACTTCATTAGCTCTATCTTTAACTGAAACACCCTCTTTCTCCGTAGTATACATGTATTTATCACAATTCTCACCGCCGCCGCCATGGAAACCGCCGCCTCCTCCATCACCAGGACAGCCGTTACAAAGGCCTAAACCTTCCATCTCACACATATACTTATCCCAATCCTCTTGACTATTACGTCCTTCCGTAGTACTTTCTAACGAAGATTTATTTCCACTCTCTCCTCCGGTAACAGTCAACTCAGCTTGAGGAACCACTTTTCCAACTCGACCTACCTTAATAGATTTTTTGAATACCCAATCATCTTCTGGTTTTATTCTTACAGAAGAACTCAAAACAAATACCTCTTTGTTCTTTACAGTAGAAGGAATTTGTAAATAATTAGGATTATTATTGGGGTCAAAAAATTCAACTGTAAAGGAGGCCGTTGCCACATCAGAAGGAGCCACAAAGGCATTTACTTGATTAGCCTTATTTAAATTCTTCAATCGTGTATTAATCGCATTCCGAATTTTCTTCCATGCAGTTGAATCATTCAACTGACTAAATAAAATCGATTCTGACGTCTCTTTGTCTAATGTAAATTTAACATACATAGCATTAAATCGATCTTGATTAACGTTCAAGTCTGCAGGAGTTAATTTAAACTCAAGACCAATGCTAGTGAACGTATCAACATACTCTGATACAGGATACTTCAACCCAATACCTGTCAACGGTTCATTTCGACCTACTGTAAAAGTGAAGTTCGGCATCCTAATCTCGCTACTCGGTTCTACATTCACTTCTCCTAAATTTTCCACCTGTAAATTAGTCTGAGGCACATCAGGTGATCCAATCTGCACTACTGCATTAGCCAACCAGTGATACTCATTGGCTGGAGTAAAGACTACATTAAAACTACTAGCGCCCGTTTTGATAACTGGGTTATTAGGATCTATTGGAAATCTACTAATTGCATGAAGATCAAAACCTCTAGAGCTGCACACTAATGATGTATTGGATAAGTTACATGTTCTTGTATTGTATTCATAATATATAGAGCTCCTGAAAGGATTCATGATTTCTCCATTTTCCAATGTAATAGTATTGGTAGTAGCTTTTTTATTTGCATTTCCCTTGGTAATATCCAAATCTGGATTTCTTAATAATCGATCCGCATCTTGTCCATGGAAACCGCCATAGCCACTATAAATAAAAGTAATACTATCCTTTCCACTATATGCAGGTATATTCGATCCAAAAGGGAATTCCGCCTGAATTAGATCAGGATTAGATCCATTGGTATTGGAAGGTCCAAACATATCACAGTCATACACCATGATATATCTCTTAGGAAGAAGATTATGACTATACACCAACGTTAATGTCCATCCTGAAAACAATCCTTCCACGCCAAACCGTTCCAATTCTGTCTGAAGATTCGCTACACATACGTTAATAGGCGTATTATATTTACTAATGTCATTATCACTAAAATATGCACTAACTATATTCGTAACATCCGCATGGCAAGAGTATAAGCCATAATCTAATCCATCAGCTGAATTCTGCTTACTTTCTGATTCTGCCGTAACAGTTTGATAAGCCGAACCTCCTATACTAAATTTTACTTGATTATGTTTATCTGATGTAGTATTTCTATCAGCCGCTTTTATTCTACCTCCCCAACTCAAACGTGCCAATTTAATTTCAGGCTTATTTTTTTCACATTCCTCTGGTTCATCAATATAGAATATACAAATTTGAGCACAGTTGTTATTAGTATAACCATTACCACCTCCCAAATTCTTCATTTTGCCTTTTTCATACTGAACACCTTCACTATTCAATTGGGTATCTTCTGCCATAAGATCACAATCACCTGGCATTTCCACTAACTCTGTATTGGTGTTGCCGACAACAAGGGAAGCACCATTAATATTGAAGGATTTTATAAGAGTGGCATTTGTAGCATTAGCATTCATCATACAAAATAAAAATGCTAATACAAACCCTAATTTTTTACTAAACAAGATCTTAGACATAAGCAAATAACCCGATATAAAAATAACTTACTCCGTAAATTAGCTATTGAATATTCACCTAACACTACTGAAAATTCATTAACACTAAAAAAAGAATCAAAAATCGTGCCAAAGTTACAATTTTTTTTGTCTTAACTAACAACATTTCAACAGTTTATATTTCCTTTAATTTATAAAACGTTTAAAATAAGGTGTTTATATCCATTCCTCAACAATGAGAAGAACAATAAATTTTTTTATAATTAACATTTTTAAACCTATCTTTGCAGAAAAATTCGATTGTTCGTCTTGTTTTTCGTATGGATAAAAAAAACGTATCGGTTATCATTCCAACCTACAACGGGTGTCATTTATTAAAGACCTACCTGTCTCACACCTTGGATATTCTCTCTACTAGTCCATCAATATCAAACTACGAAATCATTGTGATTGATGATGCATCATCCGATGAAACCGTTTCATACCTGAAAGGACTCAACCTTCCAGAACTTACCCTCATCGTTAATGAGGTCAACCAGGGATTTTCAAAAACCATCAACAAGGGGATTCAACAAGCCAAAATGGAACTTTCCCTGCTCCTAAATAACGACATGGAACTGCCGCTTGATTTCTTCGACAAAACCATTCCTTTCTTTTCTGATCCCAGCGTGTTTGGTGTCTATACGGAGATTCGCGACAGAGCCGGAGAGAAAATCATTGAAAGTCGAAAACTACCCTTGTTCAAACATCACGAACTTCATTACAGAGAAACAACAGATACCCAAAACAGTAATTCCATTTATTTGTGCGGCGGCAATGCGCTTGTGGATACCCATAAACTGAAGGAACTGAATGGTTTCAACGAACTATTCTCTCCTTTCTACTTCGAAGATTTTGATCTCTCTCTTCGTGCATGGAGAAAAGGATGGAAGTCTCTCTACACCCATACCACCTTCTGCCGACACACTCCTTCCTCAACCATTAAAAAGGAGAACAAAAACACATACGTTGAAACCATCTTTAGAAGGAATAAGCTGTTATTGAATTATCTTCACAACAGCACGTTTAAAAATCTGCTATTATGTAGTAAAATCTATGGCAAAATACTTTTATACTCTTTCTTCAAAGATGAAAAGAAACAAAATTTTATTTCATCTGCGAAAGCTTTCTTAGCCCTCAAGAAAAAGGCAGATATACAAAGAGTCAATGAATACAAACAATTACCACCTATCGATTGGTCACTGTTTCAATAACTCCCGATAGATTTCCACATATCTTCCCAAATGTTTATCGTAAGAGAATGATCTAGCATATTCTTCATTACGAATTGCTAAATCAGGATGCTGCTGAAAAGCAGCAATCGCCTCGTTTATCTTGGATGCAATATGATCAGGTTCAAAATCATCCATAAAGAAAACATGATCCGAACCAATCTCCTTCAGCGAAGTTTTATCTGATGAAATCACCGGTTTCCCGAAAAACATAGCCTCTATAATTGGCAAGCCAAATCCCTCGAACAAGGATGGGAAAACGAAAGCTTCACAATGATTATACAACCATATCTTCTCTGAATGAAGGATCTCCCCCAACAAATAGACATTGGAAATAGCTTCATCATGAATACGATTACGTATCATATCAGCATACTCGGTAGTATTTTTCCCTGCCAAATACAACGTATAATCAGGTAATCTTTTCATTGCATCCAACAATACATGAAAATTCTTCTTCGGCATAATTTGCCCAATCGTGAAAAAGAATTTCTTATCCGGCCCAGGAAGATGAGGTTGTTTCTCATCAGAAGCAGACAAAGCCTCAACACCATTATAAAGCACCTCGATATCCTTTTGTGGATGGAAATAGTTGACAACATCATTCTTGGCAAATTGTGAGATACATAGCAATCGACTTGCCCTGTTTATCTTTTTTTGCAACCGTTGGGTATATTTATCCAAAGACGCTCCTTCCTTCTCATACAAAAAATTCAAATCGTGAATGGTAAGTATGTTTTTTGTTGCACAACGAGAAGGTTTAAAACGACTCAACTGATGAATGGAATGCCATACATCAAACTTAGGCAACAGGAAAGGGAAGATGGTATAAATCTCACGAGAGACATGATAATATACATCATTACCAAAAGAGCCCACATAAGACTTAGGGACCAAAAGATGGATTTCAAAATCATACTCGGATGCATGTTTACCAAAATATGTAGCATAATTGTATGCTACCTGTCCCAATCCACAATTGAGATGCTTTAAAATAGATAAATCAACTAAAACTTTTTTCATTCTTACAAGCAATGTATCGTATCTACAAAAATAGATAAAAAGGCTGAATAGCAAAAACAACATAGGGAGAAAGCAAGCAAACTGAATTATTATTCGTAAGTTTGTAGAAAAATTTGAAATATGAAAATCGTCATCAATCCGGAATTTTTACCTTACAAGACCTTTATCGAATCTCTTCCCTCTATTTTTGAACAAGAAGGAACCAGTATATATAAAGCACGTAATGAAATAAAAATCTTCGATGTAAACGGTACTATATTGAATGTGAAGTCATATAAAGTACCCATCCTTATCAATCGGATTGCCTACACATTTTTTCGTCCGACGAAAGCAAGACGTGCATACGAATATGCCTTAAGACTCATATCAATGGGTTTTTTATCGCCTACACCCATTGCCTACATAGAAGAGAAAAAAGGAGGATTACTAACTCACTCCTACTTTATAAGCCTACATACTCCCATGCAAGGCAACCTGAGAGTATTTAACGATTGCCTCCCTTTAGAAGGCGAAAAAGAAAAATTGGCCATTGCATTTGGAAAATTCTCGGCTGAATTACATAACAAGAAAGTCTTTCATAAAGATTATTCTCCAGGAAATGTATTATGGGAAAAAATTGGAGACGACTGTTATCTTTTCTCACTCATTGACATCAATCGAATGCAGTTTCGAGAAGTAGGGAAAGAGGAAGGATGTGAAAATTTTTGTCGCATGTGGGCTCATGATGATTTTTTCAGAATAGTAGCAAAGATGTATGCCGAAGGAAGAGGATACGACGTAGAGGAATGTACAAATCTATTTCTGCGATATAAACAAAAAGACCGCATTCACCGAAAAAGAAGGGAAAATAGAAAAGCGAAAATTCAAGAATGGAAGAGGAAATTAGGCCTCAACTGATGGTACTTTATCCTCAATGGATCTCCTCGTAAGGGAAAAAGAATCCCTGTCTGAAGCATAATTCCATAACAACAACTCGAACATAAAGAAGGTTGGCAATAAGTGAGGACCGAACGACTCAAACACGCCTTGAAATGAAAAGATGATAACAAATAGCGTCAAGAAGAATTTGTATCGACAACGGATAAAGAAAATCGGAGCAAGTAAGCAACCCAACAGAATCACAACCCCTAAGACACCGAACTCCATCATGGTACTCAAGAAGATATTATGCGGATGCATCTGCATCTTGTCAACATTTCCTTCTCTATCTAGAATAGGTTCCAACATATAAATACTTTCATAGTATTCATGGTAAAATTTAGGATCATTCAACCCTCTTTCCACCAATTGTTCACGCGCACCGACTACACCATATCCAAGAACTGGCTTATCTTTAATCATCTCTGCACATACATTCCAAATCACTCTTCTCGGATCATTAGTGACAGACTTATTGGAAAACTGTGGATAGAATGTAATAACCAAAATAGGCAATGAAGCTAGAAAAATCAAGAAACAGCGATTCCACTTGGACATTCTTGTCCACAAAAAATAAAACACAAACGAAACGATTATGAAAATCATCGAAAGAGCACCCGTTCTACCGAATGACATCGTAATCCCAATGACAACACAAACCATGCTTATGATCATTAGGATGCGTTTCCATTTCTGAACACCCTCAGCCCTAAACATAAATAGAGCTAAAAGCAGTACGATATTCATAAACATATTAAATGTCATGTGAGCATTGATAGACTTTGACGTACTATACACATAGACCATCAAACTCTCATATAAAGAATGTCCTTCCCAAACCCAGTTGCCACCTAAGAGTTGATAATATTTTACGATTGAATAAACCAATACAATCACAGAAGTCACAGCCAGGACAATAGCAAAATCTCGGATTCGGAACTTATCATTTAACCCGATGATTCCGATGATTCCATACAAAATGAAAGGCATACGAGATTCTATGCAATGCAAATAATACTGCGATGACATACCTGTTTCAAACAGGTGCCAGATAGGAATAAGCAGATAAAACAATATACACAATAAAAATGGCCATTTATCCTGACTCCACTTCCAGCCCTTGAATCTCTTAAATAAAAGAAGATCCAACAAATAACCGATGCCGAAAATAAATAATGAGATACGTTGAAACTTAGTAAATCCAAATGGTAATGATGCAAATACAAGCATCATACCAAGAACTGGAATATATGGGACAAGCTGAATTAATTTTGTTAGTTGAAACATCTTAAAATTTATAACACCTCTACAATTTATATTTATTCTATTACACTTATATACAAATTCTGTGATCAGCACTAACATTAAATAGCATATCCGCACGAGACGGCATCTCTTTTAACATGAAACGAGTTAATCTCTCATAATGAGAAATAAAACGTTTCAACTCATCATCAGACATCACCCTAAGATTTTTTTGTCCTTCTGTTTTCATCCTCAACTTATTTTCTTGAAGTGTTCTCCATTCATACACCTTATCAAAAGAAGGTACTTTTAACATAACCAAAATATCGATTTTATCGAATAATGATTTATAATTATCCTTCAACTGACTATTGACATAACGTCTCCACACACAATATGGGTCTTCGTTCCGTTCCAGATCATTAATCGGTGTCAACAGTTCTGTTTCCTTTTGTTCCACAGCCCCCATAAACCAACCGTCAAATAGTATCACATTCGGTCTTCCCACAAAGGAATCCCATTGTGACTGAGGGAAAGGATCATCAACAGCTTTATTAAATCTAGGAATAATCGTCTCCGTTTTAGGTGATGCCATACATAAAGAAGATATCACCTCTTCACACAAATGGACATTATGCGTACCTGGCACACCCCTTGTAATCAAAAGAGGATGTACTTCCTGCGCAAGTTTCTCTCTTTCGGCACGAGTCAGATAAAAATCATCGATGCTGAAGCTCACCACTTTCATATTGTATTGGATCTCTAGCACTACTTTAAGCAAAGCACTGAAAGTAGTTTTGCCAGCTCCCTGTGCGCCATTCACACCAATAATCTGAGTCTTATCCTCAACATTAAGACCCGTATGTATCAAATTGGCCATAGGAAGATAGATACGATCTAAATCTTCCATCAGATTTTCGTCCAACATTAACTCCTTCAATTTGGCTCTGAAGGCAGTTTGTAAATCAATTATATGCAATCCAAACATAGTATCCAATTTAGTTAGACTTAAAAATTCGTTGCAGTAACATTCTTAATTCATCCGTTGGTTCAGCCCCTTTTGTCATTAAGAAGTTACCATCTTTATCAATCAAGAAAAAAGAGGGAATACTCTTTAAATTATACTTTGACTTTAATGCATCTGAATCATCAACAAGCATGAAATACATTTTATCTCCATACCGTTGAGATAATTTTAATACAGCTTCTTGCGAATCATACAACCCAACATTCAAAATGACCAAATCTTTCTTATAATCATTCTGAAAACGAACTAACACATCTAAATCTTTTTGAGTCTGATCTATATATGAATTCTCAAAGTTTAAATATATATATTTCCCCTTGAAATCGGAAAATTTTTTCTTTTTTCCTTCAGCTGTCTTCATAACAAAATCCGGAGCTGCCATACCAATAATATTCGTAGAAGTATTATTTAAAATATAAGCAAGGATATCGCGATTTTGCTGAGAAGCAATACCAGAACCTATTTTCTGAAGCAAATCCATCACCTTAATCTGATTAAACTGATTCTGATTTATCAAATCATACAACAATTTAATCGCCACCAATTCCCGTAAATCAGGATCCGTTATACCATATCGATTGGAAAGCAACATGAAATACATCTTCACATTTCCTTCTTCAACAATACGTTGAAAAGCAAGATATTGTTCTCTATCATATTGTGATTGTACGATGAAATCGTTAAAACAGTTATTAAAGATATCCCAAAAAGCAGGACTGCTTTCATTAACCCCTAACCGATTGATGCGTGCAATAATACTATCTTGATAGACTTTAGGAGAACTATTCAATAAAAGTAGAAAACGCTCTTCCATATATCTCGACAGATAACGATCAGCATAAAAATCATTGAATATCTCTTTCATCTGATCAATAGAAACAAGGATGGAATCGACAGAATTTGAATAAACAAGATGCTTCATCGAATAAAAATCAAACGCATCTTCAAACTCCATCAATTTATAATTAAAGTCCCCCTGTTTCAACCCGACAATCTGTAAAAGAACATCCGTAGGTTTAAAATAAGGATCTAATTTTTGTGCTAAAGTTCTTTCAGCATAAGGAGGTAAAGTGACGACATAATCTTTCCCCGACTCCAAGAAAATAAATCCATTATATGTTTCCGAAGGAATAAAAACCTGTAATGGGTTGACAATATTAACTGTAAATGAAAACTTTCCAGTAGGATCAACGATACATGAATCCAATGTACGTTGCATTCCCACAATTTCATCCATATAATAATTCAACCGTAGAGTTTTACCAGCAAAAGAAGGTGCTACACCAGAAAGTGTAGTACTCTTACCCCATATTCCAACTGATAGAGTAAATAAAACTATTAGTAAAAATAATTTCTTCATTTTGCAAAAAGTAAAACACAAAAGTATAAAAAATATTCATGCAACATGGTTTCATAAAAGGAGAATAAACAAAAAAAACCACAACTAACTCTTCACAAAGCGATTGTGGTTACTATTTTAAAGTATAAATGTTTCCTGGGAACGAAATCTTATTTTCCGTTTTCATTGCAAAGATAAGGCATACTGCATTGTTACAACGTAGAATCATCGTTCAAATTAGGATGAAAAATGTTTCAATACACGAAAAATCGATTATTTATTAAAACAAATAACAGAAATAGTTGACGAAAGTTAAAAAGACATTTTGGAGACATACTAGACATGAATCGATTTAGTTGAACGCCAGAAATTACTAACATCTTATTGTTAATAAATCATTGTATCATGTTAATAAAATATTTAATTTTGCATAAACTAAGAGAAGATATGAATTTCAAATTCGACGTCATTGTTATTGGAGCTGGACATGCTGGATGTGAAGCCGCTTCAGCAGCAGCAAGACTTGGATCAAAAACACTTTTGATCACAATGGATATGCACAAAATAGCTCAAATGAGTTGCAACCCAGCCATTGGAGGAATTGCGAAAGGACAAATCGTGCGAGAGATAGACGCACTTGGCGGTTTTTGTGGAATAGTGACTGATATGACAGCCATTCAATACCGAATGTTAAATCGATCAAAAGGACCCGCAATGTGGAGTCCACGCTCGCAGGCCGATCGACAAAAATTTAGCGAGAAATGGCGTAATATACTTGAAAACACTCCCAACTTGAGCATGTGGCAAGACTCAGTCATTGAGTTTATCATGAACGGGAAACAAATAGCAGGAGTGAAAACAGCCATGGGAGCTTGCTTCGAGGCTAAATCAGTTGTACTGACAGCAGGTACTTTTCTTAGTGGACTGATTCATTGTGGAAAAGCACAAATTCATGCAGGAAGAATCTCAGAACCAGCATCATACGGAATAACTGAGCAACTCAAAAGCTTGGGCATCACAACTGGTAGAATGAAAACAGGTACGCCTGTTCGAATAGATGGTAGAACCATTGATTTCTCTGTTATGACCGTTCAAGATGGAGAAGACGATTTTCATAAATTCTCATATCTGGATTTTAAACCAAGACCCCTTCAACAAAAGAGCTGCTTTATCACTTATACAAACGAAGAAACTCATAAAATTCTTCGCGAAGGATTACCAGATTCTCCCCTTTTCAACGGACAAATTAAGAGTATTGGACCTCGTTACTGTCCAAGTATCGAGACAAAAATCGTGACATTTGCCGATAAAGAAAGACATCAACTATTTTTGGAACCTGAAGGAGAAACTACACAAGAGTATTATCTGAATGGATTCTCATCTTCCCTACCTCTTGACATACAAGTGAGAGCACTTAAAACAATCAAAGGATTAGAAAATGCTGATATCTACCGTCCTGGTTATGCCATTGAATATGACTACTTTGACCCGACACAACTAAAACATACATTGGAATCGAAGATAGTTGACAACCTGTTTTTAGCCGGACAGGTGAATGGAACAACTGGATACGAAGAAGCAGCAGGACAAGGAATCATCGCTGGTATCAATGCCCATCAAAAGTGCTGGGGAAAGGAGGAATTCACACTCAGTCGAGATGAATCCTATATCGGCGTGTTGATTGATGACCTTGTTACAAAAGGAGTTGACGAGCCTTACCGTATGTTTACGTCAAGAGCAGAATATAGAATTCTATTGAGACAAGATGATTGCGATGCAAGATTGACACCAAGATCATACGAATTAGGTTTAGCCACAAAAGAACGATACGATCTATATGTATCCAAAAAAGAAGAAATTCAAAAATTAACCGATTTTATCGAAAATTTCCATATAAAAGCGAATCTAATAAATGACTTTTTAGAGAAAAACGGAACCACAAAATTGAATAATGGCTGTAAGCTGGTGGATCTGGTAACACGTCCGCAACTCACCATCAATACATTGGCAGAAGGTATTCCTGCATTGAAGAAAGCCATTAATTCGATTACAAACCGAAAAGAGGAAATTGTAGAAGCAACCGAGATAAATATAAAATATAAAGGATATATCGAACGTGAGACATTGATTGCCAATAAATTAAGTAGATTGGAGAATATAAAAATCAAAGGTAAGTTTGACTATGCTTCCCTCCACTCATTATCAACAGAAGCACGTCAGAAACTAGAACGCATCGATCCAGAAACAATCGGTCAAGCAAGAAGAATTCCAGGAATTTCACCTAGCGATATAAATATCCTATTGATTCTTTTAGGAAGATAAATATGGAAAAAGAAGTATCTCATCTAAAACAGATCGTATTATCACTTCCCGACAAACCGGGAATTTACCAATACATCAATAACAAAGATGAGATTATATACGTTGGAAAGGCAAAAAATTTAAAAAGACGTGTTTCTTCTTATTTCAATAAAGAACAGCAAAGCATTAAGACACGTATTCTGGTAAAACAAATCGTAGATATAAAATATATCGTAGTTGAAACAGAACAAGACGCACTTCTCTTAGAAAACAGTCTTATAAAAAAACATCAACCTCGATATAATATTCTATTAAAAGACGATAAAACATACCCTTCCATCTGCATTAAAAACGAATATTTTCCAAGAGTATTTAAAACCAGAAACATCGTAAAAGATGGGTCTAAGTACTATGGACCATACACTTATGCTCCTGCTCTTAGAACAATACTCGAATTAATCGAACAACTATATCCACTCAGAAATTGCAAATTGAATTTAACTCCTGAAGCCATTCAGCGAAATAACTATAAAGTTTGCCTTCAATACCATATCAAAAAATGCAAAGGGTGTTGTGAAGGACTTCAAAGTGCAGAAGAATACAATAAAAACATCAGCGAAATAAAACAAATTCTGAAAGGAGAAATCGGTGAAATAGAAAAAAACTTACAAACCGAAATGATGAAATTAGCTGATGAAATGAAATTCGAGGAAGCACAAATTATCAAAGAGAAATTGTTCGTTCTCAGCCAATATAAATCCAAGTCAACCATCGTAAATCCTATGTTAACCAACATAGATACATTCGCCATAGAAATCGATGAAAACGACGCTTTTATCAATTATTTAAAAGTCACCAACGGAACTATCACACAAGCCTATACACTGGAATATAAAATACGAACAGATGAAGAAAAAGAAGAGATATTGGCCAGCGCCGTTGTTGAACTACGAAATAAATTTAAAAGTCAATCAAAAGAAATTTTATTACCATTTGATATTGGATACAATTTAAATGATGCCGTGGTAACCATTCCACAGAGAGGAGAAAAGAGAAAATTATTGGACTTATCCATTCAGAACGTGAAACAATATCGGTTTGATCGCATGAAACAGATGGAAAAGTTCAATCCAGAGCAACGAGCAACAAAGCTGTTAAAAACGTTACAAAATCTTTTGAAACTGGAGCATCTTCCGGTACAAATTGAATGTTTTGACAACTCAAACATACAGGGAAGTGATGCTGTGGCAGCATGTGTTGTTTATAAAATGGCTAAACCATCAAAGAACGATTATCGTAAATATATTATCAAGACAGTTGAAGGAGCCAATGATTACGCCTCAATGAAAGAGGTGGTTAGAAGAAGATACTCAAGGTTAATAGCAGAGGAAAGTGCTATGCCTCAGCTGATTATAGCAGATGGAGGAATTGGCCAGATGGAAGTCATACGAGAAGTAATAGAAGATGAATTACATCTAAACATACCGATTGCAGGATTAGCTAAAAATGAGAAACATCGGACTAAAGAACTATTATTTGGGTTTCCACCTAAAGTAATAGGTATGGATCCAAGTGATGAAGTATTCAAATTTTTAGGTTCGATACAAGATGAAGTACATCGGTTTGCCATCAAATTTCACAGAGAAAAAAGAAGTAAATCACAGTTACACAGTGAGTTAGATATAAAAGGAATAGGAGCTAAGACACAAGAGAAGCTCTTAAAAGAGTTGAAGAGTGTGAAACGAATTAAGGAAACAGAAATAGATAGATTAATAGAATTGATTGGCAAAGATAAAGCCACCATTATATATAATCATTTTCACGATGAAAACGAAAAAAATTAGAATATGAGAGTAGTTATACAAAGAGTAACCGAAGCATCGGTCACCATAGATGGAAAGGTAAAATCGGAGATTGGTGAAGGACTACTAGTCTTAGTTGGAATTGAAGATAGAGATAGAGATGAAGACATAGAATGGTTGTCGAACAAGATTGTAAACATGAGAATATTCAACGATGAAAACGGAGTTATGAATCGTTCTGTTATGGATATAGACGGAGAAATTCTTGTGGTAAGTCAATTTACATTACAAGCATCGACGAAAAAAGGAAATAGACCATCCTATATAAAAGCATCAAAACATGATTTTGCCATTCCGATGTATAATAAATTTTGCGATAGAATAAGTAATATATTAGGAAAAGAAGTAAAAACTGGAGAGTTTGGTTCTGATATGAAAGTAAGGCTTTTGAACGATGGACCGACAACAATCATAATGGACTCTCAAAATAAAGAATAAATATGGGTTACAAAAGAGAAGATTTTGAAATAATGGCACCAGTAGGGTCATATGAAAGTCTAATGGCAGCCATACATGCAGGAGCGAATTCGGTCTATTTTGGAATAGAGAAATTGAATATGCGTTCAAGATCTGCAAGTAATTTTACCACGGAAGATTTACGTAAAATAGTAAAAATATGCAAAGAAAACAATGTCAAAAGTTATTTGACGGTTAACACTGTTGTATATAATAATGACATTGATTTGATGCATGAAATAATTGATACAGCAAAAGAAGTCGAGATTAGTGCAATTATAGCAGCGGATGTCGCAGTCATGTTGTATGCCTATGAGCAAGGAGTTGAAGTGCATTTATCGACACAATTAAACATAGCGAATGTAGAAGCATTAAAGTTTTATGCGCGGTATGCCGACGTAGTGGTGTTAGCGCGTGAGTGCAACATGGATCAAGTATCAGCCATCTATCAAGCGATAAAAGCGGAGAATATTTGTGGACCGAAAGGTGAATTAATCAAGATTGAAATGTTCTGTCATGGAGCTTTATGCATGGCTGTATCAGGCAAGTGTTATTTAAGTCTGCATGAGTTGAATGCATCGGCCAACAGAGGAGCGTGCTACCAGGTATGTCGACACGGATATCGTTTAATTGACGATGAAAGGGACATTGAGATAAAAGTAGATAATCAATATTTGATGTCGCCCAAGGATTTGAAGACGATACATTTTTTGAATAAACTGATGGATTCTGGAGTACGAGTTTTCAAGATAGAGGGACGTGCACGAGGACCAGAATATGTAAAGACGGTAGTAGAATGTTACAATGAAGCGATACTCTCATACATAGATGGCAGTTATTCAGAAGAGAAAATTAAGAATTGGGATGAACGCTTAAAGACAGTATTTAATCGAGGATTTTGGAATGGATATTATTTAGGTCAGCGACTAGGTGAATGGAGTTCGACCTATGGATCTGAATCTACGAAAAGGAAAGTTTACGTTGGAAAGGGCATGAAATATTATTCGAAGTTGGGAGTAGCTGAATTTTTAGTAGAGACAAAATATGGAGTGAAGCAAGGAGATAATTTAATTATCACGGGACCAACTACAGGAGTGATAGAACTAACAGCAGATGAAATACAGGTAGATTGTAAAACAGCTGATCACTGTGAAAGAGGTGAATTATTTTCAATTAAAGTTCCAAGTAAGATACGACCTTCCGACAAATTATACAAAATAGTAGATGCCTCTGAGGTTCCAAATAATCAATAATGTTCCACGTGAAACACTCTTCATAAAATGAAAATAGGTAATATAGAATTTGATAAATATCCATTATTTTTAGCACCAATGGAAGATGTGACAGATCCTGCATTCCGATTACTATGTAAAAGATTCGGAGCAGATATGGTCTATTCTGAATTCATTTCAGCAGATGCATTAATCAGAAGTATTGAAAGTAGTGCTAAAAAATTGACTATATATGATCAAGAGAGACCAGTAGCTATTCAATTATATGGTAGAGAACCTGAACCTATAAGAGATGCAGCCATTATAGCAGAAGAAGCAAACCCTGATATTATAGATTTAAATTTTGGATGTCCTGTAAAAAAAGTAGCAGGTAAAGGTGGAGGAGCTGGTCTGTTAAGAGACATACCAAAAATGCTTGAAATAATAAAAGCAGTAGTGAATGCGGTTAAAAAACCGGTTACTGTCAAGACCCGATTAGGATGGGATGATAACAATAAAATCATCACCACCTTAGCAGAACAAATACAAGATTGTGGAGCACAAGCATTAGCCATACATGGTAGGACAAGAGCGCAGATGTACACAGGAAACGCTGATTGGACATTGATTGGTGAAGTAAAAAACAATCCTAGAATAACAATACCAATCATAGGAAATGGAGATGTAACAACACCCGAAAGAGCTAAAGAGTGTTTTGATCAATATGGTGTTGATGCTGTAATGATCGGACGCGGAAGTATCGGTCAACCATGGATATTCAAAGAAATAAAAGAATATTTGGAAACTGGAGAAAAAAGCAAAAAAGAGAGTTTTCGATTCTATCTAGATATCTTAAAAGAACAGGTGAATAATAATATAGAAATGCTCGATGAAATAAGAGGGATTCATCATACAAGAAGACATTTGGCTGCCTCTCCTATTTTAAAAGGACTAAACAATTTCAAACAAACAAGAATTAAAATATTGCGAACAGAATCAAGAGATGAACTGTTTGAAATATTAGACAA
>CACXCA010000057.1 GCA_902766045.1 uncultured Bacteroidales bacterium
ATATGTTCCCTGCGAATGTACTCATACGGGTGAATGTATGGGTACGTGTCCGACCTGTGAGCGAGAGCGTCAGTACATAGAGGAACAGCTGTCCATCAAGAAGAAAAAGGGAAATATATTGAAGATTGCAGGTGTGGCTGCAGGCTTGTCTGCCATCACTGCTTTTCAGGAGGCTGTTGCGCAAGAACAGACGATGAATGTAGATTCTACTGCGATAAAGTTCGAGTGGAATTGGTACATGGACGACTTGATGGGAGCATCAATTCCTCCTGTTATTGTGAATCAATGGGATGAAATGGCTGAGTTCATTTCTAAATTTCCAAATGACACATTTCTTGTAGTGGGACATACAGATGGGCGGGGCGCCGAAGATTATCTAAAATCATCAGAAAGAAAAGAGAAATATAACCAAGCGCTCTCAGAAAGAAGAGCTAAGTATTTACGTGAAATGCTTATCGATCGTGGTGTGGATCCAAATAAAATTCAAGCAATTGGCAGTGGAGATAAAGAGCACGTGATACCCAATGCAGAAACAGAATTCGATCACGAACAAAACAACCGTGTCACCTTGGAATTCTATTCACCTCAAAGAGTCAAAGAGATAAAAAAGAAGACAAAGAAGAAATGATAGGAGGATTAAAAAGAACAAATGGATTATTTCCTCTGATAATTATTCATCATTTCATAAAGATATGCGGGACTTTGGACATAAAGTTCCCCTTCCTCATCCTGCAAGGCTGGCATCAGAGGTGAGTTATACACGTGTTCCATAGCCTCCTCAATGGAACAATTTGTATCCTCCATGACATATTTCACCAACTCGCTTAAAGCATAGTCAGTTAAATACGTTGCTATTTGATGATGAGATGGTTGTTTCATATGGTTTCAACGTTAATTTTATGAAGAAAGCGTAACGCTTGTTCCGTTCCAAAGCAGTATTGTTGATCGAGATATTTGTCTTGAAGTAACAAGGCAGCTTGCTCTGGCGAATAGATGCCCTCGTGATAATTCGTTAATTGCAATACGACACCATCATCGGCAATAGGACCTACTACAATGTCATAATTATGTATGGCTTTTTTGTTTTTCTTATCTCGATTAGCATCCACAAACAAGAACCAGTCCACGCAAGCTTGTTCTGGAAATATTTTCACATTTAGACCTGAATGAAGCGCTTTTTCGTCCATTTCATAGCTTATCAATGTAGCTTTTCCCCCGAACAGATGCGATTTTTTTTGTGCCATGCGAATAGCTGTCATTTTATCAGGAGTTAAATAGAATCCTTTTCCAAAGTCTTTGTGACTCAAACCCTTTAAAAGGTCTATTATCTCGATATCTTGATTTGTTCCGTGATAGAGTATCATGCTAATTTTCCTCCATTTTTTTGACAGATAATGAGCAGGTCGTCTATTGTCTCGTCTATAGATTGCAAATGTTCAACGTCGTAGAACTCAATTAGAAACGCAAGCCCCTTGTACTCATGCAAGTAGCGAAATGCGTCTTGCCGAGTCATAGCAAATCGTTGTCCAAATGCATGGATACATGCTGTTAAAAATGGTATTTCATACTTGCTCATTTCGGTCGTTGATATCTACTTTTGCAAATATAATATAATATTTTATATTTTAAAATTCTACTTTTCAAACTGCTTTTGTTACCTTTGAAAGGTCACTCTCACAGAATAACTTTCCTTGATTGGCCCTCGAATTCTGTCAATTATGGTAAAAGGTGCGATTGACCTCAACAAATGATTATTTATGAATCTCAGAAAGAAAATTATACTAGGCTTATTAGTCATCATAGTCTTTCATGAGGCTATTGCGAAAGGGAAACAGATAGACGTGGATTCTGCTTCGGTTAAATTCGAGTGGAATTTTTATGGACCCGTTTTTACGACACATGGCATGGCCCCTGAAGTGACAAATCAAATTGACGAGATGGCCGAATTTATCTCTAAATTCCCTAATGATACATTTCTTGTAGTGGGACATACTGCTAGTTGTGATGGTTGTGATGGTTTAAATGAAACATTACTCAGAGTATCAAGGAAGAAGGCGAAATATATCCGTCAAGCACTTATCGATCGTGGTGTAGATCCTGAAAGGATTAAATTCATTGGCTGTGAAGGTAAAGACCCGAAAGTACCCAATAATAAGACATTGCTCGATTACGAACAAAACATCCGTGTAACCTTGGAGTTTTATTCTCCACAAAGAATCAAAGAGTTAGAAGAGAAGATATGGACTTCCCCACAAAAAATTAAAAAAAAGGGAAAAAAGGCAAAGAAGAAATGATAGACGGATTTCAAAAGAGATTGTTTGTTAGCATAATACAACTCCTTCTTTTTCAATATTTTCATAAAACGGAGTACCTTTCCGCTTAGACCATTCCGTACGTGTATATATCTTTGGACTAAAGTATGTGCCAAAATCCCAACCTAATTCAACAAACGGGTAGGCGTATGTACTAAAAGTATCTTGGCTTGTTTGATTATCGTTAATCAATATGAGCAAATTCCAATCAGACTCTTCATGTGCATCGTTACGTGCTTGAGAACCAAATAAAATAAGATTGGCATCACTAGGTAATACTTTCATTCCTAGGGATTGAATCGATTAAAATATGTGCTCTCTTTGTGTTTCCATAATTGGGAGTCATCTTTTGTATTGTAGATATTTTATGGCAAAAATAGTATTTTTCTCTATTCGTAAAAAATATTACTTTGAGTATACATAAAATATTCAAACAAGTAGAAATGGGAAGAACCAAAAATCTATCCCAAAAATTCTACTTTTTCAAACTGCTTTTGCTACCTTTGAAAGGTCTCTATTAAACCTCATAAATGATTATACATGAACTTCGGTAAGCAAAAATGTGAAGCGCTAAAAGCCATCAGGAAACAGATAGCTGATTTGAACAATATTCAATATGTTCCCTGCGAATGTACTCATACGGGTGAATGTATGGGTA
>CACXCA010000058.1 GCA_902766045.1 uncultured Bacteroidales bacterium
TACCCATACATTCACCCGTATGAGTACATTCGCAGGGAACATATTGAATATTGTTCAAATCAGCTATCTGTTTCCTGATGGCTTTTAACGCTTCACATTTTTTCTTTCCGTGATTCATACGTTACAATGATAGTTAATTAACCAAGTTCCTCCAAATATACTAAATTATTCACAACCTCCAAATTTTATCCTGCCAGCCTACCATTTTAATAAACATTCCGAGAACTTTATTGTGCTTATGCCTATTTCTAATTAATCCCACCAGAAATACCAAAAGCGAGATCTTTCGATGGAAAGCTCAATATCCTCAAGACCCATATCGCTTTGCGTGATTGACTCTTCACAATATGCCAAATGTTGCAGAGAGAGTTCATTTGCCATTTGACTTGTTTTATCAACATCCACCTGATAAACCACTTCACTGCCTGAAAAGAATACTGGGACAATGGAAAACTTATCCATCCAGTACTTAATGATACTACGATGTTCCATTGCTTCAGGACTATTAGCACCACCAAACGGAATATAACATAACACATCATACGCTTTTGAGAGAGCATCAATCGGAAGAGCAATGATGGCAAGTGTATCCTCCTGGTGACCACACAAAGGAATATCGTTCATTTCGCACACCGTATTGCGTTTCCTTTGGACGAACGCTTCATCCCAATCCATATCTTCATAATTCTCTTTGATCCACTCTAATCTACTATTGAGAATATCCTCCGCATCCAAAAGCGGCATAGCCAATTTGCTTTGAAGGTAGGGCTGTAACGCCTCTCCAAGGTGAGGTTCGTACTCAATCAGCAGATTGTCAACAAACAGATCATCCAAGGCAACCACAACAGAAATACGTCCTCTTTTCAGTTTTTTATTTTGATCCACTTCATAGATCTGAGTTAATTTATGCGAATCAATACTATTTGCCGGACCAATAACGTTTATCTCACATCCCAACTTCCTCAAAATATACAATGCTTTTTCGTTCGAAGACAATTCTTCATAATTGAATGGCTTTTCTTGTTCTGTAGCCAATCTTTGTTCTCTTTCCTTAACTATTTGTGTTATTTCATCTTTCTTATCTTCCATCCATTTTCGTTCCTTTTCTGCCTCCCGACGTTGTTCCCGTCGTGCCATAACTATTACAATAGAGCCTATTATAAAAGAAATAGTCAAGGCAACACCAAAGAGTATTCCAAAAAACTCAGCTCCACTCATACCCTCCTCCTCATGGGCCTTAGCCATCTCACGAATACGTTGGTTGTATTCTTTAATCGTGATTGTATCAGAATCACAATAGATAGGATAGTCGGGAATGATTTTTTCCAACCTTTGTAACCATTCTTCTTCTGTTTGTGCGTGAACAGGTGCACATAAAAAGAGCATAGTCATTGCCCAAAGGAGAACCTTAATGAATGATTTTGTAAAATCCATCTTATGCATAATAAGTTATTGTTCTTGTTTCAATACGATAGTCGGCATCTACTTTTTCTATTGTTTTTTTATCATTGGAATAGTTAACAACAGACTTCACTTGTCGTTTTGTCCAATTACCATGTCTATCCCATTCCACAAAACTCTTCATTCACAAAGAATTACCATATCTATCTAACCATGATTGTGCTTGTTCACAATCGGGGCAATGAGATCGAAGCAGTGTATGAAAGCGAGTTGTATGCTTCATAATTATTGTATGACACAATTCATGAATTATGACGTAATCAATAACAAATACAGGGGATTTGATTAATCGCCAATTGATTGATATGTTTTTCTCAGAAGAACAGTTGCCCCATTTCTTCTTCTGGCTTCTGATATATAGTTTGTTATATGGTATAAGTAATGCTTTAGATAATGTCTCAACACGTCTGGCAATATATTTTTTTGCTTCAGATTTCAACCATTTTTCTTGTATTTTCAGATCTAGCAAATTACGATTTGCTAAAATCGTCTTACTCTCATGATTCACAACAACCTTGTTCTTATATGTAGTTGAATAATAATAAGAATAGCGATTCCCATATAGCAGAATTTCATTCCGACAGAGTTGAATTTTTGCCTTTTGTTCAAAGAATCTTAGCTTTGATTCTATCCAAGATTTTTTTCTATCCAGTAATTTTTCAACATCCTCGTCTGTAAATGCAAGTGGGATGTATAATTGTACCATTCCATTTTCATTAATACGAAGTCGAGCATTCTTCACGTCTCGACGAACTATTATAACATTCTCTTTCTGCATATTACATCAGACTGAAATTCTCGACTATTGATTTCATAATTGCATCACCCAAAGGAGTGTCAAGATCCAGATTCAACGCTTCGTATTTCGGATTGGCTGCTAGCAATTCCATATCAGCTTTGATTCGATTATATTCCTGAGGTACCTCTTGCCAACCGATGTAAATCTTTGATTGAATGCGCAGTGTCTGCTCATTAGCAAATTCACGAACCAATTGTTCATCGAAATTAGCTCCTTCATTTTTGATTATTTGGTAAATCTCAAATGTCCCTTTGTTGGCAAAGCCCATTTTCATAGGAATCTCCATGACCTCATCCACTTCGGTATATAGTTCACTTAGTTTTTCCAGTAACCCTTGAATTTCTATGGTATGAGCATTTTTCATCTGAATTAGTGCATCTAATCGCTCTTGGTATTCAATATAGATTGCACTATTGTTTTGGTTCATGCGAATCATCGTCTCTATATCACGAATGATTTTTTCTGCCTTGTCGGAAGGTGAAAGTTTCGTTTCCTGCAACTTAGTTAAGTAATCGGAATCAATGGAAATTTCGGGTAGATGGCCACGGAAGTTAAGTAATGTAGCACTCTCTTCCAACAATTTACGTGTTTGTGCTGCATAAAACTCGGCATCAAAATTCATGCGACGAAATTCTTCCAAATACAATTCATAAATGGTAACCAACCATTGATATTTATTACGGAAAGTCCGCAAACCAGGATTGGGACTAATAGCCTCCCACAACTGCACTACTCTATGAAAACGATTCTCAAACTGACCATGGTCGATTTCGCTTAATTTTCGGATAATAGCCATTTCACACTCGTAGCTGTCAACCAATTCAATATCTTCGAACGGCTCAAATGCTATATCCAGTTCTTTCGGGAACGTTTCCAACAACGCATCTACATCTTCAAATTCTCCAATGTCAGAGGGGTCATAATTTAATGCTTCCTTATAATTTTGAAATACGCCTACATAATCGACAATACGACCAAATTCCTTTGAAAGTTTTGTTTCTCCCTCGCCATAATCATACGGACGATTGGTTCGTGCAACTGCCTGCAATAAATTGTGATCACGTAGCGGACTGTCTAAATACATGGTCTGCTCTATCGGAGCATCAAATCCAGTAAGAAGCATATTGCATACGATGAAGATTTTCAAGTTGTTGCCCTTCGCAATCTCCTCGTCTGTAATTCGTTTCTTAAAATTAGCAATCAGGCGCTTGCGTTCCTTGTCATCAATATAGAATGGAGAAAAGAGATCATAATGTTCTCCCGTTTCGTATTGTCCTGTTGAGAAGATGATGCGAATTTCCGATTTGTCAAAATAGTTGAGCAATTCATTGTAATACATCACACATGCTTCCTTATCAATGGCAACAACTTGAGCTTTGAACCCTTGAGGCTCCAATCTCTCATGGAAATCTTTGGCTATATCGGCGGCCAAGATTTTGATACGTTCGGGTTTCTTCATCAATGTTTTCCATGGCTGTACGCGTTGTTCAACCTGACGTTTCTGATTTTCCTCTAAATCAGCAGTTACTTCATCGTATCCCTTCTTCAGGTTTTCTTTGTCCAAAAACCATTGAGAAGGTCCTAAAGTATATCGGATAGGCTTAGTGGCACCATCGTTGATGGCATCGATAACACTATATTTGTCCAAATAATACTCCATCTTTCCATTCCCGTCTTTGGTGCCAAATTCTTGATGAGTTTTTGGAATAGGTGTTCCTGTAAAAGCGAAGCGTTTCGCATTGGGTAATACAGCCCTTAGTTCCATTTGATAGTCTCCATATTCGGTACGATGAGCCTCGTCAATAAGAACAATCACATTGCCTCGGTCATCCTTTACATCTCCTAATTCACTAAATTTCTGAACAGTGGTGATGAACACACCTGCAGGTTGGTTTTTTAGGATACTTTTTAAATCCCCCACACTCATTATAATGCGAGCATTTGGAAATTCGCAATCAAAAAACGTATCACCCATCTGGTCTTTTAAATCTTTACGATCTACTACGATGAAAACGGTAGGGTCATCAAGAACGTTTGTCTTTCGTAGTTTGTAGGCAGTATAAAGCATGGTGAGTGATTTTCCAGAACCTTGTGTGTGCCATATTACACCTTGTGCTTTATCAGACTGTATCACCCTATCTACTATCTTATTAGCAGCACGAAGTTGTTGATACCGTGCCACTTTTTTGATTATTTTACCGTTGTCTCGTTCAAAGACAATGAAGTGTTGTAGAATATCGAGTACTCTTTCTGGTTGCAACAAACCAATGATACCAAATTTCATCTGTTCGAGCAATTGTCCGTTGGGCAAGCGTTCCACATCAAAGTGTGTCAGTCCGTCGGTTTCGTCTTGATACACTTGGCATAGAGTATTGTCGGGATGTTGTATTGGATTGTCATATTTGTTGGCAAGAATAGAATCCTTCCATTCATTAAAATAGGAAGCGGATGCCCCAGGAATTCCATATTTGCATAACCTACCGTTACAAGCGACTCCAAATAGATGGGTGATGAACAGTTTGTCACTACGTCGATCGTAGGTTTGGAATTGTCGCACACCCTCAAGCCAATTAGTGCCACGTCGGGCACATTGTTTAGCTTCGATGGGAACTAATGGAATTCCATTAATTAACAGACAGATGTCTGCCCTCACTTGTTGCACCGCATATTGGTTGGTGACGATAAGGCTGTTTTGCCATATATCTTCAAAGTTGATGAAGCGGATGGTACGGTCTTTATGGTCGATGGTAAGGGTAACGCCTTCGCAGAGTTGGTTGAGGAAATTTTCATTGCCCTCAATGGGTATAGGATTGTGTAGATTATTAAGTAGAACATCCACTGCCATTTTAGCCGATTGTTGGTCAATGTCGTTTAATACCATTACTTGTTCCACTAATAATGGTTCCACAATTGCATTTACTTGTAGGCGGTTATAGTGTTTCAAATCTTCCGCTGAGCAATAGGTCCATCCCAACTGGGTGAGCCACTCGGTGACTTTGGATTCTACGGGCTTGTTTTCGTGAAGTTGTGACATATTCAAAATAAAGAATTACAAAAGTATAATTATTATGAAAATGATTCTTTTATTTTTTCTTGCATGTGTTTAATACTATCGGATTTAAGGCAATAGCACATATCATAAAGTTGTTTTTGACTATATTTAATAGTCCTTTCTTTTCTACCAACAATCATTCTAACAAGATGAAATAACGAATGCCCTCGCAATAATAAATCATACCCTTTTCTTAAGTATTCAATAGAATTTTGTGAAGGCTCTTTATAATCAGTTAACTTTGATGTATCCAATAAATAATCTTTTGATAGTATGTTTTCTGGCAATTTAGTAAAATCAAATTCTTTTCCATTTTTGAATTTTTCTAACTCACATGCATAATATCGTAAAAACTCATTTAGCGATTTTTCAAACAAAAACTTGTCATCTTTCTTAAAATAATGTTTTTCAAAAGTTTTCCCTTGGTATAAATCATTCTCAATACTATATCCTTCTGTATAGATTACATTATTATCAATAGGTGTTCTATTAGAATAGACCAATGTGTCTTTATCAATAATAAAAATAACATTAGGATTAACAATTTCATTTCTCCTACTAATTAATGAGTTGACCCCATCACATCCAGTTCTTGGTTCCATAAGCCCCGCACAATCTATTTCATCAAGAATCCATCTATACACCATAGCATCGTCTGGCCCTTCAACAATAATATAGGGTTGAGAAGAATGGTTTATTGTAGCTATTAATTCATCATCTGACAAATACCTTCCCATATTCATTCTCCTTTATCTTCACTTAAGATTATCTCCTTATCAGCATATTTTGTGTAAATGAAAGGACTGTGAGTTGCGATAAAAAATTGATTATTATTACCTTGTTTTAATAATTTTGGAATTAAAAGCCGTTGCCAATCAGGATGTAAACTTAATTCGGGTTCATCAATAAATATTATCTTATTTTTAGAAAAAGTGTTATAACATAGAAAACTCAACATCTGTTTTTCTCCCGCAGATAATTTATCTGAAGATATCAAATTATGTTCATCTCCAAACTTTATAGAATCCATATCAATTCCTTTTTTATGAAAAACATTAGAAATTAAATTCTGTAAAACCTCGAAAGCTTTAAATCTTTCCTCTCTTTTTTCTTCTACCATTTTTATTTCAGATTCAATCTGTTTTAGTTTTTCTTCTGGAGTTAGTTCGTTCTTCACCTTAGTTAGCTCCATTAATTTCTTAAATTGCTTTCGTTGAAGATCGTCGATATCTTTCATTATTGAAGTATATTCTTTATTGATTAATGACGTAATATCATCGGTAGAAACAGATGCTATAAATTGATGCTTCTTTGTTGATAACTCTTTTGATAATTCGGATAGTCCTTCTTTTAATGAATAAGAAAATCGTCTAAATTGAGATATTCCATCTATTGAAAATCCACCTTCAATACGTCTAAATGTTGGGAAAAAAATAGAACTGTCACAATATTTTTCAAATTCTTTTTTTGTTATTCCAGATATTTCTTCAGGGAAAAGATCCTCTATTTCAAATGGATATGTTTTTTGAATTTCTCTTAGTTTTCTATCTTCTATTTTTCTCCACGAAATCTTTTTGGGATTTTTACTTATCTCTATATAATATTTATCTGTCGTTAATTTTAAAACTTTAAAATTTATTTCTTGAAATAAAGAAGAAAAATTTGCACTATTAACAAACCATAATATTTTAAGAATTGTGGTTTTCCCACACCCATTTAATCCAGTGAACAAATTCAAATCGTCATTAAATTTAAATTTAAATGACCTTTTGTTTCCATTAAGTTCTTCTATGAACAATTCCTTTATCATATTGTTTTGTTTAAATTGTTTATATTTTCACTCTCACCCTCCCCGTCAGCAAATTCTGCATCAGCGACTTCTTCAGTCTCTCAAGGACGGCGATTTTATTTTGTTTATTAATAATTTCTTGACCTATCTTACTTATTGAATTAGAAATCTGATTCTGTTCTTCCAACTTAGTTGGAATCATTATCTTTATTTTGCATAAATCTGATTTGTTTATTTTGGGTTGGGCTGAACCATATACTATATTATCATATTTCTTTGCTTCCAAAATCATGACTATTAAGTTTATATCATAATTATCATAAACTCGCAAAATATGAGCATGATTATTTACCCAAAACTTTCCTTTTACGATAAATGCTTGGGGCACTTTTCTTGATAACAGGTTTTCGCCATCTTCACCAAACAAAAGATATGTTCCATCAAAAAGATAATTATTTATATAATCAACAATCCCAGCTGCTCCGTAATATGGATATATTCCTTTTATATTATCTCTATCTGTCGATTTTATTGGTTTTCTTAAATTGTCCAAATTTTCGGCTATATCTCCAACTTTCTTCACCTTCCACCCCTCGGGCACTTTCCCGAACTTCTCATCCATATAAAATTCATCATCTTTGCGCATAGTGCCATCGGGTTTCATGCGACCTGTGAGAAGGTTCTGCATTAGACTCTTCTTCAAACATTCGGCGGTGGCTATGCTATTCTGCACAGAGGCTATCGATTCATCTACCTTTGAGAGAATATTGGCAATGGCGGTTTGCTCGTGCTTTTCAGGAAAATGAATATCCATATTCCTCAAATAACGAATATCCAAATTGCCTAATCCAGTCGTGCCTTCAGCAACAGAAGTAATTCTTTCTTGAATCGCATGAGACGACATCCATCTGAAGAAATACTCAGGCAAAATATCAGAATCGTCTTTGGGCTTAAAAGCGGTCAAGAATGAAGCAAACAGATAATCTGTATCATCTTTGATAAATATCGCATTGCCTATTCTTTTGCGATTTCCATTTGAACTTACCGCAATACACCAATCCTTACTTACCGCTTTTTCTTTCCTATCTTTCTCACTGACACCTTGCAGATATAATTCTTCCGTCAAATCCAAATCCTTTTGAATATTTGTCACAGTAAGCACCCTGACCGAATTAGGCTCTTGAGCTTTCATCTCTTGTTCCTTCGACCATGTATATCCAGACTTGTGTTGAATCTGATTCTTGAATTTATCTGTCTTCCAACCTTCCATCATAGTTCATTCTTTATTTTGTAACTTATAGAACTCCTTCTGCTGTTCTATTTCACGTCTCAGTTCCTCTTGGGTGGGCATATAAGTGAGATACTTGGCGGCATAAAGTTGGTCGCTACCGTTGAGTACCGAATAATGCGCCACATCATCGTCGGTGTCGGCGCAAAGCAACAACCCGATTGTCGGATTATGTCCTTCGGGGCGCACCAGTTCGTCGTACATCTTCACATACATATCCATCTGTCCCACATCTTGATAGCACAACTTCTTCGTTTTCAAATCAATGAGAACAAAGCAACGCAGATGATAGTTGTAGAACACCAAATCGATATAGTAATCCTCTTTCTCGGTATGTATGTGCTTTTGACGATCAACAAATGCGAATCCTTTGCCCAATTCCATAAGGAATGGAATAAGATGATCTATAATGCTCTGTTCCAAACTGCTCTCCGTATAATCCGTATTGTTCTTGAAACCCAGAAACTCTGCTACGACAGGATTCTTCAAGTATTCCAGTTTGTCTTGCAAAGGCTTAGTCAACTTCTGCATTTCGTCATGCACTACTGCCTTATCATGCGACTGAAGGAGACGATAATAGTATTGTGACGAGATATTACGCTGCAAGGTGCGAGTGCTCCACATTTCGTTGGCAGCCTCGTTCTCGTACCATGCGCGGGCCTCGGCATTGGATTCTTGGAGAATGATGCTATAGTGAGACCATGACAATCTAAAGGGTTGGGTAGGTGTCAATTGTCCATACAAATCTAATTCTAAAGATAATCCCGTCGTCGCTGGGACAATTTCAGATTGTCCAGTCACTGATTGGAAAATCTCCTCAGCAGCCCCCATCAGCAATTTTCCAGTCGCTGATTGGAAAATGTTTGAATGCTCTTTATAAAAGGATATAAAAAGATACAAGTTGCTCTTCTTGTAACCACGACCATATCTTTCAGTAAGTTGACTGGCTAAATTTGCGATGATCTGCTCTCCATATTCAGCCCGTTGGTCTTTCAACACTTCGTGCTGAATACGCATCCCGAGCAACCAGTTGCGCTTGATGAGTATTTCGTTCACTGCGCGGTAGGCCACCAACTGTGCCTGCTCAATTATGGCACAGGCATCCTGAAACAGGCCTTGGCTTGAAACGAGCATTTCCTCATTTTTTTCACTATGTTTCTCCATTTCCATCATTGTTCATTGTCAATTGTTTTCAGCAACTCCTCCAACTCTTTCTCCACTGTTGTCTCTGTTTGCATCGCTGCTTTGAAATCAGCAATGGCTTGTTTCAAATCAATCTGCTCTTCCGGTTCAAACGTATCGACATAGCGTGGAATGTTGAGGTTGAATTCGTTCTCTTCTATCTCTTCCATATCCGCAATGGAGAAATACCTTTTACGAAGCTCAGGGTCAGCAAACATCTGCATAAGTTCTTCTTCTACTTCTGCAATAGCTAGACGTTGTTTCTCAGCTTTTTCGTTGGCAGCATTTACACGTGCCGTTTTGTCGTCAACTAATTTGTTCAACGATTTCTGTGCAGTTTCTATTGCTTTCAATTCACTCGCTGTTGGCTTTTTCCCAACCTCTGTCTTCAATTGAACTGCTCGTTTGGCCTTCTCTAATTTCTCGGACTGAAGTGCTATTACTTCTTTTGTATCATTTTCTATTTCGGAAAGTTGATAATCAAGTTCTTCTTGAATCTGATTGTATAATCGTTTCTTCTGAGTATTAATCCAATCCTTGGCTTTCTCCACATCGCCCCAGCTTTCCAAAATAGTAGAGATACGCAACACATCTTGAGGTTCAAGAACACTCATATTGGCATCTTCTCGATACCAACCCTTCTTTGCGGCATACACCATCAAAACCTTATCCTTGTGCTCTTTCGGTTTGTTCTTATCGAAGAAAATGATGGCTCCAGGAATGGTTGTTCCATAAAACAAATTGCTTGGCAACACCACAATGGCATCAATGATATTGATCTGTTGAGCAAAATCTACACCTTGTAAAAAACCTCGGCGTATCAAATATTCCACATCAGCCTTACGGTTCTGTCCGTCTTCCTCTTCCGTCTTTTCGGGTTGCCCACGGAATAAAACACCTTGTGGACATACAACGCCAGCCTTGCCTTTTTCGTCGAGCGAAGCAATTATATGTTGTAAATATGCAAAGTCTCCATTGGAATATGGGGGCATACCATAAATCATGCGATTGTAAGAATCTGTAAACTCTTTTTTGTATTCTATCTGTGGTTTACCATCTTTTTTGGTAACGTTTTTACCATTTTTGTCTTTTTTTGGTTCTCCGTTTTGTGCCCAATTTTCCTGTGAGAATGGGAAATTTGCCATCACTTTGTCAAAACTTCTTAGCGTTAATTCGTTATCTTCCTCTTTGAATTTAGGATTACGAATGGTATCGCCTTGTTCAATACGAGCATCCAGACCATGTAAAATCATATTGATGTTGCAGATAGCCCATGTGTTCCACACTAATTCCTGACCAAACAGCCGAATGCTTTTTTGTGTGTCGAAACTTTCACGAGCATATTTTGCAGCGTTCAATAGGAAACCACCAGATCCGCACGTAGGGTCATATACAGTTTCTCCTTTCTGTGGCTTCAGATAGCGAACAATGATATCCACAACCTCCTGTGGGGTATAGAATTGACCTGCCATAGTGCCACCTTTATTTTCATCGGCAAATCGCTTTATCAGGTATTCATAGGCATCGCCTAATACATCTACAGTTACATTTTTATTGCTTAAATCAACAACACTTAGATAGTTGATAAGATTCGTAAGCACTTCGGGGTCGAGTTTTGTTCTTCCAGAGCCATCGGGTGCAGGCTCGTTCCAACGCACCGTATTGATGATGCCTTTTAAAATGTAATTTCCATTTCGATCCACATTTTGTTCAGCGATGGTATTTACAGCCTTATTCAATATCTCATTTTTTTTGTCAATGGAAGCTTTCCTTACATCTTCCCAAAAACATCCGTCAGGGATGAGAAAATCATGCATTTTCTTAGTAATCACTTCCAATTCTTTTGGGGAAGGTTCTCTTGCATAATCTTTTATAAATTGAGCTTTCCCATTCTCAATCTCCCATTTGTAATTATCAGAAAGACGCTTGAAAAACAGTAAAGAAAGTATATATGATTTATAATCCTCCACTTTGTCGCGAAGGATATCGGCCATGCCGAAAAGAGTGTGACCTAAGGCTTGTTTTGTAATCATTCGTAGTTATTATTTATTTTACACAAATGTAAACATATTCCCTTAAGTTAGGAAATCGAAAACGGAAAGAATTGCTTATCTAAACGAAAATATATAACTTTGGCATAACCATTTCATGTTCTGAAATGAACATTATAGATGGGTTCTATAAATTCATTTCGTGAGATTTTTGAATTTATTTCGATTCTCTTTTATAGAGCCGATGTGCACATCGTCTACGGTGCCAAACCGACAAACAATCAGATACCGAAAGAATTCAAAACACCGAAAAGTTTATCAACCCACAATCATATTATAATTAATTTAAAACGGTGAAGTGATAGATCTCACCTACATTTAAAGGGAAAGTAAATGAGTTCTTATATCATAAATTTTAATATTAGTGAAGTGAAAGCTGGTTTGTTTCATAGCAAACCAGAGATAGATGGTACATTATTACCTTGTTTGGTTGAAACGTGTTTCTCTAACAAATTTGTCTCCACAGAACAATGTGATCCCCTATTGGTCTCATGCAAAGTGATGTCCAAAAAGAACATACAGGATGTCGCATCTACCATCGTTGAGAAATTGGAGAAGGTATATCCTCAAATCATAGTTTCACCTCTTTACGAAGATGATGAAAAAATACAATACAAACTTGGCGAGAAATCATTTGTTAGCATACTTCATATTCATGAGGAAACGAAAACAGAGAAAATAAACAAAGAAGCTGTGGATGATTTACTCGACGATATCAACCACCTAATCGGATGGGACTCCTTTAAACGTTTTGCTAATGAATCGGTCCATATCGCCACCGATATGCACAAAAGAGGTTCTCTAAATAGCTTGAAATCACAAAACTATCTAGTCTCTGTCAACGATGGTTGCGGACTCACTAAAATGATCAATCTATTAACCCTCTTATGGGTTGAACTAGGTATCTTCTCCAAGAAGTATTATTTCGAATATATCTTGTCTAGCGAAACGAATGGTAGAAAAATATCCATAACGGATCTTTTGAACATCCTGTATAAAAAAGACAACTACGATAAACTCGTCTGCATAGATATCAGCGAGTATATGGAGAAATCCAAACAAAATGAGTTGAAAAATCTGTTACTGGAGATTTCCCACGTCAGCAATCAGTTCAACTTTGTTTTTCGTGTCCCTTACATTGAACCTCACGAACTCAGGAACATTGAGGCTGTTCTGTCTGATATTCTATTCATCAAGACATTCGCTATCCCTCCATACACTGACAAGGAGATTCAGCAATACGCAAAAAAGATTCTCACGCCTCTCGACTTTACGATGGAGGAGAAAGCATGGGACATTTTCTCTGCCAGAATCAGAGAAGAGAAAAGCGACGGTCGATTCTATGGACTACGGACTGTCAAAAAAGTGATTGACGAAACAATTCTTCTGAAACACAAAGCCGATATAGAGAAAGGTGATAAAGCCTCTAGCAATGTCATACATCCGAGCGACATAAAATCACTCTCCGTCACCTATGGTACCAAAGAGAAAGATGCATTTGAAGAATTGGAAGAGATGATTGGCATGGAATCCATCAGCAAACGTATCAAAGAGATAGTTGCACAGGTAGAACTCTCATCAAAGAACGAGAAACTTGACCGTCCATGTATGCACATGAGGTTCGTTGGTGCTCCTGGAACAGGAAAAACAACAGTGGCTCGCATCATCGGACGAATATTTGCTGAACATAACCTTCTCAGCAATGGTTACTTCTTTGAATACAGCGCAAGAGATTTCTGTGGAGAATATATTGGTCAGACAGCTCCTAAGACAGCTGCCATCTGCCGTGATGCCTACGGATCTGTTCTCTTCATCGATGAAGCATACGACTTATACAGAGGAGGCGCAGGAGCAGAAAACGACTATGGGAAAGAAGCTCTCACCACGCTAATCTCTGAGATGGAAAATCACCGTGATAATCTTGTTGTCATCATGGCTGGCTATCAAAACGAGATGGAAAATTTAATGCAAGGCAACACCGGACTACGAAGTCGAATGCCTTACACCATTGAGTTTCCTTCCTACACGAAGGAACAACTCTCCCAAATCTTTATGCTGATGGCTGAAAAACACTTCACCTGCCACGAAAATCTAAAAGAGGCGGTTAGAAACTATTTCAACAATCTTAATCAATGCTTTATCAGCTCGGAAGAGTTTGCCAATGCCAGATTCGTTCGTAACCTCTATGAACGTACATGGTCGAAAGCTGCAATGAGAGTCCAACTCAACAACCTAGACGAAATAATTCTTACGGAAAAAGACTTCCTTGCAGCCAGTGCTGAAAAAGAATTCAACGAAAAAATGACCCCTTCTCGAAACAGAATTGGTTACTAAAATTGTTGTGTATTCCACAATAAAAGAAGACCGCGGCGACACCTATATTTGTGTCGCCGCGGTCTTTATCAAAAGTGGTCAAATATCGTTAGCGTACTATGAATTTGACTCTTTGTCCATTAATCTCTATGATGTAAACAGTTTGGCGAGGAAGTGGTATTTGCGTCACATCCTTGGCGATGCCCTCCACAACGGAAGTGCCACGCACATCATAGATGCGATATGGAGTATCGGCGGATGCATAGACAAAGAGAGAACCGTCGGACGACCAAATACGCAAATCGTCATTATCAATCGATAAGACACCCAAACTCTGAATATATAATCCTTTTACGGTAACATTCTTAGCCGGCATTGTCTCCGGTAATCCTTTCCATCCGTCAAACGTATAGCCCTTCTTCGCAGGTCCCTCTATCGGGATAATCGTATCACCGAAGGCAATGGTATCTTTCCGATAAACCTTATCATCCACCTTGTAGGTGAGAACATATTTGTTCACACTGAATAAAGCATTAAAGGTGAGGTCATGATTAGGCATTTTCAGTGGCGTACCTTTCTCTCCTATCCAACCGTTAAAAGAATAACCTGTCTTCTTTGGCGCTGGAATGCCTTCGTGCGTGATAGGAGTGCCACTAGCTAATGTATCCGTCATATACAATTCACCATCCACCATATAGGTGATGACATGCTCATCTTTTTGCCACAAAGCGGTACACACGTACGGAACGTTGAAGAAATCCTTCTGATTGATCTTCAAAGTGGAAAGCGTGTCAAGTCTCGTGATCGAGCCACCCTCTTGTGAAACCTCCCAACCAACGAAAATATAATTTTCCTTTACAGGATCACTAATCGTTAGTGGACAATCCCGGAACTCAAATTCTTCTACGCCTTCTTCTCCTTCTTTCCATGCACCACCATCCAAGTCATAGATGATGCTTGATTTGTTGTAGGTAAATAGTCCTCTTCTATTCTCAACACCCCAGTCTTCACTAGGTGCGCTATACCAAAGTCCTTCCTCTGTGAAGTCACTGACCACAGAACCACGACCTCCAACCAAAGAGTTACAGTTCTTGAACATATCCCTTTGATTTGCGATTGAAACCCGATCGTAATTGTCACCTATTATAATTCTTTTCAAAGAGGAACAATCATAAAATGTATGGCTCATAAAGAGATAGGATTGCTCGAACTTAACATGGGAAAGGTCTATATATTCAAGATTCTTACAACCATAAAACATGTAATCCATTTTCCCAATCGCAAGACCGTCAAGTCCTTTGACACACTTTAACTTCTCGAATCCGTAGAACCAATAGTTCATCGAGCGAAAAATATTATTGGTACATAAATGAGTGAAAGAATCTATTATGACCGTTTCTATACATGATCTGAAATCCTTCCATGGTACAAGAGAATCACTATCAATGTTAAAAATGTTAGGACAAGGGGTGACGTTCTCAGGCAGGTATCCTCCCACACTGATTGTGAGCGTACGTGCGACGGTATCCGCCACGAAGTAATGGAAGAACGTGTCGGTTAGATAACCTGGATTGCTGGCACCCTCATCCACATGAGCAAAGATAGCATCCGAATCGATGGATGGATCGTAAGTCGTACCCATCCTGCCCACAAGATTGTTACAACCACCAAAGATATACTTGCTGTCAGCTCCCAGCGATTCAGTGCTCCACAATGCTTTATCCACATAGATTGCCCTTAAGTTTTCACAGCTGCCAAACATGGAGCCCATATCGGTCACCTGTTTGGTGTTGAAACTTTGTAAATTAGTATATCGAAGGTTATAGCATCTACAAAACATGGAATTCATGTCCATGACATTCTCCGTGTTGAAGTTCTTCAAATCAATCGACTCAAGTTTATTGCATGCGGAGAACATAGTTCTCATGTTGGTAACATTGCTCGTATTGAAGCCAGACACATCAAATGACTCAAGATTTTCGCAATTCAAGAACATGCTTCTCATGTTGCGTACATTATCCGTGCGGAAGTTATCCCCGAAGTCAAGTGCTCTTAAGGAATACATGCCTAGGAACATGCCAGTCATGTCCGTCACTTTATCGGTATGGAATTTAATGGTAAGAGAATCAATGCGGATGCAGTCGGCAAACATGAGGCTCATGTCAGTGACCTCTCTCGTATCAAAATAGAAATCCAAGGATTTGAGATTCATACAAGTGTAGAACATCGAACTCATGTCTGTCACATTGTCCGTTTCCAAATTATTCAGATTTTCAATGTAATGAAGGTTCTCGAAATCCGCAAACATCCTCCTTGTCGTATATGGGTGAAATTTGCTCATAGACCTATCAATTACAATCAACGTGTCCTCTTTCCTGTTAAGTTTACTTCCAGAAAGGTCTGGATTTATTTTAGATTGCCAATAGTATTCTATGCCATTGTCACTATCCTGCCGCATGATGAAGGAATTGTCAGGGGCAATGCCATAGTAGAAGGTGAGTGTCTTACCTTCTCTGACGACATAGACTTGCTTTCCGTAGGAGAAATAACCAGGGAGGCTCTCCCCTTCATCGATATGGGCGTATGATTTATCTATGTGGTTCTTATCATATACTGTTCCTTTTTCTCCAACCAATGAAACACATCCTTTGAACATGTTATCATCAGTGCTAAGGGAATCCGTTCGCCAACTATCACTCACCTGAATGGTTGTCAATGAGGAATCGCCCGAGAACATAGATGTCATTTCGGTCACTTGTTGAGTATCGAATCTAGACAAATCCAAGGTGTCAAGACTGCTACAGCCTTTAAACATGCCATTCATGTTGGTAACTTTTCGAGTGTCAAAATTAGACAATTTCAGTTTCTTACAATTACTGCAATTCGTAAACATAAATGCCATGTTCTCTACCTTCCATGTGTTGAAACAGCTTAAATCCAGTTCTTCGAGAGAGGAACAACCGGAGAACATTTGACCCATTTTCGTTACCTTTCTTGTATTAATATCCCATCCAAAATTCAACGAAACAAGAGAAGAGCAGTTTTTGAACATTCCAGACATGTTTGTGACCGAATCTGTCCTTAGATTTGACAATCCTTCTATCGTTTTCATCCGGGAATAGTCCTTGAACCAGTTGGAAAGGGATGTCGGATGATAAGTTTGCATGGACGGATCAATCACGACGTTTGTAACTGTAGCGACATCAATCGTATCCGTTCCGAGAATCCATTTCCCGTCTTTAAGTATGTGTGCTCCAGGGGCATCCACTCCATAACACAATCTCAAGTCACATGAATCGACGCGGTTGTAAACATCATAATGCACATTAAAAGGTATCGCATACATTTTACGGTCAGTTGCTAACGTGAAATAGCCAGGATCATCCTCTCCGCCATCAACGTGCGCATAGATACTACCTGAACCCTTAAAGGTTGTCCCTTTACCTCCAACTAAGTTAGGACAGCCTACAAACTGGTCCGGATATGCAGAGTCATCTGCGAAATGAGACTTGTCCCAAGTTTTGTTGACGATAATAGTACGCAATTTTTTAGTACCTCCTTCTGATCCAAACACCCTCCACGCATCTTTCACCATATTAATGTTTATACCGCTGACATCCAGCACTTCTATATCCAGCATGGTATGGAACATTCCGGATATGGATCTCAGTCTCGCTGTATTAATCCCTATGAGGTTCAATGATTTAAGATGTAAACATCCGGCAAACATATAGTTCATGTTGGTCACCATGGTTGTTTCGAAGTTACTAATATCCAACGATTCTAAAAAGGCACATCCCTCAAACATGGATTCCATGCTAGTTACATCTCCCGTATTCAAATACTCCAACCCCTCGATTGTCTTTGCATGTAAATGATAAAACCATCCTGCAAGAGTGATAGGATGGCATGATCTGAACGACTGGTCAATAACCACCTTTCCTGTCACCTTATGTCCGTTCAGGTATGTGTCGCCAGACTTCCAGACACTTTTAGGGATACTTGGATCATTGGGATTAGGCGCTTCCCACGCTACCTCCCAAATGTAGCCGGTAGGCAATTCCGGAGCGTAAGTGTAGGTCCCCTCTCCAGGGTCCTCCCCATACTTCAGAGTGAAGGTGGATTCACTCTCGTTGAATACTCCGTAAACTACTTTGTTGGCTGCTGCAGCCGACTGATAAAAAAAAGACAACAGGAAAAAGAGCAAGGAGATCACTTGCCATCCCTTCCGTTGCGGACCATGACTTATGCAAGGCCTTTGGGCTTTAGGGGTAAAAAAACTACACATAAGCTAAACTGTATATAATTAACAATGTCATAGGCTTCATTTGAACCCATGCGTTTCTATAAATTGTGTTATATTAATTTCAAATACCCTGTGAATGTAAAATGCTACAAATGTATTGTTTTTATGAAAAAACAATACAAATTTATTAAAAAATAAATGAAACAGGCACGAAATTAACATTTAACATAGGTTGTAGAGACGCACGACCGTGCGTCTCTACAAAAAAAACGAGGGTGTACCAAAATGAATTTTGATACACCCCCAAGGTTATCTATACCAATCCATTTTAGCGGACTGTACTATTTGCTATTATTTCTTAGATACCAACTCTAATGTATCAGAAGCAATTGTATATTCCTCATCGGTAGGAACAACAATTACCGTTACTTTAGAATCCTTCGCGCTGATGACTTTCTCCTCACCATGTACGCTATCATTAATAGCCTTGTCTAACTTGATACCGAAGAACTCCATATTGCTTAGAACACCTTCACGTACCACTTCAACGTTCTCTCCGATACCGCCAGTGAAGACAATGATATCCACGCCACCCAAAGCAGCCATATAGGCACCTACATACTTCTTAATACGATAGATAACCATATCCAATGCTAATTTAGCACGATCGTTACCCTTTGCAATGGCAGCACGAATCTCACGCATATCAGAAGAGACACCAGAGATACCCAACATACCACTCTGCTTATTCAAGATATCTGATACCTTCTTTGCATTATATCCCTCTGTCTCCATCAGATAGGTGATAGCTCCTGTATCAATATCACCCGAACGAGTACCCATCATTAATCCTTCCAACGGTGTCATACCCATGGAAGTATCAAATGACTTACCATCTTTGATAGCAGTTACCGAACTACCATTACCGATGTGACAGGTAATCATGCGAGTACCCTCTGGCTTAATGCCCAACACCTCAAACGCACGTTTTGATACATAACGATGACTAGTTCCGTGGAAACCATATCGACGAACTTTATCCTTCTCATACAATTCATACGGAATCGCATACAAGAAAGATTCCTTCGGCATGGTCTGATGGAATGCAGTATCAAACACTGCAACTTGCGGACAATCAGGCAACAACTCCTCTACTGCCATGATACCCTTCAAGTTAGCTGGATTATGCAATGGACCCAATGGGAAACATGCACGGATCTGGTCTTTCA
The DNA here is from genome assembly GCA_902766045.1 of uncultured Bacteroidales bacterium. GTDB lineage: Bacteria > Bacteroidota > Bacteroidia > Bacteroidales > Paludibacteraceae > UBA1181. The sequence goes on from CACXCA010000058.1 coordinate 19,411, forward strand.
CCACTTTATTGACAATACAGCTCTCTGTAAACTTATCACCTCCGTGAAGAATTCTATGACCTACAGCATCCACTTCATTCAAGGATTTGATACAACCCTCTGTTGGATCTGTCAATACTTTAAAAATTAACTCAATACCATCAGAGTGATCTGGCATATCTTTTTCAATAACAGCCTTCTCACCATTCTTTTTGGTGAATTTGAGGAATGAACCAGGGATACCGATTTTCTCGACTCCACCCTGAGCCATCACCTCCTTAGTGCTCATATTGAACAACTTATACTTGATAGAAGAACTACCACAGTTGATTACTAATATCTTCATTTTTCTATGTCATACCATCCATTCCTTATACACAAGGGACGAATGCATTAAATGATTAAATGATTTAATTATTGCTTTTAGCTTCGATAGCCTGATTTACTGTGATTGCTACCATTTTAACAATGTCATCTACAGAGCAACCACGAGATAGGTCATTGATTGGAGCAGCTAAACCTTGCAACAACGGACCGATAGCCTCAGCACCAGCCAAACGTTGAACCAATTTGTAACCAATGTTACCAGCTTCCAACTCAGGGAATACCAATACATTAGCAGTACCAGCCACTTCGCTATTAGGAGCTTTGCTCTTTGCTACAGAAGGAACGATTGCAGCATCTGCCTGCAACTCACCATCCAACTTCATATCAGGAGCCATCTCTTTTGCAATTTTTGTAGCTTCGATCACCTTATCCACCATTTCGTGCTTAGCACTACCCTTTGTAGAGAAAGAAAGAATAGCCACACGAGGATCTTCGAAACCGTAAATATTCTTAGCTGTCTGACCACTACATACAGCGATCTGAGCCAATTGTTCAGCATCAGGATTAGGTGTTGCAGCACAATCAGCAAACAACATCAAACCATTGTATCCGATAGATTTATCTTTAAAAATCATGATGAAACAACCAGAAACCACACCGATACCAGGTCTAGTCTTTACAATTTGGAAAGCAGGACGAAGCACATCTCCTGTGAAGTTTCTTGCACCAGCTACTTCTCCATCTGCATCACCATTCTTGATCATCAAGCAAGCCAAATACAAAGGATCTTTTACCTTTTCGATAGCTTGTTCCTCTGTCATACCTTTCTTCTGACGAAGCTTAAAGAGAAGGTCAGAATATGTCTTGCTATTAGGATTGTTAGCAGGGTCAATAATTGTTGCCTTTGAGATATTCTTCAAACCAAACTGAGAAGCCAATCCTTCTATTTCCTGTTTGTTGCCCAATAGAGTAATCTTAGCAATACCCTGTTCAATAATTTGATCAGCGGCTTTCAACGTTCTCTCTTCTGTTCCTTCAGCAAGAACGATACGTTGAGGGTTAGCCTGAGCCCTTTTGATAACACTTTCAATCAATTCCATAGTGTATATTTATATTTTATTTTGATAATTTTTATACGGTAAATTAGCCAAGGCATTCGCCAATTTATTCAGTATAGGCTGAATCATCGGTTCCACCATCGATTTAACGATAAAATTTAGATCCGCCTTTATCGTAAGCTTAATGCGTGTGTCATTCTCTGCTACCTGTTTCAGCTGGATCCAGAAATCAAAACCAATCATTGATTGATCAGAAGTAAATTTAATCGTCTTATTCGGTTCACGATCGATAATTCTCACCCCCATATTTCCAATTGGATTAATAGAGAAATGGCAAGAATCACAATCATAGATAAGGTTTGAAACCTTATCCTGTGGAATTTTAGCCTTGATGTGTTCAACGTTTCGCATGTCAGACAAAACATTGAAAATCTCAAAATCATTGCACGCAGCCTTTGTTACTTCACTTTCAAATGTTGACATCTTATCAGCTTATATGTAATTCTTATTTACCCCAAACTTCTGGAGCCTCTCTCCATTTTTTCAATGTCTCCATTTCAACCTCACCAATCTGCTTTGTGTCGAGCAGATGTTGAAGAACCGCATTGTAGTTCGATAATGTTGTTAGCTCAACATTTGCTTCAGCAAACTTCTCAGAAGCAACAGGGAAACCGTATGTGAAGATGGCAACCATACCCATCACTTCAGCACCCGCTTCACGAAGAGAAGCAACCGCCTTCAAACTACTACCTCCAGTAGAAATCAAATCCTCAATGACTACCACCTTTTGTCCGGCTTTCAAATCACCTTCAATCAAGTTACCCATTCCGTGATCCTTTGGAGCAGAACGAACATAGATAAATGGTTTCCCAAGTAAATCAGCGACTAAAGCACCCTGTGCGATAGCACCTGTAGCCACACCGGCTATTACATCTACACCCGCATATTTCGCACGTACAATATTGGCCAATTCTTCTTTGATCAACGAACGAATTTCAGGATAAGACAAAGTTTTACGATTATCACAATAAATAGGTGATTTCCACCCAGATGCCCATGTAAAAGGATTCTTTGGTTGAACCTTTACAGCATGAATGCCGAGCAATTTCTCAGCCACTTTGTTTTCTACTTGGCTCATAATTCCTAACTAAGTTTAATTTATCTTTCGTTTCTAAAATGTCATCTTTGCATATAACACCGAAGTTGCAACAAAGTTAGTAGAAATTTATCACTTTATTATAGGTTTAAGCAAAAAAATGGGACTATTCTTTTTTTTGAACAGCCCCATTTAATACTCCTTATGAATTTAAAGAAAATCCAAACACTTTTTTATTTCCTTGTCAAGATAGCAGGTAATTCATTGGCAGAGCCATCCTCTTTTTTCACAACAGGGAAATCTCCTTTATAGCACCAGTGTGCATTTGCTATGTTATGTTTACGGAATATCGTTACAATATCATCATACCATCTTAGACGGATCTCCTTGTCTATGTATCGAGGATAAGCGCCAAATTCACCACAATACAATTGCAGACCTAAAGAATCTGCTAAATGAATAGCTGGTTCTAACTCATTCTCCAACGTCTCAATGTTCACAACAATATTATTTGTGCGCATCTGTGCACGTTGCTCCTCCGTCAAATCCTTGTAACTAGTCGTATCTTGCACAATCAAACCAGGATAATTCACTCCTCCTGTATAATATTTAGTACTCTCGCTCCATGGCGCACGATAATGTGTAATCAACAATGGAGAGTAGAAATGGAAGCTAAGTATCAAGTTCTTATCATTTTCTGGAACCGATAAATAGGCGAAAGAAGAAGGAACCTGCCAATAGTTTGCTCCGATAACCAACATTCTGTTAGGCTCCTCTTTTCTTATTGTTTCTATGAATTTAGCTACAAATTTATTCCATACCTCAAATGATGGTGCGTTCGGTTCATTCAATATTTCATAGGCTACACGCTCATTTGGATAAGCCTTCAATTCTTTTTGAAGATCCAACCAAATAGACAGGAATTTCTCCTGATCCTCTTTGTTTTCAAACAATGAATTAGGCTTGGCATTTTCGCTGTTAAAATGATAAGAGCGAAGAATATGAAGATCCACAATAATATTCAAATTATTCTCCAAAGACCACTGAATAGCATTATGCAACAGTTTGAATCCACTTTCATCATGATTCATCTGTTCATCATACAACTGCTCCTCGTCAATTGGGAGACGAACATGATTGAATCCCATGGCAGCAATAGAGTCAAAATCTTTCTTGGTAATCATACTATCTCTCTCTGCACCTCTGAAAGGAGATTGTGATAACCAGTGACTTACATTCACTCCATTACCTAAATTAAAAACTGTAACAGAAACAGAATCTGTTGTATTTTCCTCTGATTGATTGAGTTTTGCATTCTTATTGCATGATGCAAAACCTAATGCTGCAATCACAACAGCTGCTAAATAAAATTTTACCCTCATAAAATATAATTTTATACTTTATACTTTAAAATCTTACAAAAATAACTTTATTTCCCGAAAAACAAAACGATTGCAGTAATATTTGACACAAAATACCCCTAAAAGGATGTTATCCATCAAACGAAATTTATAGAACCCATCTAAAACAAAAAAGCGTTACCCAAAAGGATAACGCTTTATATAATAAAGCTAAAATTATTTAGCCAAATGTGCTTTTACATCATCGTTGTGAACGATCTTCTCATCAAAACAGTAAGCACCTGTCTTAGGAGACTTAACCATTTTAATAACCTTTGCATAAGAACGTCCCTCACCTTTTTGAAGGGATGCAACTGCTTTCTTTGCCATAATCTATTCTCTTTTAAAAGTTTAAATTACTTAATTTCCTTGTGAATAGTGTATCTTTTCAAGATTGGGTTATACTTCTTCAATTCCAATCTATCTGGAGTATTTTTTCTATTCTTAGTTGTGACATAACGAGATGTTCCAGGCATACCACTATCTTTATGCTCGGTGCACTCCAAAATTACTTGCACACGATTTTCTTTTCCTTTTTTTCCCATTTTTCTAGTCCTCCATTAAATGTTACCTTTCTTTGCTGCATCAATTAAAGCCGCATTAAGACCCTTTTTGTTAATTGTACGAAGCCCCTTAGCAGACAACTTCAAACTAATCCAACAATCCTGCTCTGGCCAATAAAACTTTTTAGTAAACAAATTAACATCAAATGTTCTCTTAGTTCTTCTTTTAGAGTGAGAAACATTATTTCCATTTAATGCTGTTTTACCAGTAATTGCACAAATTTTTGACATCGCTGTATAAAATCTAAAAGTTATTACTCATAAAGCAAGGTTCCCATTTTTTCCTGATCTTCTTATCGAAGCAGCGTAACTATCAGAAAACTAACCAAATGTCACCTTTCCTTCCTAAAAAAATTAGTTTCGGATTCACCAATATCCGAATAAATTTCTGAGGTGCAAAATTACAATCATTTTTTATTTTCTACAAATTCTTTTGCTAAAAAAATCGCTTCGACTGTCGCTTTTTCAATATTTTTTTCTCTCAAATTGCCCAACTGCAACTTCCTAGACGCTACTCGTTCTGCATCTGCAACTGCTATCCATACAGTTCCTACTGGCTTCTCTTTCGTTCCGCCGCCAGGACCCGCAATTCCTGATACTGATATCCCAATATCTGTTTTCAATAAACGTCTAACTCCCTTTGCCATCTGCTCTACTGTTTGCTGACTAACCGCACCTACCGTATCCAATACCTCTTGTTCAACTCCCAATATAGCATGTTTTACCTCATTACAATAGGCAACCACCGACCCAATATAAAATGTGGAACTTCCCGGATGCTTAGCTAAATACGAGGCAATGGTTCCTCCCGTACAACTTTCTGCCGTAGATATCGTTAATCCTTTTTCCTGCAATAGATTGGTCAAAATCTTTTCTGGCGGAATATCTTCATCTGCTAAGATGTTATCACCCAATATAGCACGAATCTGTTCTACTTGCCTATCCATCTCTTTCTGCAGCTCCACCCGGTCGTCGGACTCCCCTGTCAACCGTAACTGTATATATCCCGACCGATGGGATAGCGCGACACGAATATTATCTGGCAAATGTGTTTTCCACTTCTCTATCTGAACGGATAACGCAACAGCTCCTCTCTCACGAACTATAAGCGTTCTTCTCTCGATTATTGCCTGCTCCAGAAAATCTATCATCTTAGGAAGAACGTCATTTTGCATAATACCTTCCAACTCATCCCGATAGCCAGGTAACCAAATCAGCACTTTATCCATTCGTTCAAACCATAAAACAGGCATGATACTCCCCTGATTGAGGATCGGAGTACATATCTTTGGAAGCATAGCTTGTCTTTTGCACCACTCGGCTGGCACATCTGTACTGTTCTTCATGATTGAAAGCACATTCTCGTAAGTTGCTTCATGAAAAATCAACTCTGTACAGAAGATTTCACATAAACATCTTTTTATAAAGTCTCCTTCATCTATTCCAATCCTACCCGTTAATAAAACAGCGTCGGCTTGATTGAAGGCTGATGCAACAGATGATAAAATCTGAGATTTATTACTGGGTATTGTTGTGATTTGCTGGACTGCAAACCCCTTTTCACTCAAACATTTTCCTAACCAAGCCAAGTTGAAATTCTTATTGTTTCCAACCAGAATCTCATCGTCAATGGTTACTATCTCTATTCTATTTTTCATCACGTTTTGTTTTCTTATTTTTTTATTGCAAATATATCACATATTACTATTGATTTTTCATTGCAATTTTATTTAAAAAAAATAAAATCAAAAATTTCTGCTTTTATTTTATGTATGTATTTTACATATATATTTTATTTCTTATTTTACAAACTTCTGAAATCCCTTTGTTTTTGCTGACTTTAGCTGTTTTTCTGCGGAAAGATTGTAAGATTAGTGCGGAACTTTTGATACCCTCAGTGCGGAAAGAATGAAACAACTATGTGGAAAAATTGTAGGCTTCTATTTCCTTAGAAAAATAACAATTTTTCCGCACCAATATTTATGTGACTGATAGTCAGTAATCTAATAAAACAGTGCGGAACTTTTGTTCTCTTTTTTATCTTTTAATCCACTCAAAAAGCCTCGAAAAGATTACATTTTTTCCGCATCGTTAACCTTTACTGACATCTCCTGTGCGGAACTTTTGTTCTCTTTTCATTTCGTCTATCTTACTTTTGTTTTATTGTAATTTTTTGATTTTCAGTGTACTATACTTATTGTTTACTTCTATTGCTTCTTCTTTTTCTTTATATTTGTCTTTCCAAGAAAGATAACAATTTTTCCGCACCAATATTTATGTGACTGATAGTCAGTAATCTAATAAAACAGTGCGGAACTTTTGTTCTTTTTTTTATCTTTTAATCCTCTCAAAAAGCCTCGAAAAGATTACATTTTTTCCGCATTGTTAACCTTTACTGACATCTCCTGTGCGGAACTTTTGTTCTCTTTTCACCCCGTCCATCTAACTCTTTATATTATTATAAATTTTTGATTTTCAATATCTTATAATTGTAGTTTTGTTTTTATTGCTTCTCCGTCTTCCTTATATTTGCTTTTCCAAGAAAGATAACAATTTTTCCGCACCAATATTTATGTGACTGATAGTCAGTAGTCTAATAAAACAGTGCGGAACTTTTGTTCCTTTTTCATGCTTTTATCCCCTCAAAAAGATTACATTTTTTCCGCACGAGCTGTCCATAGAAGGACTATTCTTCTATATTTTTACGCTATTGCGTTGATCTAGTCATAATAAAATATTGTAATGTATTAAAATACAGATGTTTACAATTATGCTATTATTTTATCGTTTCAACTATCTTATCCGTACGATGGATATAAAACAGAACATTTTTTCCGCACTCCTTTTCCTGTTTTAAAAAAAAGAGAACATTTCTTCCGCAGATATACTCTTACTATTTCAATGCGGAAAAATTGTTATCTTTTTTATATTCCTTCGCTTAAATCTTACAATCTTTCCGCACTTGCGATTCAAAAGAGAACATTTCTTCCGCACATTCTTTTTATATGAATAAAAATTTTTTGTCCTTCTATATTTTATTTATCTATTTTTTTATTAATTTTATTTTCTATTTTGTATAATTTCATAACTTATTGAACTTCAATATTCTAAGTTAGATTTATAGACTATTTTGCGGAATAAATGAAAAGATATTGCGGAACTTTTGAAAAAAAAATGCGGATAAAATGATAGATTATTTCGGAAAGTTTGTTATCTTTGCGTTGTTAAATGGTTTTATATGGAAAATAACGTAGATAAAATTGCAGAAGGAGATGATTTGAAACGTATTTTGGAAGTAGGTAATCAAGTGCTCCGTAATTTTGCAGATTCAACAGATCCTTTGTGTAAGAAGGTAAAGGTGGGTTTTATCATTGATAATTGTGTTCCCTATTCATTTCGTGGGGACGGAGGAATCAATTTTTATACCAAGCGTTCTGTTTATGAGATGTTCGAGGATCCATCTTCGGAGTATCATTTCTTTGCTCCGTTATATCAGATTATGGATACCTATCGGATTCATTTTACGTTATATGATGTTCTACCTGCAGAGTTGGATGAGTTTCAGAAGGGTATTTTGTTGAAGATTCGACGTCCGATGGAACGTTTTTATTCCAATTTGATGCGATCGAAAGCTGGAGAAGAGTTGTTTATTAAGATGCAGGATAAACAATTTGATTCAGTTACGGATGTCACGTTTTTTCAGAGTAACCGTTTAACACAGGCGAGACAGAAATTTTCTTTGATTCAGAAGAAATTTATGAGTTATATGATCGCCAATTTCCAGAAAAGTAATCCTCAGATATTTGGTGGTGCATGTATGGATGTGCCTACGGCTGAATTGGTGAGTGTGGGATGTGCTAGTAGCAATTTGTCGTTACGTAGAAGTTTATCTGAGTTGCAGAAAAAACTTTGTGTCGATTTTGAGGATGAGGATGGAAATTGGCAGTCGATAGCTTTGATTACAAAGCTGGAAATGGCCAAGTGGGGAAAATCTATCTATGTGGAGATGAGTCCGACAATGGTCAGTTTAGTGAATAGAATCACGGCAATCGGTAATTATACGACGATGAATTTGAGTACGACCATGCGTACTCGTTCATATACTACATTACGATTGTATGAGTTGTGTTCTCAGTTTAAGAACAGTGAGAAGATGATGGTGAACATAACGGATAAACACTTGAGGGAGTTGTTGAATTGTGAGGAGAAGTTCTCCGATAGTTGTGATTTTGAACGGTATGTTATAAAACCCGCACAGGAAGAGTTGGAGCGAATGGCTAATGAAGGGGAAAGTGAATTATACTTTGACTATACCATTGGTAATAAGGTATCGGTACCAGGACAGAAGAGACGTGCCATTACGAATTGGATCTTCTTTATTAAGGTGGTTGGTAATTCATTCCGACAAAATCTGCTTAAGATGAACAAAAAGGATAAAGAGAAGCTTTGTGTGGATTTTTATATGGAAGTTATTACTTCATTCTTCCCTGATACGTATATACAAGAGGATTATATCCGGAAGTTCAAAATGTTGGATTACGATACGCAGTTGAATTATGTTGAGGAGTTAAATTTTAAGTTGCCTAATAAAAAGGAAAAGGATGCAAAGGAATATCTGAATTCCTCTTTACGCAGCTTATTAAAAACGAAAAGTGCCAAACCTCTTTCGTTTGACTTTCAATAATTAAAATAGGATTCTCAGAAGAGTTGGATTATATAGTTGTTTAGATACATCCATGCGACATATCTTGAACATTTTCCTAATGTCATAAAGAGTGTTACATATTTTATGTTGGAGTGTAGATACCCCAAAGCAACGTTGATGACATCTCCTACGATAGGTAGAAAAGAGAAAAAAGCCATAACAGCACCTTTTTTTTCAACCCATTTGTGTATTTTGAATAATTGATCTTCGCTTACTCCTAAATATTTTTCAATCCATTCTATTTTACCTTTACTGCCAAGCCAGTAACACGTCAGTCCACCTAATGTATTACCGATTGTACCTAATATAATACATGCCCATGGGGATGAACCGGAAATCAATAAACCTGTTAAAATCAATTCTGAACTGAAGGGTAAAATAGTAGCAGAGAGAAAGGATGCTATAAAAAATCCCCAATAACCGTATTGAATCAAGAAGTCTATCATAGATTCCACTCGTAATCAGGAAAAAGCAGGAAGGCGATGGAGCTGAGTAAGAATATCCCCCATCCTATTTTTGTAGATAGTGAAAAGTCGGAAGAGAAGGCTTGACCGATCAAAAATGAGGAGAAGAAGAAAAATAACGGAAGAAGAAGCGCATCACTTGTTATTCCCAGACTAAGCAAAAGAACTGTAAGTATGAGCATATAGAGAATAAACATTGTTTCTTCTCTATTTCGTATGCTTTGATGGGAACGTAAAAAGAAAACTTTTACGATTGAGAAGATCGTTATTGCGCTGATGACACAAAGGTATAATAAAGTATTTTCATTTAATTCAGACCATATAGATGGTGCATTGGAAAACCATGAAGTAAGATAGTTCGTCCAATAATATGTATTATCTGTTGCTACATATATAAGTGTGGTGTATAAGAAAGGTATAGATAGGCCCATGATGTAGGCTATGAATGTTCGGAAGGATAATGTCTTTTGTTGGTAAAACAGTAGAAATAAGACAAGTGTATAGAAGATGCAGGAATGAGAGAACAAGGTTGCTATTCCTAATAGAATACCAATATTAAAAATCCCAATTGTTATTTCTCTTTGTGAACATTCGTAGAGTTTAAACGAAAAGAAGATGATTAAAGCAAAGAGAAGAACAATAATCAGGGCAATACTGAAAGCGTGAGGCCTGAGAGCCAGCGAGGAGATGACGATAAAGATAAAGGCAGGAAGAATTGTTCTAACTGCAATAAAAGAATAGATTTCGTTGATCCATACCATCGAAAAAGCTACAAGCAAAAGAATGATGGCGGATAGAACGATAGCAGGAATCGATAAGAAGTCAAAATTATGAGCAAAAAGATAAGCCAGTGGAGAGTTGCCTAGCAATAGGTTCTCCACTGGTAAAATATCATTTGTGGATTCAAATAATCCACTCCATAGTAATATTACGGTAATTATACAGAAAGCAATATTCGATGCTTTCGGAAGAATTAAGTCTGTATAGCTACGAAAATCCATGGTTTTATTTTAAATCCTTGCCGATGTCACTTCTGAAATACTTTTTATCGAAATTGATTTTTTGTACGTTTTGGAAGGATTGAGCCAATGCAGCTTCTTTGTCTTTGCCGTAAGAGCTGACAGAAAGAACACGTCCGCCGCTAGTGACTAATTTCCCATCTTTCATTTGTGTTCCTGCGTGGAAGACGATACTGTTTTGAACATTTTCAAGTCCAGTTATCTCTTTCCCTTTCTCGTATGCTTCTGGATAACCACCAGAAACCATCATAACGGTGACAGCCGCACGTTCGTCTTCAATCAGTGTTTTAGTACCCAATGAATTAGTTGCTACACCCTCAAAGAGATCTACAAGGTCTGATTTTATACGAAGCATAACAGCTTCTGTTTCAGGATCACCCATGCGTACATTGTATTCAATGACCATTGGTTCATTCTTTACATTGATAAGACCGAGGAAGATAAATCCTTTGTAGCAGATATTTTCTTTTTTCAATCCTTCAATTGTAGGGATTACAATGCGTTCCTCTACTTTTTTCATGAAGGTTTTATCTGCAAATGGAACTGGAGAAACAGCACCCATTCCTCCGGTGTTAAGACCTGTATCACCCTCACCGATTCGTTTGTAGTCTTTTGCTACAGGGAGTATTTTATAATCGTTTCCATCGGTTAAAACGAAGACAGAACATTCGATGCCAGAAAGGAATTCTTCAATCACAACGGTAGCACTTGCATCACCGAATTTTCCATCCAACATGTTCTTTAGTTCCTGTTTAGCTTCTGCAAGGTCGTTGATAATCAATACACCTTTACCTGCAGCCAATCCATCGGCTTTCAGAACATAGGGAGCTTGAAGTTCTTCCAAAAATTTGCATCCCTCTTCCAATGTAGAAGCGGAAAAACTCTTGTAACGGGCAGTTGGAATGTTATGACGCATCATGAACGCCTTAGCGAAGTCTTTACTTCCTTCTAGCTGAGCACCTTCCTTGGATGGTCCGATAACTGGTATGTTCTTTAATTCAGGATCTTCTACGAAGAAGTCGTAAACGCCCTTCACCAAAGGATCTTCCGGACCGACAACAACCATATTAATGTTTTTCTCCAAAACGAACTTTTTGATGGCTGGAAAATCTGTAGCTGAGATTGCTACGTTTTCTCCTACGGTAAGGGTTCCACCATTACCTGGAGCGATATATAACTTATCAACTTTGTTGCTTTGGGACATCTTCCATGCCAACGCATGTTCGCGTCCTCCAGAACCTAATAGTAATATATTCATACGAATTAATTATTAATTATTTTATCGTTTAAGACTTCGAAAAGATACCCTTCTGATTTGAGAAATTCGATGGCCTTTGGTAGGGCATATCGTAAGTTCTTCTCTGCTTTTAACGAATCATGGAAAACTATTATAGAACCGTTTCGAGTATATTTTTTTACGATATTCAAGACTTTTTCTCCTGATATTTTTTGGTTGTAGTCACGCGTAACAACATCCCAAAAAACGATGAAAAACTTCTTTCGTAGAATGAAAAATTGTCCATAGCGTAATGTGCCATGAGGGGGACGAAAAAGGTTACTATTTACATGTTCGTTTGCCTTGTAAACATTTTCGATGTATTTTTTACTAAAGTTTGTCAGTCCTGCCAAATGATTATATGTATGGTTTCCTATGGTGTGACCATCGTTCAAGATCATTTGGAATATATCCGGATGTTTTTTTACATTTTCGCCTACACAGAAGAAGGTTGCTTTTATGTTGTGTTGGCGGAGCAGTTCTAAAACATAAGGTGTTACCTCTGGAATAGGACCATCATCGAAAGTTAAGTAAACGGTCTTCTCTTTTTTCGGAAGTCGCCAAACCGTCTTCGGAAAAATTTTCCGAATGACGGTTGGTACTTGTTCTATTAGCATGACTTTAATTCAAGCGTTTGTAAATATTCATGAATTTTTGGTACAGATCGTAATCCTCCTTCAAATCCTCATCTTTAACTCCTGTAGATTGTCTAATCTGCAAGATGTCAGCGAATATAGAGAAATACTCTACAAAGTCAGAGGATACAGTTCTCTGCTTTCTTGAATCCATATCGGCAATCCATGTGAGGTATTGAAGAGCATTCTCTCTCATTGTTGTGAGAATAGGTTCTGCTTTTTCTGGTTCACCCAAGTCAACATATTGACGAGCCATCATCAAACTTCCTGATGTGTAAGGAATCTGAGGAACTGGCATTACCTTATTACAATAGTCTAACACTTCAATGGCCTTTGCTTTATTCGCATTTTCTTTTGCTTTATTTGCAGACTCGTCAATTTGGTTAGCATAGTTATTCAATTGTTGAATCATGTCAGCTCTAGATAGGTCTTTAGAACATCCAGTGATTTCACTTGCAATTGCAGGTGCTGAAGCAATCAGTAATGAATCGCTGTAGCTGGTATGGTTATTAATCCTATCGTTGTTATAGTATATTCGGCTTAATGATCTATAAGCGTTCATATAACTTGTGTTTGTATGATCCGTTAAGACATCCACAGGATTCTGTGTAAGAGCCCATTTTAGCACTTCGCAGTATTGTTTTTCTACTTTTGCTTTTGAGCTCTCTGCCATGATAGCATCAACTAAACGAACAAACATGAAGCGGAGTGTTGAAGTCATGCGGAGATTGTTCTCATCCATATAGATATCTGGATTCTCTGCTATTCCACCCCATTTAAACTTATGCATCAAGTTATCGTATGTTCGGTCGATATTGACATACTCTCCTTTGGCAAGAACACCTCCTGCTTTAGGAAGAACTCGATAAGCCATACCTTCAAGTGAAAGATATTTTTGTAAACCAAGATAACTATCGCTTCCTACTGTGACAGCAAAATAGATTGGACGTTTCCAATGGTTATTTTGCAATAAATCCATGATCATCACTTCGTGTTTGCCAAGATAGCTCTTTGAAGATAGGTTCATTTGTATCCTATCAACAATCTGATTTTTGTCTTTGCTGGATACAGCACCGTTGGCAACAACTTCATCCTTGTTAACATCAAGATAGAAACGTTTAGAAGGTATAAAGTTCACATTATCGTCTCCATACGGATTGTATTGCTTATACTTTATAGGATTTTTTGCTATATCAAGAGCTAAATCCATATTAATTTCTGGCACGATGGATGACAGATAAGCTACATCCAATCTTCCATTCATGTAGTCTTTTGGTTCCAAAGACAATGGAAGCGGATCGGAATCGTATGCTTGACGTTTCATTTGATCTACATACCAACCCATTTGTAAATAGCTTAGATTTGCCACACGGGCATCTGTTCCTACACCTTCTACTTCTTGGTTGTACCATAGAGGGAATGTGTCATTGTCTCCGTTGGTGAAGATGACAGCATTTGGCTCTAGTGAAAGGAGGTAATTTTGTCCGAAGTCGCGACAAGTATAACGTCCTGAACGATCATGGTCGTCCCAGTTCTGACTAGCCATTAAGGCAGGGACTCCCAGACAAAGAATAGTAGCTGCTGTTGCTGCGATTCGTTTGTCGATAAATGCTTTCAATTTATCCGCTATAAATAGCACACCTAATCCAATCCAGATACAGAACGCATAGAAGGATCCTGCGTATGCGTAGTCACGTTCTCTTGGCTGGTATGGCGTTTGGTTCAAATACAGAACAATGGCAATTCCTGTCATGAAGAACAGGATAAAGGTAATCCAGAAGTTCTCAGTTCCTTTCTTTCCCTTAGAGAACTGGTATAGAATACCGAGAATACCCAAAAGGAATGGTAAGAAATAATATTTGTTACATCCTTTGTTTGCCTTCAGTTCGTCTGGCATAGTACTTTGGTCGCCCAATCGAATTTTATCAAGGAAGTTGATACCACTGATCCAGTTTCCATGAATCACACCACCGTGACCTTGAATATCATTCTGTCGGCCCACAAAGTTCCACATAAAGTATCTGAAATACATGAACCCAACTTGATAGGAGAAGAAGAACCTCAGATTCTCTCCGAAAGTAGGAACGACCTTGGTCTTCATATCGCCCATAGCACTATAGTGAACTTTACGTCCTTTTATATTACCCCAGTGTCTATATGCTTCAACATGGGCAGGTTGTTTGCTATACATACGAGGGAAGAGCATACAAAGATCATATTTATATGTTTTCTTTTTATCGTATGCTTCATAGCTATCTTTCTCGTTTGCATCTGTTTTTATCTTCTTTGCATAGAGGTTTTCTTTCTCCTCTATATCTAACTCCCAACCTTTATTCGTTCTTTTACGTTTTAGTTCAGAAGCGTAACTTTCTCCATATAATAAAGGTGTATCACCATATTGTTCACGGTTCAAGTAGCTTTTCAAAGCAAATACATCGTCAGGTGAGTTTTGGTCCATTGGTGTATTTGCAACAGAACGGATGATGATAGTTGCATAAGTTGAGTAGCCCAATAGAATTACTGTGCAACATAGAATAATAGTATTCAAGAATGGAACACTAATACGCTTGTTACAATTTAGAAGCACAATAAATAGTACGATGGACAATATAATGCCGATGATTGGACTGATTCTTCCGCCCAAGAATGGAATACCCAAAAGAAGAATGGATAATACAAAAGAAATAATCATTCTTAGGTTGATTGCTTGTCCGTTCTTGTTCGTTGATGTTGATGCTTGATCCGCTTTTTTCGTAGGAATCATTGTTTCATAAATACCCCATATCAGGCAGGCAATCAGAAGGACTGCATAGACAACAGTACCTACATTGAAGCTGAATCCTAAGCTGTTGACAAAGAATAGTTCAAACCATCCAGCCACTTGTACAAAGCCTGGAATTACACCATATAGAATAAATATAAGGATAACACATGAGATGCCTAACGCAATGATACTACCCTTTAATGTCGCATTGTATTTCTTAAAGTAATATACAAGCACCAATGCAGGAATCGTCAGCAAGTTCAAAAGGTGTACACCTATAGAAAGACCCATTAAATAGGCGATCAGTACTAACCAACGGTTTGCGTATGGTTGGTCTGCTACGTCCTCCCATTTCAGGATTGCCCAGAATCCAGCAGCTGTAAAGAGTGATGAATAGGCATAAACCTCACCTTCTACGGCAGAGAACCAGAATGTATCGGAGAAGGTATAAGCCAACGCTCCAACAACACCGGCACCTAAGATGGCTATGGTTTGAGCGGTCGTAATCTCATTGTCATTTTTTACAACAAGTTTACGAGCTAAATGTGTAATGGTCCAGAAAAGGAACAATATACATAATGCACTACAGATGGCCGAGAAACTATTGACCATCATGGCTACGTGTGCTTGATCTGATGCAAAAAGGGTGAAAAACCTTGCTGTCAACATAAAGAAGGGTGCTCCCGGTGGGTGTCCTACTTCCAATTTGTCTGCTGTTGAGATGAATTCGCCACAATCCCAAAAACTGGCTGTTGGCTCAATTGTCAGTAAATATGTAATGGCTGCAATCGCAAAAACCATCCACCCGACAATGTTGTTGTACAATTTGAATCGCTTCATTATAAAATTATATTATTATTTTTCAAGTATAGAATATGCCCTTTTCGCATACGAATTGCAAAGGTAGTGTTTTTTTTGTAGATTAGGAATGAAATATTGATGAATTCGATAGATTTTATATGATTGAGGAGTAGATACAAATAAAGCCAGGAATCTTCCTGGCTTTATTTATTAATCATCCAAGTGAATTATTCTGCAATTGCCTTTGGATCTGGACCAAATTGATTTTCGCCCTTGTCACCTTCTTTGCAGAACCAGTAAAGAAGAACGAAGTTAACAATAGGAATTAAACCTAATAAAAGATAAATTCCTTTTTTGTTAATGTCGTGAAGTCTGCGAACTCCAACAGCTAGTGATGGAATACACAATGCTAAAGCAAAAATCAGACCTATAGTAGAAAGTATAGGTAATTGTGCATATATTCCTACAAAATAAAGAGGGTAGTATATGCACAGAAAAATTAGTGTGAACATCCAATACTCTTTTCTTCTTGCGCGACCATTAAAATTTGCGTAATTTTTTAAACATTTAATAAACCATTCCATTTTTTAAAAATTTTTTAAGTTTAACATATAAATTATTAATTCTCTTTTGTTTCTAGATATTTATAATCATTATACAATTGAATAAGGAATCTCTCGCTATTACTCTCTTGTTGTTCAAGATCCAGCTTTTTACTTATTGACCTTGCTATTTCTGTTTGTTGAGAAACATAATTGGGGTCGTATAATGCTTTTAAAATTAATGCTTCTTCTTTCTCTGTCATGGCATTCAATTGAGTATAGACAGGTTCATAATCCTTTTCCACATATCTATAATCATCTTCAATAGACACATTGACGAGTTTCTTTGTCTTCTCATTTACGACATAGCATCCAGCTGCCATGTCACCTATCCTTTGTCCATGTTTACTGATAAAGATGAGACCAATGATCATACTGTCAATAGGATAGATAATCCAGCGTAATAGACATTGTTGGAAAGAGGGTGGCTGGCAATTATCGGAAATGACTTTTATTTTCATGATTTTCTTCCCGATTGTTTTCCCATGCCAAATGTATTCTAGTATAAGATTCATGGTATATATGAGAACATATACAGCTGCAATGAGAAATTCGTTAGGTTTAACAACAAATCTCTCTAATTCTAAAATAAGGAAAAGTAACAATAGAGCTAACAGCCATTGAATGGATCTGTCGATACCCAAGGCTATCATGCGACTGTCAGTTCCTGCGACCTGATAGTTCATTTTAACATATTGTCCGTTGATTACTTCAATCTTCCCTATCATTATTCTTTTATTTGTGTTTTTTGCAAAGTTATTAGATTATATTATTTTTGCAAAAATTAATTTAAAAATGAAAGAAAATATTTTCGTCAGACAAAATAAGAAAAAATGGCTGAAATATGAAAAGGAAATAAAACATCTCGGTACATTATCTACGCAACGCATTGCGGATTTGTATCAGGATGTTACGGCGGACTTATCATATTCACAAAGTCAGTTTCCTGAAGGTCGCGTCACGTCCTATTTAAATAATATGGCGCTTTCTCTTCATGACTATGTCTATACGCCACGTAAGACTGACTTTATTCATTCGACGATACATTTCTTTTCATACGTTATTCCTAAATATGTGGCAGAAGCCCGTTTTGAATTTCGATTGTCCTTCTTTATATTCCTGGCGTTCACTATCGCTGGTGTTATTTTAGCTGTTCAGGACATGGAAAATATTATTAATACATTAGGTCCTAGTTATGTTAATATGACGCTTGAGAATATAAAAAACGGGGTACCGACCGATGTATATGGAAACACTGATGAGACGGATATGTTTTTGTTCATTGTCTTAAATAACTTAAGGGTAGATATAATAACGTATTCATACGGGGTGATACCGATTTTGGGTCCTGGATATATTATGATGAAAAACGGAGTCATGTTAGGAGAGTTTCAGACCTTATTCTTCCTGAATGGTGTCGGATTCCAGTCTATGACGGCTATCTGGATTCATGGAACGATTGAAATCTCCACTATCATCATCGGTGGTGCTGCTAGTCTTGCATTAGGATTGGGCTGGGTATTTCCTAAGACATATTCGCGTAAAGAGGCGCTGAAGAGAAGTGCGCTTCGAAGTATCAAAATATTCATATCAATTATTCCTCTGACTATCTTGGCAGCTTTCTTTGAAAGTTTCCTTACTAGGCATACGGAATATCCATTATTTGTCAAGCTCTTAATCATCTTCGGATCATTGGCATTTATTATTTTTTATTATGTGATTCTCCCTAATAAAATAAGGAAGGAGGAGGAACTATGAGGGTCCTTTTCAGAAATATTTTCCTTTTTATATTTTGCCTTGTTAGCTACAACAGTTATGGGGAGGATAGCATATCTGATATCCCCAAGGATTTGAGCGTCGAGGAAGTTATCGAGGAAGAGTATGACGATGACGACGAAGATGTTGAACCAACCAGTGATAGTCTATCGCATGATAATGTAAAAAAATATCTATCTGACTATGAATATGAAAATTATTATGGTCCGGGGAAGAAGATGGAACCCTATAGACCTGATGAAGGTCTGCCTTTTTTTGATATGGCAAATATTGCCGGTCCTATTTTTTATTTGATTATTGGACTAGTTATTTTCTTGATTGTCATTGTATTGCTAGTTGTTTTGAGTCAATATAGGAGAAAAGGGAAACGAAAAGAAGAGCTTGTTAGGGTAAAAAGGGGAGAAAAACTAGAAGGCGGAAATTTGAATGAGGCTTTGAATAATCAAAATTATAAGGAAGCTATCCGTATTGTATATGTGGAGACATTAATCTGGTTGAATGATCATAAGCTGATAACATGGGAAAAATCAAAGACGCCTATTGAGTATTATTATGAGATGTCTGATGTGAAGAAAAAGGAATGTTTCAAGGAGTTAACTCGTATCTTTTTGATAGCCCGTTACGATAAGGGAGTAGTAGATCGTATGTTGTTTGATAATGCACAAGAGAATGCGCTATTAATTATAAAGAAATGAAAAATAAGAAATTACATATAATAGTGCTGATATGTTCTGTATTGATCTTGGGAGCATGTGATAGGCGTTATATGGATTGGTCATGTTCCTTTGATGACAATGGTGGTGATCCGTTTGGTGTCTCTGTCTTTGAAGCGGTAATCTTTTCGGACAATAATGTATTATGGGATGCTGAATTCGACAAGTATAGTGATCGGTTGGATACGATTAATTCTGCACTTTTGTGTGTTGGACAATGGAATGAACCACATAAGATTTGTTACAATAAATCCGTATATGAGAGAAGTCAGAATAAGTTGGCAACGATTCTTGCTAAGGATGAGTTTTGGGATAAAAAGAATAGCCATCCATTTGATGTGGATAAATTTGCAGAGGAGATAAAGAGGAAGCATCATCATAAAGTATCAAAGATCTATATAAAAAAGACAGGAAAGTATTATTATTTTCCTACGGAGATGTGTCGTTCACGTATTTATCCTGTGAAAAATCAATTTTTATGGCAGTATGATTCTGTTCAGGTTATTGCGACGATTGATGATGAGCCTGTAGCGGTGAAGTATGTTAAAAACGATGGGGCACCATTATTGCTGGTATCTATTCCTCTCCTCTTCACTAATTATGGTAGTACATATGTTTATGACAATACCTATTGCTGTGATTTGATAGTTGACCTTATGAATGAGGTAAGTGGGTTTGGCAATTCTTGGCTTCTTCATTACGAAAGGGATTTACGAAATTCATGTTTATACGAGACAGAGGATACGCGTGTTCGACATAAAAGTTCTTCTAAATCTCCTTCAGTTGATCTTTCATCGTACTTGCAGGATATCCGTAATTTGTTGATTATTGCGATGTTCATTGGATTTTTGTTGTATTATACCAAAAGAAGACAGCGTATTATACCTGTTATTAAAAAGCCAAAGAACAGAACGGTTGATTTTGCTCAGCAGGTAGGGAAAAACTATTATTGGAAGAAAGAGACATCTGTCATTCTAAGAAAGAAAATTGTAATATTTTTGGAATTAATTAGAGAAAGAACGAATCTCAAGTTTGAAAATGGGGATTCGTTACATGATGATATAGTTTATCTTAGTAAATTAATTGGAGAGAAAAATGAAGACCTTGACAAACTGTTTATCAAGTTGATTGAAATTCAGCGAAACAAGTCCGATGTCTCATTAGATTTAATGAAAGACTATATTAATAAAATGAATCAGATAATCAATAAATTAAAATAATATATGATGGAAGGCGAACAGATTATAACGGATTTAAAGTTTCAGGAGAAAGTACAATTATTAAAGGAGAAGGTATCTTCTATAATTATTGGACAGGAAAAGATGCTGGATCTCCTGTTAACGGCGGTATTGGCAGATGGACATACTTTGATAGAGGGTGTCCCAGGAGTCGCTAAGACCTTGACAGCACGCTTGTTAGCTAAGCTAATCAGTGCAGATTTTTCACGTATTCAGTTTACATCGGATTTGATGCCTTCGGATGTGTTGGGAACGAATGTTTTTAACATGAGTACCAATCGATTCGAGTTTCATAAAGGACCTGCATTCGGAGATATTATTTTGGTGGATGAGATCAACCGTGCTCCCGCTAAAACCCAATCGGCTTTGTTTGAGTTGATGGAGGAGAGACAAACCACCATTGATGGAGAGTGTCACAAGATGAGTGATGTGTATTCGATTGTTGCGACACAAAACCCTATTGAACAAGAGGGGACATATCGTTTGCCGGAAGCTCAGTTAGACCGTTTCTTATTCAAGATAATGGTTTCATATCCTTCTGTCGATGAAGAGGTGAAAATCATTCAAGCTCATAATTCCAACATGAAATATACAAAGTTGGAGAGTATTGAGCCGATTCTTACGAAGGAAGAGTTGCTATCTTTAAGAGAATTAGCACATTCTATTTTCATTGATGAAAAATTAATGAAGTATATTGCTTTGTTAATTCAAGAGACTCGTACCAATAAGTCTATTTATATTGGTGCATCTCCTCGTGCATCTATCGCTTATCTACATGCGGTAAAGGCTTATGCGCTAATTCAAGGAAGAACATTTGTTATACCGGATGATATTAAGGTATTAACCTACCCTATTCTATGTCATCGTATTATATTAACAGCAGAAGCTGAGATGGAGGGTATGTCCATCGAATCTGTGATTGAGGATATCATATCAAAAGTGGAAGCTCCTAAATGATTGTATAATAGCTGAATTATGTTTTTAACGAAGCGTTTTCTAATTCTGTTGACTGCCACCGTGGTCTTGACGGCAATGGGTGTGCTTTGGCCTATATTTTATTCAATAGGGACTGGAGCTATTGTCATATTGCTGCTTGCCTTTCTCGTAGATCTTTTTTCTGTTTTCTCAAAAGATTCTGATATAGAGTGTGAAAGAATCATGTCAGAGCGTTTTTCCAATGGTGATAGTAATCCTATTACGCTTGTTATAAAAAGCTTATATTCTCGTCCTATTGATATTAAGATTATTGATGAGATTCCTGTCGAATTCCAGATGAGGAACTTTGGACTTCGTACTCATATCCTTCCGAAGGAAGAAAAGAAGTTGATATATAATCTAATTCCTCAGCGACGGGGAGAATATCTATTTGAGAAGATTCATCTCTATGTTAGTTCTAAGTGGGGATTGGCAGAGCGTCATTTTATGGAGGATACTCCTGCTCGTGTTAAAGTCTTCCCATCATTTCTTTTCATTCGCAATATGGAGTTGCTATCTATCGAGAATAAGACAAGAGAATGTGGAATAAAACAGGTTAGAAGAATCGGTAGTAGTACGGAGTTTGATCAAATTAAGGAGTATGTCATAGGTGATGATTACCGAATGATCAACTGGAAGGCAACGGCGCGTAAACATCAGTTGATGTTGAATTTATATACAGATGAACAGTCACAGCAGGTTTTTAATGTGATTGATAAAGGAAGAGGTATGCAGCATACATTTCAGGATATGAGTCTGCTTGACTATTCAATCAATGCAACCTTGTCTCTTTCTTATATGGTAATTCAACATAGAGATAACGCTGGATTGATAACGTTTGAACGCAAGGTGGATAGTTATATTCCTGCTTCGAGAAAAATCAATCAGATGGAACTCTTGATGGAGAATTTATATAAGCAGTCTTCTACGTATATCCAGAGTGATTATTCTACTTTATATGAATGGGTACGTGCCAAGGTGAATAAACGTAGTTTGTTCATTATATATACAACATTTGATACAAATGTGAGTATGGAACGTCAGCTCCCCTATCTTCGTAAGTTAGCATCCAATCATGTTGTCTTGGTTGTTTTCTTCAAGGATGAGGAACTTTCGGCTATGGCAAAGAAAAGACCTATTACAGATGAGGAATACTTTTTGCATGTCACAGCAGAGAACATTGAGTTCGAAAAACGTATGATTGTGAAAAATTTACGTCGTTATGGTATTCAAAGTCTTCTATGTCGCCCTCAAGATCTAAGAGTAAATGTTATTAACAAATACATTGATTTAAAGGCACATAGAGTGATTTAAACCTTATTTTAACGCCTTCAGATTTTAATATTCTTATATCTTATACAGACAGAGTGTCAAATATTCGATTCTCAGAGAGTTAACCAACACTCTTTTATAAAAAGAATGAGGGTGTATCAAAATTTAGTTTTGGTACACCCTCACTTTCATGTGATGTTATTGATACGTTTTTTATAACGTTATCGATTAAGAGAAATTACCACTCAATATTTTTTTCTTTAATCTTTTTGGATAACCAACAATTGCCAACAGTGTAGGCGGCGATAACGAAGATATACAAAATATTGACATTAATAATTTTCGAGCCTAATGCAACTAATAAAGTACAGAATACAGAGATGCTGATGATCGTAAGCATGGCTGCACGTTGGTTCATCCCAACTTTCAAAAATTTGTGGTGGATATGACTCTGATCGGGTAAGAACGGACTCTTTCCACTTTTTAGTCTGTGTAAAAATACTCGAACCACATCCATGCAAGGAACTAATAGAGGTGCAAATCCTATTGCAATCGGGTTACAATTCGTACAATCTTCTACAGGTGAGTTGGCAAGTTTTATGCTGAGTAAGCATAAAATGATTCCGATTGTAAGCGAACCCGTATCGCCCATAAATATCTTTTTCTGTTTTTCTGCTATTCCGAACACATTGTAGTAGAAGAACGGAATAACTGTTCCAAGTGTTGAGAACGCTATGATTGAGTAAGCGTATTGTTCGATTGTAAAGAAAAAGAATCCATAGTAGAATAAAGCTACTCCACTAAGACCGGAAGCTAATCCATCAATACCATCAATCAGATTCATGGCATTGATGATGAACACAATTAAAATAACAGACAAAGGAATGGCAAACCATGCCGGTACGTTGTGTAGGAATAATAGTCCATGAAAATCACTGACATATAGTCCTGCCATTACAAATAGAAGTCCGCATACAATCTGTATGGCAAACTTAGCACGATATTTTACTCCGATTAAGTCATCGGCGATTCCTATTAGATACAATAATATGAGTCCACAAATGCCCGAAGAAATCTCAATGACATTCTTACTGAATTCATTTAAAAGCAAATCCTGCCCCGAGAGTAAATCAACCATGAGAAGGAAAAAGACACAAAAGATGATTACGGGTTCAAATGCGATACCTCCTAATCTTGGAACTGTGCTATGATGTATCTTCCTTTCATCTGGTTCATCGAATAATTTACGACGAAATGCTATTAATAATATTTTTGGTATTAATACGCCCGCAAATATTGCACTTAATAAAAAGGCAACGAAAGCATTAATTTGCCAATATGATATGGTTAATAGTGCTATCAATTTAATACAATTTAGTTTTTTCTATGTTGTCTTAAAATGCTTTTGATAATGAAGTTTCTCTCTTTTTTTGTTCAAAAAAAATATCCATAATCGAAGACAAATGTAATTAAAATATTCTGAAAGATAAAATTTTGTAGGGTAAAAAAAGATTTATAAACATCTATTTTTTTTTACTGTTTTGATAAATAATGCGACTCTTCTGCTTATCGTATCAGTGTAAAATGTCCGTTATATACGAGATCTAATTCTCCAATGGAAACAACATACCAATAATCTGTGGATGGTAGTTTCTCTCCGTTATAGGTGCCGTCCCATCCTTCTGTATTACTTTCATTCCATTCTGCCAGTTTCTTTCCAAATCTATCAAAGATTTTTACATTGCATTTTCCGTATCGTTCCAAGTTGTTGATTCTCCAGTTTTCTATCTCTGGGTGGAAGTACTCTGGTATGTATATATCATAGAGAGGTGTCTCCATCTTATAGGTGGATGAACAGCCATATTCGTTGGATATGCTGATAGTATATGTTTCCCCATATAAAACATTCTCGATTATATCTGACGTGGTTTCTTCTCTACCGTCTCCGTAGTTGAAATATACAGGATAATTATCAGTCTCGTAGGTTAGTTTGTATGTCTTGTTGCTGATTTCTTCGTGTGCTACAATGCTTGGTGTAGTGACGATAGTTACTTTTATGGTTGTATCTGCTGTGCATACACCGTTTTCAATATGCAAGGCATAGGTTGTTGTGGCTTCTGGGGATATAGGGAGTTGGGTAACATCGGTTGCAATGATGTCTTCCTCTTGATTCTTCCAAGCTATGGATGTATAGCTACTTAGATTTTTAATTTTTAATTCTGTCGAGTCGCCTTCACAGATGTTCTGATCATCGATAGTGAACGTGATAGGTTGGTTCACGTTGATGGTGATGTTTCCTTCTGTGGTGGGACAGTTGTACATAGTGCTACCGATAACGTTGAAAGTAGTTGTTTCTGTTGGGGCGTAAGAAACCTCCCCTACACTATTCCCAATGATCTGCTGTTGTCCGTTGATCGTAGCATACCATGTGAGTGTATTAGCGAGTAAATAGTTCGATGAAAGGGTGACGGATTCTCCTTTGCATATCTCATTTTTGTCTGATGTGATCTCTATGGTAGGTGTCTCATCAATATTGACGGTTAGTTTCTGCCACTCTGTTTCACAATATTTATGTTCAACTGCTACCTCAATGATTGTCGTTTCTGATGGTGCAAGAGATAGATTGACTCTTCCGGTGGACCATTGTGT
Source organism: uncultured Bacteroidales bacterium (assembly GCA_902766045.1). Taxonomy (GTDB): domain Bacteria; phylum Bacteroidota; class Bacteroidia; order Bacteroidales; family Paludibacteraceae; genus UBA1181. Next base: position 44,723 of record CACXCA010000058.1, read on the forward strand.
GGTTAGCTCTGTTGCTGGGGTCGTCTTATACAAGAATTGATCCTCTTTTATGCCATTGTGTATCAATTTAATTTCTGCATTTGTGTTGGGACAAATCGTCAAATTATCCGATGGAAGGATGATTTCTCCTTTCTTTTCGACCATGACATGCTTCTCTTCTGAATATGCGGTAGGACATGCCTCATTGTATTTTGATACGATTCGATATGTGGCAGGTTCTGATATCTTATCTGTATATGAGTTTCCCATGAACGAAGTTATCTCATGATATTCTGTTTCATAGTCATATTTTCTTTGCCAGGAGAGTCCGTTGCAATCTTCTGCTTCAACGTATAATGTAATATCTCCATCGTTGCATATTCCTTCTTTTTCGATGGAAAGGGCTATTTTAGGTTGCCTTTCAACCCATACATAATTGAATAGGGTTAGTGTTCCACATGCATTCTTTATGGTAAATATATACTCGTTTTCTTCCTCTTGGGGTGTGTCATGAATGGTAAGTGTATTTTCAGCAAAGAGAGCGCCATTTTTTGTCCATTGGATGGTATTGTTCTTTCCTGAATATAGTTTTGCCCCAAGTTGAATTTCAGAACCATAGCAAATGAATAGATCCTCATTGACTGTCAGTTCTGCTAAGATACTTTCTTCCACCTCCACAAAAAGAGGGTCGGAGAAAATTTGAGGGCAGTAGGAGCCTTTTGTTTTTAGTCTGTAATAGGTATTCGTTTCTGGCGTGACTTCCAGGTTGGCTTTCAGTTCGTTGTCGAATACAGTATAGTTAACGCCATCCGATGAACTCTCCCATTCCAATGTGTTGGAATCTCCGTAGGATGCGGATAGTATAATGCTTGTGTTTGGACAGATCTTTGTGTTTGGTGTTGATAATGTTAAGTCGGATGCTTTTTCAACCTCCACGGATATTGTTTTATGCACATCCGGGCAAACCTCCCCTTGAATGATAAATTCATACAGGGTATTGTCTGTCGGTGTATCTGTTGTTTGGAAAAAGTGACTTAGTGTATCTCCATTCTTTGTCCATACTCCTTCTGTGGAGCTACCTCTTGTTTGTATGGCTGAAAGGTTGACTTCTGTACCTGCGCATAGTATTGAGGGTACTTCATTGAGTGTAAATTCTATAGGCTCTTCTACTGTTACTTCGATGAAATCGGAATAAATTGTGTTGGGACATACATTGTCTCCTGGGTACTCAAGCCAGTACATTGTTGAATGGGATGGTGTATCTGTGAGTTTTGATGTTAACTCAGAAGAGATCTCTTTACGACCTGAGTCGTCAGATAAATCTACGGCAACCCATACGAGAGAGGTCGCTGTTCCATAATCAGCAGAAAATTCAATTGATTCACCGGAACAGATTTTCTCTTTATCTACGTTTAGTGTTAACTCTACTGGTTGTTGTACGTCGATCGTGTAGGTGTGTATAAGGTCTGGGCAGACTCCATTGGATATGGTTATTGAATAATCTGCCGTTTTCTCCAAGAAGATTGTAGTTTCTAATTGGTTGTCGAACTCTACTCCATCTTTTTTCCATGAAATGGTATGATTTTGTAGTTCCTCTTCATCTATACCAGAGAATGTGAAGGAGATTTCGGTGCCTGCACATAATGTAGGTATTGTCCCCCACTCTATTGATAAGCTGAAGTCAACATCAACGCTGACAGTTGGAGAGAATATGGTAGGACATGCGCCTGTTCCGGTTGTCTTTAATTTAAAGTAATAATGTTCATATTGTTTTATTGGGAATGTTTGAGTGGAAGTGAGTTCCGTAGAAAATGTTGTGAAATCAATATTGTCAGTCGAATATTGCCATTCTAATGAGGTTGCATCTCCATATTCGGCTGATAATGTGATGGTTTCTCCTTGACAGACCTTCGTTTGTGATGTTGAGATATTCAGTTCAGATGAAGTTTCTACTGTTACGTCAAATGTCTTAATAAACTCAGGACATACATTTCCTTTTGCTCTGAATTCATAGGTGGTATTCTCTGTTGGATAATCAGTTGTTGATGCAGTAGTGCTAAATGCCACATTGTTTTTACTCCATGTCTCTGTTGCTGTGCTGGACGATGAAGATGAGATGGCAGTAAGGGCTATAGGATTGCCAGCGCAGATAGTTTGATGATCGATTGTTACCTCATAATCGAGTTGCTCTTCCACATCTATTTTGATAGTTTGTTTCTGAGATTCACATACCTTATCGTTGGCATAGAAAGTGATGGTTTGGTTGGCGCTTACGTTCTCAATTGTTAATTGATTTTCTGTTGAAGGGATATCGTTCCAAACGTAGTAGATTGGATGACCACTTTTCAGAATTGGTTTATAAGTTATGTCACTACCAGCGCATAGAATCGTGTCGGGTATCTCTTCTATGACAATTGGTGTATGTATGTTCAAGCGGAATAATACGCTGTCGGAGTAGCAAGTATCTTTTTTTGCAATGAACAGATAATCTGTTGAATCAGCAGGATAATCGATTATTGTTAGTGTCTCGTTGGTCTCTCCGGGGAGTGCTTCCCAGGAGGATTCATTGTATAGTTTTGAGTACCATTGTCGTTCATCTACGTTGACAGAATTCAGTTGTTTAGCGGTAATGGTTATGACTTTTTCTTCGTCTGTACAGATCTCCATTACGGTGTCTCCATCTATTTTGTACGAAGGCTTTTTGCAACCAGAAGGGTGACAATTCAATCCAACCACATTGGAGTAACTATAGATGATACAAGGGTCGGAAGGAGCTCCCTTTGTTGCGATTTCTACAGCATCCGATAAGGTTTCAGCGAAGATCGCTCTGTATTCGAAAATACCCTCTTCATCACTTTCATGAGAGAGAATCTTATCTGTTGATAGATATGACCATGAGTTCCCCCCATCTTTGGATATCTGCCATGCATATCCGAAGGATGGATAAGTTGCTTCCCATTCAGATGTGCCGAGGGGTGTTATTGTATGAGGAGGTTCGTCATTACAGTCAAATCCAGTTAAATACGTTTGAGATGTATTATCTATACCAATGATAGGATCAGCTGGTGTTAAGTCACCGCAGACGGCTATAACCATATCATCAATACCCATTCGGGCATACTCTTCCTGACCTTCGTTTATAAGTTGAATATGGATATTACCAGTATAGTTCTTCTCCACATCAAAAGGGATGATATGTTGAACCCATGTAAGAGCATCGTTTCCTCCGTTGTGAGTGAAAGACTCTTCACCTAGGATGTCGCCATTGTCATTGGTTATCTGAGCTTTAATTTTTATGGTTCCCCAACCAGATGTGTTTATCTCATTAAAAGAGAACAATAGTGATTTGCAGTTACAGAACGGACCACTTATGGTTTTATCCAATAAAATATCTTTTTGGGAGGAAGTAGCCGCTCCAAATCGCAGGTACAGATACGCATCGTTGCTTGTGTGAGCGATACTTTTGGCGTTATTTTCTGGGTATTTATTCCATGAGTTGGGTACATATATGGATGTATCCGCATCGGAAGTTACCACATAGTGAGATGCGTCAAACTCCTCACCATCAGACGGGTTGTAAAGTTTCATGCTTGTACCTACCCCATCATATCCTTTTACTGAGAAAGAATCAATGACACCGAAGTCCTCTGTCCATATTTTTTTAAGATTACGGTTGAAGGAGCAATCAGCCTGTAACTTACCTGATGCGAGTGTATTAGAGATTGCAAATTTATAGCATCCATCATCAGGTCCGCCGTTTGCAGCAATCTGCAATGCCACATTTTCACCTTCTGATTCTGTCATTCCTCCTGTTATGATGACACGATAGCGGGTGGACTGAGTTGCATCCACTTCCGTCTCCATTTCGCGTTTGTTCACACCACTTTTATCCATCATGTTTGTCCATTCGTATCCGTTGGGACTGCTTTGCCATAGGATATAAATGCTTGGGTAGATTTTTTGCCATGCTTCTAATACAGAAGAAGGGATATTATAACTAGACGTATATATACAATTACTATTCAATTGAGCCTCTTGCGTAATAGTGGTTGATGTAACCTCTGCTTCAGGAACTTCATCTTGATCGTATCGGTAGAGAGAAATGTCATCTAAGACAAAATCATTTCCTGCGCCGCAGCTTTCCCATGATTCCAGTGTTTTAGGGTCTCTTTCCACATCATTCACTATACATTTAGCTTCATTTATGATTTGTATTGTAATGGTTTTATATCCTTCTGAGTTAAAATCAAAACCATATTCGGTCCATTTCCGTATGCTCTTAGGATCATCGTATGTCCCTGAGACTAGATCCCACCAAGGAATATCTTTTGTCTCTATTGAATTTAGCTCATCTGTACCATCTCCGAGGACGATTAATTTCAGAGAAGCTTGCTGACAGGTAAAGGAGGTTATGCTTGCTGTAAACATGCTTATATGGTATTTATTGGCAGAACACAGCGGGAAGTCTATTTTCTGTTCATAAATCACCTCTCCCACCATGCTTCCCATTGTATTGACCACCAGCATAGCACCATCTTTATTTCCAGTATGGTCTCTTCCTAGGTTAAAATATCTTTGTGATGGATTAGCCTCGAAAGCATATGCAGTACTATTCATGATAGCATACGAGCCGTCCTGTACGGATACGGAGGTGTCTAATTGACAGAAGTGACCGGGCATTGTATGTTCTGGGTCTGCAAAATCCATTCTGACAGAATCGGCGGCGACACCAAAGTCTTCTTTCCACACTAAATTCTTGTTTTGTGCATATATAGACAGCAGAGAGCATATCAATGAAGCTATGGTTATTAGTATTTTTTGATGCATATACTATTTATTCAGTTTTTTATTTTTCAGTTTTATTTATGGTTTTCTTCGTGTTGATGGTATCAACTCTTTTTATTTCTGCTGTAAAGTTACTTGTTTTTCAATAAAAAAAAGAGAATATGATGAAAAATTACCAAAATCCTATATCTTTGCATTACATAGATTGCTATAGCAAAGATCTACCTTTAATCAGTGAATATTGAACGATTTTTCTATTAGCTATCTGTTAATTATCTGTTTTTGTCAAAATTTATTAAATATGTTAGTAAAAACTTTCAGTGCATCCGTTCAAGGGATTCATGCCGAAACCATTACCATTGAGGTGAATGTCACCCAGGGGTTTCGTTTCATGTTGGTAGGGTTACCCGATAGTGCGATAAAAGAGAGTCATGAAAGGATTATCTCCGCATTAGAGTTTTGTGGAATGAAATTTCCTCATTATCAGGTTATTGTTAATATGGCACCTGCAGATATCAGGAAAGAAGGTGCCTCGTATGATTTGCCGTTGGCTATTGGTATTATGGCGGCAGCAGGTGATGTTTTATATGAGGAGTTACACAAATATATCATCATGGGAGAGTTGTCTCTTGATGGTACGTTACAGCCGATAAAAGGAGCTTTGCCGATTGCGATAAAAGCCCGTGAAGAGGGGTTCATGGGCTTGATTCTTCCGGAGGAAAATGCGAATGAGGCCGCGGTGGTGAATAATCTAAGTGTATATGGAGCCAAGAATTTAAAACAGGTGATAGATTTTCTGAACAAAAAGGAAACAATTGAGCCTACATTTGTGGATACAAGATCCGTATTTTTTGCCAATCAAGGACATTTTGATATTGATTTCTCGGATGTTAAGGGACAAGAAAATGTAAAACGAGCTTTTGAGGTAGCAGCTGCGGGTGGACATAATATCATTCTGGTGGGACCTCCAGGTGCAGGTAAATCAATGTTAGCCAAACGAATACCAACGATTTTGCCACCTTTGACACTATATGAAGCTCTTGAAACGACAAAGATTCACTCTGTTGCGGGTAAGATTGGTAAGGAGACATCGTTGATGACACAACGTCCTTACCGAAATCCTCATCATACGATATCAGATGCTGCACTGTGTGGTGGTGGAGGTTATCCGCAACCGGGGGAGATATCATTGGCCCATAATGGAGTGTTATTTTTGGATGAGTTACCTGAGTTTAAGCGGACTGTTTTGGAGGTGATGAGACAGCCGTTGGAAGATCGAAAAATCACGATTTCAAGAGCTCGGTCAACGGTAGAATTTCCTGCTAGTTTTATGCTGGTTGCCGCCATGAATCCTTGTCCGTGCGGGTATTATAACCACCCCACACGAGAATGTGTGTGTCCATCAGGAGCTGTTCAGAAATACATGAGTAAGATATCTGGTCCTTTGTTGGATCGAATTGATATACAGGTGGAGATTGTTCCTGTCCCATTTGACAAATTATCTGAGTGTACGAATGCAGAAACAAGTGAACAGATTCGTTCAAGGGTGATAGAAGCCCGAAATATACAACTAGAGCGATTTAAGGGAGAAAGGGGGATACATTGCAATGCACAGATGACGTCTCGCCTTCTTCATAAATATACGCAATTGAACGAAGAAGCAAGTGCCAGGTTAAAGTCTGCCATGCTTAAGCTGAATCTTTCTGCCAGAGCCTATGACCGTATTCTGAAGGTAGCCCGTACGATAGCTGACTTGGATCACTCAGAAAATGTGGAGACCAGACATATCAGTGAGGCTATTAATTATCGGAACTTAGACCGTGAAGGTTGGGCGGGATGATGAATGTTTGTTTTCAGATGATGGATATGATAAGGTGTGTCATATTATAGGGGATAGATTATGAAAATCTATCCCCTATTTTGTTTGTTAAACAACTTCTTGCAGTGAGGCAGTGCTTTTGTAAAATTTAAATCCTGTCGAGACAGTGGAGAGAGCATCTTGCACAAGATAGAGTGCTTCGTTTAGTTGTTTCTCTGCAGAGGTTAGTCTTGCAACCATATCCCCTACTACTATCTGTGAATTGGATTCCATGTCAGCCGCTGCTGCCAGAAGATTTTCTAAGCATGGACGAACACCTTTAACTGATAATTCAAGAAAGAGTCCCCCCTCTTCCATCTTTGATAATAATCGGTCTAATGAAACAGTTACTTCGTCATTTCCATCATAAAGTGTGAATGTATTTTCCATGTCTATTTATTTTTAAATTGCGATGCTAATGTATGGGATAGAATCTTAAATAAAAAATTTATCCTTTCTTTTTTATTAACAATCTTGTCTCTGTTGTTGATAATCAGTTAAATAAAATGAGGGTGGCGGTAAATATCCCGTCACCCTCGAATTGTAGTGTATATTGTTATAGATTATAGCTCAAATACCTTGGAAGCATCACCTTTTTTGACATTTTTGATTCTTATTGGACCATTTTTTTCTTCATATTTTTTGATAACAAAATCGAAAGCGATGTTCACAATATCTTTGATAGGAATATATTCTTTATCAGCAATGGCTTTTATTTTTTCCACTTTATCTATATCAGCAACGGTACAGAAATGGATTGTTTTTGATTTCCCTTCCTCTTCTTTTTTTGTTGTTTTAGCGGTGTTTTTAGCCTCAATATTTCTTTCAATTGAATCATTTTTTGTCTCATCGTTTCCTGATTCAACATTGTTTGAAGAGTCAAAGTTGTCGTTTTTTTCTGACTTGTCTGAGATGGGATTTTTGGTTAGTCCGCCAAAAAGCGCATTCATTTTATCGTTATTCACTTTTCCCATGGCTTATTCTTTTTTTAGTTTTTTTATCAACTCATTCACCAAAGCTCTGTAGTCTTCTGCCCCACTACTTTTAGGAGCATACTCAGCGATGTTTTTATTTTCAAGAGGAGCTTCTGCTAGACTTACATTTTTTCTGATCTTGGTTTTGAAAACTATATCACCAAGGTTTTCTCTCAGTTTTTCTTCTATCGTTTTGGACAGATTTGTTGTTTCCCAACGTGTGATGATGATGCCAGAGACATGAGCATTAGGATTAAGTCTTTGTTGAACCATGGATACGAAATCATTGATCATGGTTAATCCTTTGAATGGAAGTATCTCTGCCACCATTGGTATGATGATATCGGTTGATGCAGTCAGTGCATTTAGTGTCAAGAGTCCCAATGAAGGAGGACAATCTATCAAGATGTATTCGTATTTATCAGCTACTTTTTCGAGAAGTTCTGATAATATTTTTTCTCTTGCCATTACAGAAGCAAGTTCTAGATCTGCCATGGCTAATTGAAGTGAGGCAGGCACTAAATCCAGATACTTGTTTAGTTTGATGATGGGTAGTTCGCTTTTCCCAATCAAAGCAGTATAAATGGAGTTTTCCACTTCGCCGTCATACAGACTGGCCGTTAAGTTTGCTTGTGCATCAAGGTCGATTAATAAGACATTGTGTTTTTTTGATGCCAATATAGTACCAACACTTGCGGTAGTGGTTGTCTTGCCTACTCCACCCTTGTGATTGGAAAAGCTGATGATTCTTGTTTTGAGTGCCATTACTGTTAATATTTATTATTGTATGCAAATATATCCTTATTATGTGTAATATGCAAATATATATTCATATATTTTTAGTATTCTGTATTTCGAATAATAGATATTATATTTAATACGTAATTATATGCTTACAAAAATATATATTTTTATTCATATATCATCATGTATTTCCTAAAATATGTATTTTAGTATTATTTATAGTATGTATTATTCTATTTGTATATTATTATATTTTATATATACCATATTTTAGTATTTATGTATTATTATATTTATAATAATATTATATGTTGTATTACAATATTTGTTTGATGTTGTATATTTGTATTACTATATTTATGTATTATATATTTCTGTATTCAAATATTATTATTTATACGTATGTGTGTATGATTGTATTTTTGTATTTCTATATATACATATGTATGTATGGCATATAATATATATTTTTGTATGTGTATAAATATGTATGGTATATAATATGATAGTATGTATGCATGTGTTAATTTTAATACATATCATCATAAATATATATTGGATATAATATGGTTATATTGTGTAATGGATATACGTGAATATTTCTTTTGTGTAATATAGATTGATGTATAAATCTATTTTTGGGTAGTTTGTAGTTTAAGTTTGTTTAGTTCTCTTCTGCTTCCTTGAAAAATATCAATATCGACATACCCTGTTATTCCATATACGACTCCTTCTTCCGTAAATTGCCAGAATTTACATTCATTCTTGGGTTGGTTGACTCCGTAGTGTGCCAACCAGAAGTAATAGTTTTTAAATTCTTCGGTATCAAATATGTTGTCTTGAAAGTTGACGTATGTGTAAATGATTGGTTTACAGTTATATTTGTTCTCTACGGTGTGAAGCCATATCAAAACTCTCTTTCGTAATTCTTCCTTGCTTAGTTTCCCTTGGTATTCTACATCCAGAACAGGAATTAGATTTCCTTCCTTTAAATCGGATGTTTCTATATAGTGTAAAGCTTGTTGTTTAGCGTCTGATGTTACTGAAAAATAGTGGTATGCACCAAAAAGATATCCGTTTTCCTCTGCTCCTTTTTTGTTTTGCAGATATTTAGGGTCTTTTATGGTTATTCCTTCGGTGGCTTTAGCCAAAACGAACTCTACTTTTCTGTTTTCTCCGTTAGGATCCTTTGTCAGTCTCTTTGTTTCTGGGTTTATCTTAAAAGTAACGCTATCCCAGTTTATATTATTCTGATAAGTTGAAATATCTATTCCGACGATTTCATTTTCTGGGAAAGTCACACTACTGTTTTGTGGGTTTTTGAATATAGCTCGCTCAATCTTGTGATAAGCGGTACGGAATGATTGAGGTTTGATCATCCCGATGATTACAATAATCATCAGTAGGGTAGAGCATAATCCTATGATATATAGTCTTTTGCTCTTTCCTTTTGATTTGTTTGGGGATGATTTCTTCCTTCTTGTCATTGCTCGTGCTTATTAGAATGTACGTATTGCTAGAGCTTGATTCTCGTGCTGTTCCATTATTTCTCTTTCTCCTTCTCCTTTGTCATTTATACCGCATAGATGTAGTATGCCATGGATGACGACACGATAAAACTCCTCTTTATATTCTGTTCCAAACTTTTCAGCGTTGCTTTGAACGGTATCCAGACTAATATACATATCTCCGCTGATGGTTTTCCCTTCAGTATAATCAAATGTTATGATATCTGTATAATAATCGTGATGAAGATAGGTTTTATTAACTTCGAGAATTTTATTGTCGTCACAGAAGATATAGGATATATCTCCTACGCTATATCCATGTAGTTTTGCTACCTCCTTAATCCAGGCGTTGACCTTCATTTTAGGAAGTTTAGGCATTGCTATATTCTCAGATTGATAGTATATCATAATATTCTTCTTATTTTTTCTCTAGTTCTTCTAATAAATCTTTTATAGGTTTATTGAGAACGGGATGTATAAGTTCTGGTGCAATTTCTGAAAGTGGTTGTAAGACAAACTTTCTCTCTTGGATAAGAGGGTGGGGGATTGTCAGCTTTTCCGTATGGATAGTTATATCATCATATAGTAATATGTCTATATCTATTACTCTGTCTTCATATCGTTCATGATGAGCGTATGTGCGTCCCATTTCTTCTTCAATCCTTTTGGCCATTTGGAGACAAGTCTCTGGTGTACAATCTGTTTCTATTAGGATAACTGCATTAAGAAATAGATTATCAGATGAAAATCCCCATGGTTTTGTTTCGTAGATTGAAGATAGAATTTTTATATCCCCCATGACAGAGCCTAATATCACGGTAGCATTGGTGATATTCTTTTTCCTGTCACCCAGATTGGAACCTAATCCTATATAGACATTCGCCATATTGCTATAGATGGGCGAAGATAACTTCGCCCTCTGTCTGAATTAGTTTGTCTTGAACTTGTATTTCACGTCAGCCAATTCTGCGTTGGCTTTCACTATTTTGTCTTTGAGTCCTGCTTTGTAGCTGGCTAATTTCTGAGCTAATTGAGCATCCGATAACGCCATCATCTCTACTGCAAGAATAGCTGCATTCTGTGCTCCGTTTACCCCGACGGTGGCAACAGGAATTCCTGGAGGCATTTGAATGATGGATAACATTGCATCCAAGCCATCTAACATTCCCTTGATAGGAACACCAATCACGGGTAGGGTAGTGCTTGCTGCAATCACACCAGGTAGTGCTGCTGCCATGCCTGCACCGGCTATAATTACTTTTATTCCACGTGCAGCTGCATTTTTAGCAAATGACTCCACTTCATTGGGTGTCCGATGGGCAGAGAGTGCGTTCATCTCAAATGGAACTTCCATCTCTTCCAAGAATTTGGCAGCTTTCTCCATCACTAGAAGATCGGAGGTGCTACCCATTATAATGCTTACTAGTGCTTTCATTGTTTTCAATATTCTTATCCTAAGAAACTCTTTAACAGACTGTTGGAAGAGTTTTGTCTCAATTTAACAATTGCTTTCTCTTTGATTTGTCTAACGCGTTCACGTGTCAAATCAAAGCGAAGACCGATTTCGTCTAGGGAAAGTTCTTGACTGTCTCCTAGCCCAAAACTCATCTTTAATACTTCTCTTTCTTTCTCTGTCAGGGTTGAAAGAGCTCTGTCAATTTCTCTACGCAGTGAATCTTTCATTACACTGCTGTCTGCTCGTGGTGAATCGGTATTTTCTAAGACATCTCCAAGACTTCCGTCTCCATCCTCTCCAAATGGTGCATCCAATGATTTTATCTGATCTGGAATATCCAATACTTCAGATATCTTATCCTCCGGTACATCCATTTGCTCTGCTAACTCCTCTACAGATGGCTTACGACCGTTTTCTTGCTCAAATGATGAGATAGCTCGCTTAATCTTGTTTTGCAATCCTACTTGATTAAGCGGAACACGAACGATGCGTGATTGTTCTGATAGGGCTTGTTGGATGGATTGACGAACCCACCATACAGCAAATGATATGAATTTGAAACCTCTGGTTTCGTCAAATCTTTCTGCGGCTTTGATAAGACCTAAGTTACCTTCATTGATTAAATCGGTCAAACTCATACCTTTATTCTGGTACTGCTTAGCAACTGAAACCACAAAACGTAGGTTTGCTCTTACTAGTTTGTCTTTAGCTCTTTCTCCTTCTGAACCGCCATTCCGGATGCGTTGAGCTAGTTCAACCTCTTCTTCTGTCGTGATGAGCTCTTCTTTAGATATATCTTGCAAGTACTTCTCCAAAGAAGCATCGCGCACTGTAATGGAATTGGTAATCTTTAATTGCCTCATTTTTGTAACAAAAATTTTTAGTCTGCAAAAATACCCATTGTTTCTTATTTTTGCAAATATAAAATGTAAATTTTTGCAAATTTAATCGCCTTGTTTTATTCCCTATTTATTCTGCTTTATCATTTTTGTTTGCTTTTATCCTATCTATTTTATTTCTTTGTGTGAGATAAATGATTTTCGTATGAAACAGATCCTTTTTTTATTGTCTTGCCTTTTTCTGACTTTTGCATCTCAGGCAACTTCTGTTGCTCAGAAGTTGGTCTATACGGATTCCTTAGAATCTCTTCAAAATCCAGGTATCGGCTTTTATCGAACTCAGGGGTTGCACTTGAAACCAGAGGGGAATAAACCGACGGGGACATGGGGTAATATCTCTCATCTTCGCATGGATATCTCTGAATTTTCGGATAAGGCTGTTCTCAGTGTTAATGAGACAACTCACGATACATTATTCGGTCATTCTCAGCCTCTTACGGAAGATGCTCTGGATGCGTTTGAAGCTACGTTAGATGCTGTTAGGAAAAGAGGGAAAACAGCAATCGTGAGGTTTTGCTATGATCCTTATTTTAACGGATCGGTGAAATGTGACCCTGACCAGTCGGTGATTCTGGGGCATCTAAAACAACTTGCGGAGGTTTATGCCCGAAATACGGATGTCATAACCTTCGTGGAACTGGGTATGTATGGCAGTTGGGGCGAAATGCATTCTAGTAATGTCGGAACAAATGAAAACATTGCAGAGGCGCTTCAAACCTTATTGATGAATACTCCTCCGGAGATAAAAATTGGCGTTAGACGTCCTGATATTGTAGCTACTTGGCTGGGAGTAAATCAGGGGGCTAATTATTCTGGTTTCGATATCCACTCCGACCTGTTCGCTAAAGCTTGTGAGGCGAAAGGGGATACGATCTTTCGTGTGGGAATGTATAATGATGGATACCTTGGTTCTTATAGTGACTTGGGTACTATCGGGATGGGGGAGACGAATCATCAGATGACACGAGAGATGATGGTACAATGGCTCGAAACATACTCTTTGCATACTCCTTATGGTGGGGAATTGGTAGCCAATTATAATGGTGATCATCCTATAAATACCCCTTCTTATCTTTCGTATGAGGGATTCAGAACACATACTTCTTATCTGAACTATGAATGGCATCAAGCAACGATTCTAGGGTGGAAGGACTCTATTTTTACTGGTGATGACTTAGAATACAAGGGTGTGGATGGTTATACTTATGTTGAAAATCACTTAGGTTATCGGTTTATCTTGCGTGAATCTTCTATGTCGGATACTGTGATGAAGGATTGTAAATTAGATCTTTCCCTGAAGATTCAAAATGTAGGATTTGCTAATTTATCCAAACGGTCTATTGTTTCGTTTATTCTAAAGAGAGGCGACATGGTACTCGAATTATTCCCAGATTCTCTTATTGATCCTTTTCAATGGTTGTCTAATCAAACGTCCGAAGTCTCTGCTTCATTATCACTGCCTCAGGATTTAGAGGAGGGCGAATATGATCTCTTTATTCGATTGTCAGAATATGGGGATATTCTTCATGATCAAAATTATCATTGTATTCAGTTTGGAAATCCATCTTCTCAGTATGATGCCTCTATTGGGGCAAATAAGATTGGACAATTTGTGTATGTTCCAACAGAATCTACAGATTTGATTGATTTTCAACATCAACCAAGTCTTATTTGTGATGGATGTTTATTGCTTGAACCTGATGAGTTTGTTACTCTTTTTTCTGTTAATGGACAGAAGTTAGCAACCATACGAGATATGAGATGTATTGATTTATCTCTGTACAAGGGAGAAGTCATATTGGCAATCATTCAGAACAAGACGAGTAAAAGGGGAGTGAAGTTGATGGTGAGATAACTGCGTTGGATATTATAATCGGGGGATGACACTAACAATGATGTCATCCCCTTGAATTTTATTATCTTAAAACTGCCTCTACCACAGCCACCACTTTCACATCGTCCTCTTCGTGTAGAAGAGACGCACGGCCGTGCGTCTCTACGATGACGATAAATAGATTCTACACCCCCAAATACTCCCCAAAATTCTTCTTGTTCACTACGTTGAATTTTGCGTTGGGATATGCGCCAGCAAAACTTGCTCCAGGGAATCGAGGAAAGTGGGTATGTCTGTCCTTACTACTCCCGGTTAATCTTCTTTACGGCGGTTTCGTTTACTTTGTGGTGTTTTCATCGTGAAGTGGCTTTTGGGGTAGGCAAATAGTATGATAAAATAAACTTGTACTTTAGATTATCATGATAAAATAAAGTTGTACTTTGGATTGTCATAAAAAATGTTATGTTTGCAACGTTGAAATAATGTTAAGTACAATGACAGATAAAACCGATATGTGCTCCAAAAAGGAATCCGAAGAAACACCCTCCGCATATATTGACACCGTTCTGTTGATATTGGCCTCCCACTGCCAGGAGAGAGCTTGGTATCCGATCGGTTCCGAGAAGTCGTTGCTGATGGATTATTCGATTATGTTTGCTGCGGAAGCTGGTTGCAGAGAGGCGGTTGTCGTCTTTTTTCGGGACGAAAAGAAGGAAAATTTGGCTCGCCTCAATAAAAAGCACAAAATCCCCGTGAGTGTCGTAAGTGTATCCCCTGACCAAAAAGGCACGGCAGACCAGTTTCTCTCGGCAATGAGGAAGCTCAAAGTCTGTAATGTGATTGTTATATCAGGCGACTGCTATTACAACAAGGAGATGTTCGATGAAATTGCGGCACGGCTTTCGTCTGCACAGACATCGGATGGACGAGCAAATCATCGTAACCTATACATGGCAGGTTCGCTCCCGAAGGATGCCCTCAATAGCATTGAGGAGGACAACGACACCCCGACCTTTCCGGTCATAGTCCATTCAAAAACAGGCTTAAAACGTAAAGTGGATGTATTCTGCGACTGGCGTATAAAAAACAATATGTTTGGCATACCATGCGGGTCTTGGGGGATACTGGAGGAGAACAGCGATAAAGAGAGTCTGGCCGTCTTCAATTGTGAGCGGACACTGTCTGCTCTCCTGATGCGGAGTCCTCTGGATATGGAGTATCTGAATGTTTTTGACGAACGTTTCTGTGTATGGAGTTTCAAAGACTCAAGATATGTTTTCTCATCGGGTTGTGGACTTTCTAAAGGTCAGTCGGAGAAATCATTCTGCGAATCCGCGAATATTTTTCTGTACCTGACAGACCATAATACGGTTGCCGTCAATTTTGATGCCTATTCACGTTCTTCTCATGGAAGAATATTTCACTTTTTTCTTGATAAACCTGTGGATATTGGCGTGGATCCGGAAAAGTTCAGCCTGATGTGCGGAGCGACTTTTGGGTGGAAGGAGAACACATACATGCCGGGAGCGTTCTCGGGAGATAAATGTTCGTGTAAGATGTTCATCGATGTGGAATGCTGTAGAGAGGCATGGATAAGTTTTGAAGGCAGATGGGAAGAGATATGCCCCTCGGAGAAATATCCGATGGACATGGATGTTGAGTTTTCCGGCCATGCCCCCATTGACCATATGCGGAACCTGCCGTCTGGTCAATATTCGGGGAAACCGTTGCTCAAATTTGACTGGAACACAGCCTTAGATAAACCCTTGGATATGGATGAATTATTTAAGGGTGAATTGAAGGACGAGTAGAGACGCACGGCCGTGTGTCTCTACGATCACGATAAATAGATTCTACACCCCCAAATACTCCCAGAAATTCTCCTTGTTCACCACGTTGAATTTCGCATTGGGATATGCGTCCGCAAACGCTTTGGGAGCCTTAGGGTTCTTCTTCCCGGCTTTCATTTCGAATGCGGTAAGGTTGTTGTTATTCTCTTCTATCAGGTCTATCTCTTGCTGATCGTATGTTCGCCAGAAAAACATGTTGGTGCTCGCTAAACTATTGTGTTTCATCTTCATCCGTTCACTGATGATGAAATTTTCCCACAATGCGCCTCTCTCTTCGCTCGATCTGTCGGCGAATGGACGAAAATCATTCAACACGGCGTTGCGGATGCCGTTGTCTTGGAAATACCATTTGGATGATTTGGTGACCTCTTTACGTAGATTATTGGAATATCCTCCCAAACGGTACAATACGAACACTTTTTGCAACAGATCGAGATAACGCTCTGTTGTGTTGCGGCTAATGCCCAACTGCTTGCCCAGCTCGTCAATGGATACTTCACTGCCGACTTGATATGCTATCAATCGCAACAGATCGTGCATCTTCTGTGCATTCTTTATTCCATCGACGGCGAGAATGTCCCTTAATAGATAGGAGTCCACAATCTCCGTAAGATAACGAGCTTGCTCTTCCGATGACTCTATGCTGATTAATTCCGGATAGCATCCGTATATTAAATGACTGTCTATGTTCGATATGGTCTCAAATACTGAATTATGGTCGCTCAACTCTTTGAAAGAAAATGGGGTCAGGAAAAAACGTGTACATCGTCCAACTAATGGCTCCCCCGCTTGATTCTGAAGGTCAAACGAGGAGGACCCCGTTGCTATAATCGCCAAGCCTGGTATTTCATCAACCATTAATTTTAGTTTCATCCCAATGTCGGGGATGTGTTGCGCCTCGTCGATCGCCAACAAGTCTATTCCCGCAAATAAACGTTTGTAGTTGCTTATGGATTTGTCAGCGATCATACGTGTCGTGTCGGCGCTTTCTCCATTCAATAGAAGTTTCTTCCCCTTGAACTCGTCAAGGATCTCGCGTAGCAGTAGCGTCTTCCCGACACGTCGAGCCCCAAATATTAGCATCACTTTTTGTGGCTTGATTCTTGCTGCTATCTGGTGTTTTAGTGTTCTTTCTATTGCCATATCTTTTTTTGATCCGATTTACCCTGCAAATGTAAAATTTATAAGTGGATAATCCAACTAAAAATGTAAATTCTTTCAGTCTTATTGAATGAATTAATGTAAATTCATTCAGTTGTATTGAACGAATTAACGTAAATTCATTCAGTTGCATTGAACGAATTAATGTAAATTCTTTCAGTTGTGCCTTTTTTTAAGTCGTTTGTTAATCGGTCACCATAGAGACACACGTCCGTGCATCTCTACAAAAAAATGTTACATTACCACAAAATACATCTGATGAAAATAAAGTTGATTTAGTGATGCTATATTCTCGATTTTTCGTAAATTGCCTTGATTATTGGTAAGGAAATTACGCATTTCTTTTTTCTTGAAAATGAATAACTTAATTAATACAATATGGAAAATAAAGAAATAGGATTCGTTCGCGTTGCCAGTGCTATCCCAGTGGTGGAGATAGCTAATCCTAAAGTGAATGCCGATAGAATCATATCGCTGATAGAAAAAGCAGCACAAGAGAATGTTAAAGTTGTATGTTTCCCAGAACTTTGTCTTACGGGTTATACTTGTTCCGACCTCTTTTACCAACGCACTTTGATTGAAGAGACGCAAAGACAGCTCCTTAGAATAAATGAGGCGGCTGGTCGGCATGGACTCTATGCCATTGTGGGGGCACCCTACTATCGTGAGGGTAAACTATATAATGCCGCTTTCGTGGCTGGTACGGGCGAACGCTTCTTCCATACAGAGGTGGATAAACAATACTTGCCAAGCAATAATGAGTTTTACGAGAAGCGTTGGTTCACACCTGGATTCGGTGAGAAGAGACAGATCTTTGAGGTCGATGGACTAAGATTCGGCATCGAGATCTGCGAAGACTTATGGATGCCTGCATCCCCAAGTGACGAGCTCTGTCTGGCGGGTGCGGAGATTATCTTCAACCTCTCTGCCAGTGATGAACTGATTGGCAAGGAGGCTTACCGCCGTCAATTGGTGAAGCAGAAGTCTGCCACGAATGTGTGTGCCTACATCTATACGGGCTCTGGGTTCGGAGAGAGCAGTACCGACCTTGTTTTCTCTGGCACTGCCATCATCACTGAAAATGGTAGTCTGTTGGCTACGTCGGAACGTTTCTCTTTCAAAGAACAGCTCACCGTTGCCGATATTGACGTACAGCGATTGCAGGCGGATCGTCTGCGCAACTCCGCTTTCATCATCGGTAATCAGAATCCTAACAAGAAAAACGAGATTGAAATCACGCACCTTGATTCAATCGAGATATATGCCAATCCATCGGATGTGACACGCACATTCGCACCTCATCCGTTCGTTCCGCCAGAGGACGAGATGAAGACTCGTTGCAACGAGATCTTTTCCATCCAAGTGGGTGGACTGGCAACACGCTTGTATCACACCGGCATCCAAAAGGCGGTTGTGGGCATTAGTGGAGGTCTCGACTCTACACTCGCACTGCTTGTGATGGTGAAGACATTCGACAAACTAGGTCTTCCGCGTAAAAACATTGTCGGCATCACAATGCCTGGTTTTGGTACTACCGGTCGTACCTATCACAATTCACTCAATATGATGAAGAGTCTGGGTATCTCTATCAAGGAGGTAGATATCAAACCGGCATGCTTGCAGCACCTAAAGGATATTGATCATGACCTTTCCGTGCTGGATGTCACTTACGAGAATACACAGGCGCGTGAGAGAACACAGATCTTGATGGATTATGCCAATAAGATTGGTGGATTGGTGGTTGGAACGGGCGACTTGTCTGAGTTGGTGTTGGGTTGGGCAACCTACAACGGCGACCACATGAGTATGTATGCTGTCAATACATCGATTCCGAAGACATTGGTGAGATACTTGGTGAAATATGCCGCTCTTTATGAGATGGATGAGGCTGCAAAGGAGACGTTGTTGGATGTCTGCGACACACCCGTCAGTCCGGAACTTCTTCCTGCCGACGATAAAGGAGAGATTGCACAAAAGACAGAAGATTTGGTGGGACCTTACGAACTACATGATTTCTTCATCTACTACACCCTTCGTTTCGGTTTGTCACCTACAAAGATTTACTTTATGGCACGCAAGGCGTTTGAAGGTAAATATGATAATGCGACGATATTGAAGTGGATGCGCACGTTCTATTGGCGTTTCTTTGCACAACAGTTTAAGAGAAGCTGTATGCCAGATGGTCCGAAGGTAGGTAGTGTCAACCTCTCACCACGAGGTGATTGGAGAATGCCAAGCGATGCCTCCAGCAAAATATGGATTGAAGAGGTGGAACGTTTAACAAAAAATATATAATCATGAAAAAAGAAATTCTCATTCTAGCAACGGTTGTATTATGTGCTTGCGGTGGTTCGAACACAAATCAAGAGCAACGTTCAGATACATTGAGTAAGGAGCTTCCTGAAGATACGGTAGTGGTAGAGAAGAAACTACCTTCATTTACCTCTCCCGACCGCCAATTTATGGATGTGCGTGGCAATGTTTCCAAATTGTCTGTTCAGACAACCAATTGTGACTCTACATGGAATGGCAAGCTTGAACATGTAGAATGGATGGATAAGACATATACATTCGATCAAAAAGGTGTTCTTACTTTCGATACGAAGGAAAAAATCAGACTTTCCCGCAACGATAATGGACAAATCACAAAGAAGGAATTCTATGTGGCGGAATCTGGTGTTTATGTTTCCGAAGAGTATCTCTATAATGAACTGGGGATGTTGGATACGGTGATTGTCAATGGATTTGAATGCCATGGGGAAAAGTATTTTACGTATGATACTGATTTAGAGTGTATTTCCTCTGTTGAACCCCTTGCGGGAGAAGGCGAATATCTTTATACAGATGTCATGGAATATTTCAATATTGTGGAACGGGACAGTTTGGGTAACTGGACAAAACGTCGTGTAACCACTGTTAATAAGTATTCTCAGGACGGAAAGAATATTGAGAAAGAGGAAAGAGAGTATCGTATAGAGACGAGAGAAATTTCTTATTATTAAATATTAAAGTGAGTCATAATGGATGCGGTGTGCCATGTTCGGAATATTCTTATTCTTGTATTTATCTTAATTCTAATTGGTTTGGTCTTTTTATTTGTAAAGAAACGCTATCCGTTGTTACAGGTTTATGTGGAGGAAGATTGTG
The DNA here is from genome assembly GCA_902766045.1 of uncultured Bacteroidales bacterium. Taxonomy (GTDB): domain Bacteria; phylum Bacteroidota; class Bacteroidia; order Bacteroidales; family Paludibacteraceae; genus UBA1181. Next base: position 64,918 of record CACXCA010000058.1, read on the forward strand.
AATATGTACTTATGGGCGGAGGGTATTGCTTTCGTGGTATTTATGATCCCGTGGCTTTATCTCATGATTGTCCTCATATAAATATAGATGAATATATAAGGGTATGGGATACCGAGCCCTATTCCAATCCAAATTTGGTTATACGCTCGCATATTTTTACCATACATGGGAATATTCCTGTGACAAGTATTGCAGAAGGGGCATTCTATAAAGGTGATTATATCGATCCCAATTTTGTTAATGATCTTGACAGTGTTGAACGTTCATATGGAAATGATCTCATACAATCGCTTGTTATACCGAATACAGTCAAGGAGATAGGTGATAATGCTTTTCGGTCATGCCGTAATCTGACAACAGTGACTATTCCGAGTAGTGTTACACACATTGGTTCTGGTGCGTTTAAAGACACCCCGTTCCTGGAAAATCTCCGAAAGAAGAATCCAGTGGTTGTGATTAATAACATCTTGTTGGGTGCAAATACTTTCGATAACCCACATGTGATAATTCCACAAGGAGTCACCTGCATTGCTGAAGATGCGTTTTACGCATGTGATAATATAAAATCTGTTGTTATTCCAGAAGGTGTGGAGATTATTGAGAGTGGTGCTTTCGGGAATTGTCAAAATCTTACTCGTGTTGAAATCAAAGATGCTAAAACGAGGATTGCTGAGAATGCATTTTTTGATTGCGAGAATATTAAGGATGTTGTTCTTCCTGCAGATGCAGACCCTTCATATTATGATAAAGTGTTTAAATAATCAGAAAGATTGACTTTGCACCTTTAAAGAGGAGATTGGGGAATCAGATTTTGACAACATTGATGATAGTGATAATAACGAAAATCGAGAAGACATGATAGATATATCAGAATTATTCTCAAGCGATGAACTTGATAAAATTAGATATAATTAGATATAATTTCATAAGTCAATTGCAGTTTGATTTTTGTTTTGATATGGGAAACGAGAGAAATTTCTTACTATTAAAGATGATTTTATAGAAATCACCATCTATTGATATTCAATTTTAGAGGCGTAAAATTATTCATTTTAACAGATTGTTTAGATATTTTTTTGAAGCTTTTCAGCTATTTTTTCTGTGAATTTTTCAATTATGGCACGACTTTTGTAATAAAATAAGTAATAGTGAGTTTCTATAATAGAAAAGCATCTAATGATATTGAATAATCTAATTGAATTTTATTTATGAATTTGGATTGGTTGAAGCACAAGATGGCAAAGAGGAAGGTCAGAATCGTGTTGGGTATATTGCTCTCTTTTGTATTGATGGTTATATTGTTTGTCCCTGCTGTTGATCATAATTTCTTAGGCCTGTTTGGAAAATCCCCGTCGATAGAACAGTTGGAGAACCCTACACAGATGGAAGCATCACAGATATATAGTGATGATGGACAGTTGATTGGTAAATTTTATATTGAAAACAGGAGCCTGATAACATACGACGATCTTTCGCCTATTGTGATAGAGACCTTGATTCAAACGGAAGATAAACGTTTCTATCAACATCATGGGGTGGATTATTATGGAATGTTTTCTGCTATAAAAGATGCTTTCCGAGGGGAGGCGAGAGGGGCAAGTACGTTGTCTCAGCAGTTGGTGAAGAATCTATTTAAGATGCGCTCTGAATATAATGATGGATTTTTTTGTAAAGTCCCAGGGATTAAGACGCTTATCATTAAGGTAAAGGAGTGTTTAGGTGCACAGCGAATTGAAGAACGCTATTCAAAAGAGGAGATTCTGACATTATATCTGAATACGGTCTATTTTGGAAATCACGCGTATGGAATCAAAATGGCTGCAAAGCGTTATTATAATATTGAGCCGAAGGAACTGACCTATGAGCAGGCAGCTTCAATCATCGGAATCCTAAAAGCAAATACGTATTATAATCCGATTCGTAATCCAGAGAATAATCTTAGACGTAGAAATATTATTCTGTCTAATTTAAGAGATCAGCATATCCTTGAAGCGGCGGAGTGTGATTCTCTTATGAATCTTCCATTGGCTCTTAACCTTCAGATTGACAAGGATGAACGAGGACAGGCGCTCTATTTCCGTGAGGCGGTGTTTAATGAGGCTCAGGAGTGGTGCGAGAAGAATGGTTACAATATATATGGTGATGGATTGAAGATCTATACCTCCATAGATTCTAAGATGCAGATGTATGCAGAGAGAGCGGTACAGAAGGAAATGTCGGAACTTCAATCAAAGTTTAATGAGCATTGGAAAGGAGCCAATCCATGGCGTGATCAACAGCAGCGAGAATTGACTACATTTATCGATGAAACGGCCAAAAAAACTGCTTGTTATAAGAATTGGATGAAGATATACAATCAGCATGATTCTGTGATGATGAAGATGAAACAGCCTCATGCCATGAAGATCTTTACGTATCGTGGATTGAGAGATACGGTGATGAGCAGTATGGATTCATTACGTTACACTCTTCGTTTCCTTCATACTGGATTTGTGGCGATGGAACCGCAGACAGGTAAGGTGAAAGCTTGGGTAGGGGATGTTGATTTTAATTATTGGCAGTACGATAAGATTACGGCTAAACGGCAACCGGGCTCTACCTTCAAACTGTTTGTCTATGCCGCTGCAATCAAGAACGGACGTTGTAGCTGTGATATGTTGGTGGATAGTGCCGTTTCTTGGCCGGTGATGGATGAGGAGATTAATAAGATGACTATTTGGCAACCTCAAAATGCGAGCGGATATTTCTCAGGGGAACGGGTGACATTAAAAACAGCAATGGCTCGTTCCATTAATTCGATTCCTGTTCAGCTGACACGCCAGATGACCCCAGACAGTGTGGTGGCAATGGCTCATACCATGGGAATAGAGTCACCGGTTCGTCCTATCCCTTCACTATCACTGGGAGCCGAAGATGTTTCTCTTTTGGAGATGGTGACAGCTTATTCTGTTGTGGTGGATGAGGGAAGGTTACATAAGCCTGTCCTGATAACACGGATTGAGGATCGGGATGGAAAAGTGCTCTATCGGAATGAGATGAAAGGGAAAGAGGTATTGGACTATGAAACAGCCTTTATCCTACGCGATATGTTACAGGAGGGACTGAGGGATGAGCAAGGTACCTCTCAGCGGTTGTATAATTACAAAATCATGGCTGGTACAGATTTCGGAGGTAAAACAGGAACTACATCTAATTATTCTGATGCGTGGTATGTAGGTATCTCTCCTCATTTAGTCGCTGGAGTGTGGGTAGGTGGTGAGTACCGTTGTATTCACTTCCGTAATGGGACATACGGACAAGGAAGTCGCACAGCATTACCAATCTTTGGCCGATTTATGGAATATGTGTTGAACGATAAGAGTTTAGCCCGATATAAAGGTCGATTTGCGGAGGTCGATCCGTCACAGGTGAAAAAACGCTATGTCTGTACGGAAGAAGAGACTAAACCAGAGGAAGAGTCAAAAGGATTTTTCCGACGTTTGTTTAGTAGAGAGAAAAAGAGTGCTGCCAGGGATTCAATCAAACAGCAGAAGAAGAAAGATCGAATGGAACGCAGAGAGAAACGCAGAGAGAAGCGGCGCAGGAATTAATATTATTTTTTGTCATACAAGATCTATTTAGAATATTCATGTAATAACAGAAAATATAAGTTACGATGGATTCAAAACAACAAATGAAGAGTAGTCATAAATTCTTGTTCGTATTATTTTTGGTTTCATTATCGCAGTTATCGTTTTCCCAAATAAAGGACACAGGACATGATACGTTATTTTCATACCTTCGAACCCAAAAAAATGGCACAGAACATGACAACAAAAGAAGTATAGATAACATTCTTTTGCTTTGTGACGATTCAATTGGGTTTAGTCATATTCCTAAAATATTAGGTGATTGTTATTACTCTAAAGTTAATGACAATATGAAACGTATGATAAAATCAATGACGTTATATAGAGAAAGACCACAATCACAATCAGGTATATACTCTGATCAACGATCACATACATGGTTGTATATTTACACAAAATCTCCCAAATCCGGATATCTATATGTGAATAATGTTGTCTCAAATAGGTTAGCTGAAACGCCTTCTGTGTGTGATAGTGTTAGATATTTCATTAATGGGTTAGAAATAGTAGATTGTAAATCGGTTCGTTATTTCTTAAAAATTAAAAAGAAAGATATAAAAAACGTATTAGTAAACTATCAAGATGGCGTATGGTTGGTTGATGTAAAATTAGTTAAAAACAAAGGAATGAGACAAGCCTTGTCTGCTGAGAGAAAAAGAACCGGCAGGAGTAAGAGCAGAAGGTGTAATGTACAAGTTGAACATGGAGATAAGTAAATAATAATTTGTAACAAACGTAAAAACTTTCTACCTTTGACGGAAAATAAATATAAAAAATTATGGGAAAATATCTTGATCCACGTTTTGATTTGACCTTTAAAAATGTATTTGGAAAGCATAAGGATTTAGTAACAAGCTTCCTCAATGCCTTGATACCATTCAAGAAAGGAGAGGAAATTAAGGAGGTGGAGTATCTTCAGCCGGAGATGCTTCCAGAGACGCCACTGCGTAAAAACACCATTGTCGATGTGCGCTGCAAGGACAGCAATGGACGGCAATTCATTGTGGAGATGCAGATGTACTGGACCTCGGAGTTCAAACAACGAGTGCTCTTCAACGCCTCCAAGGCGTATGTGAGTCAGGCAACGAAGGGTTTTGACTACAATAAATTGGCACCAATCTACTCACTTAATTTGGTGAACGACAACGCATTTGACGGGCGGAAGTTCTACCATCAGTTTCAGGTGGCGGAGAAAGACCATCCCGATAATGTGATAGAGGGTTTGGAATTGATATTCATCGAACTGACAAAGTTCAAACCGCAGAACAAAAGCGATAAGAAGATGATGGACCTGTGGCTTCGCTTTCTCACGGAAGTGAACGATAGCACGACGGAGGTGCCACAAGAACTAATGGAGTCTCCCGAAATAAGGAAAGCCCTCAAGATAGTGGAGCATGGTGCATATACCGAAGAACAACTATCCGCCTACGATCATTTCTATGACATGATAGCAACCGAACACACATTGCTATCTGGTACGTTTAGGTCTGGTGTTGAGCAAGGACGTGCAGAAGGCGAAGCAATTGGCATACAAAAAACAGCAAAAAAGATGAAGGAGGAGGGTATAGATGTAAAGACCATTTCCAAACTGACAGATCTGCCAATAGAGGAGATTGAGAAGCTATAAATAGATTCTTGGCAATGCTAATTCATAGTCTGTCTTTTGTTAAGGCTGGTTTTTGAATCTGTAGGGACGTGGCGTGCCGCGTCCGACTGATTGTCAGCCATAAATGTTACCATAAGACATAATCTCAAAAAGCATATAGAGAATGGATAATAGTAAATCAAACAAAATTCAAGAGATAATTCGAGACCTTGTAAGGTTCTGCGTTTTTGCAATACTTATTTCAATTGTAATTATTGCGATTCCAGCATTTGGATCTTATGGTGGAAGATATGCAATATTTAGCAATATCCTAATAGGATCCGCAATATCATTTTTTGTCACTTCAATATATCTTCACAAAAAGATAGGTTTAATTCCAATCGTTCAAGCTTTACTGTGTTGTGTTTTATCATTTAGTTTCTTATACCTTAGATCACATTTCAATATGCCAATGTATTTATCTTTCTTTATTCCTATAGCATCGTGGATAATTGTTGATGTCTTTTCCAAATGCTTTAAACCTGTAAAAAACGAGTAGGAAGGGTAGATTCAGAATAATTTGTAACAAACGTAAAAAATTTATTATTCACATTTCAATAAAAATTCCAATGCTTTCCTATATTTCTCAACCCGAGCCAAATCCTTTTCGCTGATGTTTTTTAGTCGTGTCAAATCCATATTGTCTTTCAAATCCTCTATCTTCACGCGCCTTGATAGCTCGTTTTTCGAACATCTTAATATGAAATCATCATAAGATTCGTCCGCTCTCTTTGTGAGACCATCCACGGCAAGAGCAATCTCTTTTCCGAATAAGGATTCAATCTGATTCAGTTGAATATCAGTGTCTTCCACTACATCATGTAACAGCGACACAATGATAAGATGATCCTCCGTGAATTTAGTCGCTACCCTAACAGGGTGCATTATATAGGTTTTCCCCGCCTTGTCCACCTGCCCTTTATGAGCTTTTAACGCCAATTCAAAGGCCGTTTCCACGCTATTATTCATAATATCATCTCTCCTTGCTAATTATATTGTTCATAGCAAATATACAAAAAACAAAGTAATTCAAATGGTTTGTTTTGTAGTGGTGACGGTGTGACGTATAGTTATGACGAAAAAGGGAGCATAAAGAGAGAACAATTGAAAAAAAATATAAATTTGTGAAATATTGGAACCCACCTATATAATAAAGGGAAAATATATGCGGAATTTTACATTATTTCTTTTGATCTGGGTATCATGGACAACAGTCTTCGGTGCAGCTCCCAATTTTAATACGGATTATAAAAGTCCAGTTTACGTTTTTCGTCTTACGAACCAATTGACGGATGAGATACATTCACACGCTTCAGCTGGAATTGAAGTCTCAGATGAGGTTTTCTCGAAGATTGTGGAGAGTAATATGTTAGTGGCTCAGTTCAATAGTAACCATTATTATTTCTCAGAATCGGAGATGATAGAAAGGGTGGATTCTATGACACCAGGCAACTATCTTCTGGCTCGTTTGGAGAAGGACAGAATCAATTATATCTATCATGCTGTTACTCCCTATCGAATCGCTATGGGGAAGGATTACGAGAAACTGACTCTCTTTTTATATGATAGTTTGAATCATATCCTGCCAGATGCGGAAGTCTTGGTAAATGGAAAGGCGATGCCCTATAATGCTGCAACCAAGCGCTATGAGGCGACTAAACATTATGATCGTGCCAATGTGCGTATCCTCCATCGGGGAATGCTTTCCTATTATATTGTTAATAAAGAAGCGTACGAGAATCCGACAGCTCAGAAGAGTCGTTTTTCAAAGTTCTTCGTCACGATAGGTCGTGTTGTGAAGGATCCGGTGGTCTCTGTCAGAGAGGCAGACCCTGTGGGGTACATAGGCAAATTTGCACGTCTGTTTGAAAAAATAAGTGATCGCATTGATGATTATGACGGGGACAATGAAGATGATTATCGGGGTTATTATGATGAGTATTATAACTACAATACGGGGGAATATATGGACTTGTATGAATTGCGACGTGAGGATAGCCATCGTTATTACAGGGTGATGAAAAAATGTGTGAGGCGTGATCAACGACATAACCGAGTGTTGTCAAGGGAAGAAGAGGAATTTTTGCGTGATTATGGGAATATGAAAAACAGGAAGCATGTACCTAAGTTTATTTGCGTTCCTATTGTTGGTCAGCCGAAGTATAAACCGAATGATACGGTCCGTGTGAAAGGATTTATTTACCGGAAGAATCGACGATACAATCGTCCAGTTTCGCTTTTTCTTGACTCGCAGTTCAACGATAAAAAGGAGAACTACATAAAGTTGAAAAAAAAGCTATATCCTTGCGCCGATGGTGTCTATACCTATGATTTTGTTTTGACCGATTCTCTAAACTTACAGTTAGACAAAAAATACTATGTTCTTTTTGGTGACAGGAAAGGAAGGGAATTATCTTGTACTCCTTTCATGTATGAGGATTACGTTTTGCATGATGCCACTTTGGAGGCATCGTTCGACCAACCCACCTATTACAAGGGGGATAGCATCCGTGTGAAGGTAAAGGCAAAGGATGCCAATGGACTTCCCTTCGCAGATGCCTTGGTGAAGGTTACTCTTCAACTAGAGAAGGTCGATTCCCTTCTGGAGACACGGTCCTGCTATTCTTCTGAACTTGCCACTCAAAACAAGGTGACCAATGGGGAGTTGGAGTTGACCTTCGTTTTTCCTCCTTCCGTCGCAGGAGGAAATAATATTGAGTTTCGTGCCAGTGTGACACTCTTTTTACCGGATGGGAATGTAGTTGAGAAGGTATTGATGAAACATTATTTCTCAGAAAAACATGATGTAGTCATCTCGCTCAATCGTGATTCTCTTTTAGCGGTGGCTCAATACAATGGTAAAGATACAGTCGGTCGGGCATCTATTTTCGTGGAGGACGCATTTGGCAATCGAGTCCATTTGGCGGACACCATGTTGCCTTGCACGATGCGTGTGGAGCCATCTTATGCCGCCTATAGCTTTAAAACGGCTCATGCTTCAGCCTATGAAAAGATACCTTCTTCCGCCTCTTTGGTGTCCGTACAATGGCATACGTCGGGAGACAGTCTCTTCCCTGTGATCTCTAATGCGTTGCATCTGCCGATGGTCTGTTATGTGATTGAGGATGGAGAACTGATCTTTACGGGCAGTGACAAGGAGTTGCCCGCCTACTATCCTTGGGACAAGGAGAAGTCCTATATTCTGAAATCCAATGTACTTTGGGCGGGTCAAGTCATGGAGTTTTCAGATATCGTCCGTGTGCCGAGCAAATGGCAACTGCATATCGCTGTGGATGAACCTTCCGTGATTGTCCCAGGAATGAGTTGCGAGATGGAGGTGCAGGTAACCGATGTGGATGGCAAGCCTGTGAAAGGTGCTGATGTGACCGCTTATGCGATTAATAGCCAGTTTAACAAGAAATCGCCCAATTTTAATTGGACAAGCACCTATCAGGATATCCCGATGGTAGATTATTATAAGAAAAATATGTCGAATGATGGAACTTACCTGAACGGTTCCAATCTGCTTTCCTGGAAGAAAATATCTGCCATCGACACGATAGCAGCCTATTCCATCCGATATCCTGCGCGCGACGCCATCTATAGGTATAGCTATTATCCGGAGGATTCACTCACGCAGATTTCACCGCTTATATACAGTAATGGAAGTAGGCGGGATATTGATATCGCATACATTGATGATGTGCCTTGTTTTATCATGTCGGGGAAAACGTCTTTCTCTTTTGCTATCACGCCCAATGAATACCATCGTATTAGGTTGAGAACCAAATCTGCGGAATATACCATAGACTCCGTAAAGGTCGAGGCTAATAAACGTACGATTTTGAGTCTCGATGTCAATACCACGTCTCCGCTAGTTAAACGGGAAGAGAGACCTGACCACCTGACCAAAAAAGAGTTAGAGCAACTGAAACCCTACATCCTATTGTTGGAGCAATATAAACTATTGGTAAGAGAGGATGGTACACTTATTGATTTCAACGTCAGCAGAATATATAAAAAGGGTCGCGGTAGATGTTATTATGCGGGACCGATATTGGATTCTGTCCGTTGGATAAGTGACTCTTTTGATGTGAAGATGAAGGTGGACCACAACCTTGTTTATTCGTATGACACAATCAATCATAGACTAGTAACCCGTCCAGCTACCAAAAAGGATTATCCGAAATTAACTTATCGGAATTATCGAAACGATTTGAGAGATGAATTACAGACGTTAGAACGTGTCTTGAGAGGGGAAGAGATGATAAAGAAGAAAAATGTTCCAGAGAAGCATATTTATGAGTATGCTTTATTACGGGATTATCCGCTAGAGAAGGAGTCTGGTAATTTTCTGGATATTCGATCCGATAAACAAATCTATCGTTGCGTGTTGGTTCCGTATGAAAATGGAATTCCTGCGGTGATATCTAGCTCTTGGCCGAAGAACGTTCGGCGATTCAATGGTATTAAAGCGGGTCTATACCGTGTCTATTTGGTGAATGAGGATACCACCTGTTATCGTTTGGACTCAGTAAGAGTTGAGTCAAACAGTTCTTTCTATGTCAAATTTGATAGAGAAAAGGATTCTGTTACGACTGATTCGTTCGCTTGTCAGTTGAGACGTCATCTTTTCTATACCAATGAACAGGAGGAAAATCGTGACCTGGCGGAGAGACGGTTGTGCGTATTCCTTTGGACCAACGATCCTATTCCGTCCATGACTTTGCTTGATTCAATCGCAAAGAGTGGAGGATACGGCGTTCCAATATGGGAAGTCGGTCCTTTTAAGAAGCAAGATCTCACAGGTTCTGTATCTGTTGTATCATCCGAGTCAATTGAACAAGCCATACAAGGTCGTGTCTCAGGTGTTCAAGTCGTGGCTGGGTATAGTCAGCCAGGTAGTACCGCCACTGTGCGAGTCAGAGGTACCTCTTCGTTGTCGGGCAATTCCGAACCGCTCTATGTGGTGGATGGAAAACCTATTGTGGGAAAGTGGGATCCTAGTAGTTCGATCTTGTTGGCTGTTCATCCTTCGGACATCCTCTCGATGGAGATTTTGAAGGATGACGCAGCTACCGCCATTTACGGTAGTCGTGCGGCGAATGGTGTGATCATCATAAAAACAAGAAAAGGAAGTAAAGATTCTAATCCTTTAGATAAGATAGAGTCGATGGGTTGCACTACACTTCGTACCCACTTCTCCGACCAAGGTTTCTGGCAGCCGGCATTGACGACCGACAAGGAGGGTAAGGTGCGCTTCTCAGTTACCTTCCCAGATAATATTACCCGTTGGCAGACAATCTATTTGGCGGATGCGCCTGCCAAGAAATATATCGCTACCGGTTCAGCTGAGGGTTCCATCAAATCCTTCGTGCCACTCTCCGCCAGATTATTTCTGCCTGAGTTCTTGGTGCGCGGGGATCTCTGTCTGGCGCGTGGCAAGCTGACGAACTACACGCAAGACACGGTGCAGCTGACTAGTTCCTTCTCGGTGAACGATTCTTTGATTTCCACCCATCCGCACCATTGCGCTACCACTCTGACGGATACACTCCAACTGCGTGCCCAGGGAGATTCACTTTCCGTGGTCTATCAGTTCGTTTCGGAGAACCATTTCAACGACGGGGAGAGACGAAAGGTGAAGATAATGCCGCAGGGCGTCGCTTGTACCGATGGACGTTTCGCCATCTTGCGGGACACGCTGCGGATGTCACTCCAGTCGGCGAAGGCGGATAGCGTGACCGTCCGGGTGATGAGTACACAGTCCGATTTGTTGCAGGATGAGGTCTCCATGCTGACAAATTATCCATACGGATGCAACGAGCAAACCACCTCTAAGTTGATTGGTTTCATGACGGCCAACCAGAACCCGAATCTCACGAAGCATCAACGCAAAACAAACGAGAAGAAGATCGAAGAACTTGTAAAAACTTTGAAGGAGAGACAGTCATCGAATGGACTCTGGGGTTGGTGGGCGTCAGATAAGTACAGTCACTGGATCAGCCGTTACATAGTGGAGACACTTCAAAAATACCATATCGACTTCCCGAAGGAAAACACGCTCATAACATGTGGTAAATTAATCGAGAGGGACAAATCATCCTCCGACAAACTATTTGGTTTGACGATGCTCCATTTGTTAGGAGAGAAGTTGGATTATCAGTATCAGACCATGGTGAGTAGTTTGGATACAGTGAAGGATTTGACGCTCCAGGATAGTCTGGATCTGGCGGAACTCAAGGCGAAATGTGGCTTGCCGGTTGATTATGAATGGTTGAATAAGTACCGCGAAGAGACGATGAAGGGATCTGTCTATTACAGGTTCAAGAATGACCGTTCTGTGTATAGCAATGAGATGATGAACACGTTGCAGGTCTATCGCATCCTACAAGCCGATTCGCTCAGGGATTCCAAAGATGAGATGCAGAAGATACGTGACTATTTCTACAACCAGAAAACACTTAGCCGCACCTCCCATTGGCGCAATACATACGAGTCGGCCATGATTCTCCGCACTTTGTCGGACGACATGAAGCAAAGTATGGGAGAGGAGAAAAAGAAAGTACGCTTCACGGGCGCTATGCAAGAGGAGATAGGCCAATTCCCTTATGAGAGGAAAGTTCCTGCGGATGGTATGCTCGACATTTCCCAGAATGGCACCTCACCCGTCTATCTATCCGTTTCATCCACCTATTGGGATTGTCCTGTCAAGGCAAAGGGAAGAGGATTCTCCATCCAAACTAGCTTCTCCGACACTGCTTTGACGGTAAGTCAGCGGGTAAAGATGAAGGTGACAGTGACGGTGGAGAAGGATGCCGATTATGTGCTGATCCATGTGCCTATCCCTGCAGGATGCACCTATGCGAGCAAAGATCCGAGTTGGAAAAACAATGAGGTCTATAGGGAGCACTACAAGGAGCACACGAATATCTTCTGCTCAGCCCTGAACCGAGGCGTCTATGAATTCACGATAGAACTAACACCTTTCTGCCAAGGCGATTATATCCTTAATCCTGCCAAGGTGGAGCAGATGTACTTCCCTGAATTTAATGCTTGTACGGAGATGAAGAAGGTGAAGATAGGAGGGAATGTTGAATTAATTAAAAAATAGATATATGAGATATTGGTTATCATTCTTACCCATCTTGATCTGTTGCAGCTGTTCTCCCAAAGAGGAAGCGCAAACCAACTCCGAGGAAGAAAGCGATACGCTTGCTGCCGTAGTGGATTCTGTTTGTGGTAGTGGTTCCCAAGTGGAAGATCAGTCTCCCAACAGGTATGAAGAAACCTCGATGTTTTTCGAAAGAATGTTGTTGCAAGATAAATGCGTTGAGGATTCCTTTTCCTTTTCGTTATATGATAAGGATGGAATATTGATAAGAGAGTTGAAATATGTGGGTGCTGTTAAATGTTGCCAGACGGAATATGATGTAATACTAGAAAACAATAGCTTTGGTAAAATGGAGGAGTCCTTACATGGTAATCAAAGATTGACTATTTATCGTGATGGTGAAAGGTTGGGACAGTATTACGGTGGAATGTATGGAGAATTTAATTTCAAAGTGATTGATTGTGGAATAGAAGTGTTGGGAAAATATACTGACACAATTAGCCTTGCGGAAGGAATCCCCAAAGAAGTATTTGTAAGGTATTCTATGTATGAAGAGGGTCGGTTTTTAGGTGATTTCTTATATTTTAGGTATTTTAGGTAATTGTTTTCTGAAAATGTAAATGAGAAGATTGATATACATATTGCTTTTTCTTGCTTTTTCGTTTCAATCCTATGCTGTGGATTTCCATGGGGAAACGCACATCTACAAGAATGCGAAATCGAAGGTCAGAACCTATTATGGCGCGGATAGTCTGTTGGGGCTAGAAGATGTGAAGGGCACAAAACTGACGCCTGCCATCTATACCGAAATGGGGGAGGAAACGAGGGATGGTATGATCATGGTGGAGGTGGATGATAGCCTCTACGGATTGATAGATTTTAAAGGGAAGACTCTTTTGCCCCCTGTTTATAGTTTTATCGACAGAGAATTGTTTTGGGGACATCTGACTGTTGAAAAAGATGGAAAACGATGGGGATTGATGTACAATAGGAAAACAGAGTCGTTTGATGAGGTTCCTATTCGAGAAGATGCCCAAAAATCACCGATACTCTATTCGCTGAAAAAACAGTACGAGCAGGTAGAAATCGTTCGTAATCATGCAAATATGGAGCCTGCTGCAGGAGGCTTCTCTGAATTCGGTTATGCTAACGTGATTGACGCTTTCGATTCCGAAGGTTGGGGGATAGGGCCATGTAAAGACACTCTCGCATACCAGGTGAAAAAAGAGAATAAATATTATATCATTTCGATTGATGGTCAGAAAATTATTACGGAAGGTCAAGTATTCCACGGTGATCGGAACTATACCGATAGCATCCATTTTGTGTATAATGAAGATACGCTTGTGGTTGTAGATTTTAGAAAACAGGAGGTCATTGATAAAATAACGTTTGATAGTAATCAGAAAGGGAAGAGTACTTATGTGACAGTAACCAATATGAAAGGAGAAAAGTACACGTTTGAGTCTCCTGAATATTCGCAGGTAAAGAACGTTCGTTGTTCAGACCATGTCCTTTTTCATGATAAATTCTATTGGGAATATATAATTGGTGAGTACAAGAGAACTAAGAAAAAGGGAGTCATTAAACTTTGTTTGAGCAGCGACAAATCTACGCCTTCTGGTGTGGTAGCTAAAATCATCGTTCCTGTTAAATATGAGGAGATAGAAAGGCTAGGGGATGCCCAGTTCTATTTTTATGATGTATATACGGAATCCTGTGTAGGCTTATATACGATGGATGGAGATCCGGTGATTCCATGTGGATCCAAGTACAATTTTTTTAGAATAGAACGTATTAAAAACTACGATGGTTACGAAATTAAAGGTGACGTTGGCTCAGTATATGATGACTACAAAGTAGGCGTCTTTTCGCTTGAAGGGAAACGCATGATCATTCCTTGTGAGTACAAAAAAATTGATTTGGTTGAGATGGATGGAGCCAACTATTTTAAGGCTAAGTCAGACGACAACCAATACGTCTATTTTACCCTCACGGGAGAGAAGGTGTCACACTTAAAGGAAGATAAATAATGGATAAGCTGAAAAGAGGATGAAAAAGTGTTTTTTTATTACAACATCAATTCGCATACTCTTAATTCTAATGGAGGTCGTGCTAAAATACTTGGGGGTTGGGCATGAGGACACGAGGGATTTTTGGTGTGCGGTGTTCATCCTTTGGTTGGTTGCGCATAGTTTGTGGATGTTGATACTGGTTGGCGTATTACGACTTTTTTCTGTTCCTGAGCAATGGAAAAACCGTATTTTTTTTATTTTTGATGTGATTGTTCCGCTGTTACTTGTATTAGTGGTGTTGTTTGAAGGTTTAATTGTTAGTAGGTTATGAAAAGACTTGAAATATTTATTGCTTTTTTATTGATCATCACAAAAGCCTATGCAGAGCCGATAGAAATGGATGGTTCTGATATAACATGGGAATTCAAATGCTCGTTTAAGATTGTTGAATACTGATATTGCAGGGGAACTGGGAAATAGGAATTATATTCCAGCTCCATCTGTAAATTGCATGGTGATAGCCTTCCTTTGAACAATCTTAGAACATGGTTCTATGCTTTCGGTAACCCAGATGTTTCCTCCGATGACTGTATCATGTCCGATGGTGATTCTTCCCAATATGGTAGCGTTAGAATAAATGGTAACATTATCCTCTATAATCGGGTGTCTTGGTGTATTTTGGGGTGTACCGTTTTCATCGTAGGTGAAGTGTTTTGCTCCCAGTGTGACACCCTGATAAAGGGTGACATGGTTGCCGATGATACAAGTACCACCGATGACCACACCTGTACCATGGTCGATACAGAAGTACTCTCCAATTTTAGCACTTGGGTGGATGTCGATACCTGTTTTAGAGTGGGCCATCTCTGTAAGGATACGAGGAAGGACCGGCACATCCAGTTCCACTAATCTGTGAGCAATACGATAATGAATCATCACCTGCACGATAGGGTAGCAGTAGATGATTTCTTCGTAGGCTGTCACTGCAGGATCCGAGTGAAACATGGCATCTATATCTGTATATAGCTTGTGTTTGATATTGGGTATGTCATCGATGAAGTTGTTGACAATTTGCTCGGCCTCTTTTTTAGATATTTCTTGGTTATTAAATGTCTTGAATGCCAACATAATCTGTTTTGTCAGCAGTCTATAAAGTTCGTCTATGCAGATTCCTATGTGATAATATCGTATGTTTGTGGTCTCCCCTTTGGTTTCGAAGTAGCCTGGGAAGATGATTTGTTTAATCAACTCTACAATATGAGTAATGACTTCGATAGAAGGTAACTCGTCTGTATTATAACTTGTTTTTTTCTCCTCTTCTGATATCTTACTTAGTTGATTGACAACACGATCTATTATCTCCTCTTTATTCATTTTTCGCAATGTTATGATTTGTTATGCAAAGGAACAAAAATAAAATGAAGGATACAAGGGAATAACCTATTAAAATAGTATGAAAAACAAGGAAAGGGGGGAGGGAAGGTATTGTATAAAAAGCAAAGACCACACTTTATCTCAAAGTATGGTCCTTTATAATAGTCACAGATTTGTAGTTGAATCTAAAGATTGACCTATAGATTCTGAGAAATAGTTCCTAATAAGCTTGTTCATGAACATCTTTGACCGCCCGTCCGCTTGGTTCGTTCATTTTCTTCCATGCGGCATCCCATTCTAGGGCGATTGCTGTCGAGCAAGCTACAGAGGCTTCATGAGGAACACTCTTGGCAGCGGATTCGCTAGGGAAGTGTTCTTCGAAGATGCTTCTATAGTAATATTCTTCTTTGTTCAGAGGTGTGTTGATAGGGAATCTCTCTGCAGCGTGAGCCATTTGTTCATCACTCACAGCCTCTGACGTGATTTGTTTTAATGTATCAATCCAGCTGTAGCCAACGCCATCGCTGAATTGTTCTTTCTGTCTCCATGCAACACTTTCTGGCAGCATGTCGGCAAAAGCCAATCGTAAGATTTTCTTTTCAATCTCCTTACCTGGACACATCTTAGTCTGAGGATTCAATCTCATAGCTACATCCAGAAATTCTTTATCCAAGAAAGGAACTCTTCCTTCCACGCCCCATGCAGAAAGAGCTTTGTTGGCGCGAAGACAATCGTATAAGTATAGTTTACCTAATTTACGGACAGTCTCCTCATGAAAAGCTTTTGAATCGGGTGCTTTGTGGAAGTAAAGATAACCTCCGAAAATCTCGTCGGCTCCTTCACCACTAAGAACCATCTTGATTCCCATGCTTTTGATAACACGGGCTAATAGGTACATTGGAGTGGATGCGCGGACTGTTGTAACATCGTATGTCTCGATGAAATAGATGACATCACGAACAGCATCCAATCCTTCTTGAATGGTGTAGTTTATCTCATGATGGATGGTTCCGATGTGATTAGCCACATCACGTGCTTTAGCTAAATCCGGAGCTCCTTTTAGTCCTACAGCAAAAGAGTGAAGCTGTGGCCACCAAGCATCGTGTACATCATTTGTCTCCACACGTTTCTTGGCAAATTTCTTTGCGATGGCAGATATGATAGAGCTATCCAAACCTCCTGATAATAGTACTCCGTAAGGTACGTCGCTCATCAGTTGTCTTTTAACAGCAGCCTCTAATGCATCATGCAACGCGTTGATGTTAGCATCATTCTCCTGTACGTTCTTATATTCCTGCCAATCTCTCTTATACCACTTTTTCATCTCGCCCTCTTTGCTCCAGTAATAATGACCAGGCAAGAATGGTTCGTATGAATCACAGAAACCTTCCAATGCTTTCAATTCACTTGCACAATAGACGGTTCCATCAGCATCCTTACCGATGTATAATGGAATGACACCGATTGGATCTCTTGCGATGAGAAACTCATCTTTCTCTTCATCGTACAATGCAAAAGCAAATATACCACTTAGATCTTCCAAGAAATTGATGCCTTTTTCTTTATAAAGAGAAAGGATGACCTCACAGTCACTACCCGTTTGGAAATCATACTTTCCTGCAAACTCTTTGCGTATTTCACGGTGATTATAAATCTCTCCGTTGACAGCAAGGATTTGTTTCTTATCAGGACTGAAAAGTGGCTGACCTCCACTTTTAGGATCTACGATTGATAGACGTTCATGGGCTAGGATAGCGCTCTTGCCCACATATATTCCGCTCCAGTCTGGACCCCTATGACGGATCTTTTGTGACATCTTAAGTGCTTTGGCACGCAATTCGGCACTTTGTTGTCTTATATCGAATATTCCTACTATTCCACACATAATGATTGTAAATTAAGAATTGTTGAGTTGATAAATTGTACGAAAAATTATTTAGATGATAAATAATTATCTACGGCTTCAGCTGTTTTCCTACCACTTGCAATCGCACGTACAACTAAGCTGGCACCACTCTGTGCATCTCCTGCGATAAAGACGTTGTCAGCAAATTGAGCATGTTCTGGTTTCAAGAATCCCATAGCCAAAAGCACCATGTCACATTCGATAATCTCTTTCTTACCGGTTGCTTTCATGATTGGTCTTCCTCCTTCTGGATTTGGAACCCATTCTACCTCTTCTACTTCAGCACCTGTCAGGACACCATTTTTACCAATAAACTTGTTGGTGTTTAGCAGCCATCTTCTTTCACAACCCTCTTCATGTGAGGTCGTTGTTTTAAGGATGACAGGCCAGTTAGGCCATGGTGTTGCAGGGTTTTCTCCAACTGGAGGTTTTGGCATGATTTCGATCTGTGTTACGCTAACGGCTCCTTGTCTGTGTGCCGTACCGATACAGTCGGAACCTGTATCTCCACCACCGATTACCAAGACCTTTTTACCTTTGGCGCTTACTAGTTCACTCTCTTTGAATTTCTTACCAGCTAATATTCTGTTTTGTTGACTTAACATCTCGAGAGCCAGATATATACCTTTTAGTTCACGACCTTCTATTTTCAAATCACGAGCTGTAGGAGTACCTGTACAAATTACGTAAGCATCAAAGCCTGCTGGCAATTTTGTCTCATCTACTGATTTATTGTATTCAAACTTCACACCTTCAGCCTCCATTATCTTGATTCGGCGGTCAATGACGCTTTTAGCTAGTTTGAAGTTTGGAATACCATAGCGAAGAAGACCTCCTGCTGCTTCGTTCTTTTCATAGACAGTTACATCATATCCTTTGTAATTAAGTTGGTTAGCTGTTGCTAATCCAGAAGGACCTGCGCCGATTACCAATACTTTCTTTCCATTACGTGTAGGATGTTCTATTGTAACATAACCTTCCAAGAAGGCACGTTCTGCAATGGCACACTCGTTTTCTCTACATGTTGTTGGCTCTCCGATGGTGAGGTTCAACACACATGCTTTCTCACAAAGGGCAGGACAGATACGTCCTGTGAATTCAGGAAAATCATTTGTCTTCCTTAGAAGTTTATAAGCTAGTTCCCAGTCTCCTTTGTATAGTGCATCTTGCCATTCAGGTTGTTTGTTGCCCAATGGACATGCCCAATGACAGAATGGAACTCCACAATCCATGCAACGAGAGGCTTGGAGCTGTCGGTCTTTAGTATTTAGTGTCTGTTCTACCTCCGCAAAGTCGTTTATTCTCTCATGTATTGGACGGTGACCTGCTTCTTTACGAGGAATAGTCAGAAATGCTCTAGGGTTTCCCATAATGATCGTATGTTAGGGAGAAACGGGTAATTTCCGAAAGGGCATTGCCCGTTTCTCAAATTCTGTTTGATAATTTACTTGATAATTGATTAGTAGTCACGTTGAATATCAGCGATTTTGTCTTGTAGCTTTTTTAATTGCTCTTCTTGAAGTACACGCTTATATTCGATAGGAATAACTTGGATAAACTCATTTATGTAATGATTCCAGTCATCTAACATTGTACGGGCTAGTTTTGAGCCTGTATATACCCAGTGTTGATGGATCAAATCATGTAATTCTTTTCGATATGTTGTCTCTTCAACTAGACTGAGCTCTACCATGTCCATGTTGCAGAAATAATCGAAGTTATGATTCTTATTCCATACATAGGCAATACCGCCTGACATACCTGCACCAAAGTTTCTTCCAGTTGTACCTAGGACGACTACTCGTCCACCTGTCATATATTCACAGCAGTGATCGCCTGCTCCTTCAATAACAGCAATGGCTCCAGAGTTTCGAACGCCAAAACGTTCTCCTACACAACCATTTACGTAAAGTTCACCTGTCGTAGCACCATATAGTCCCGTATTTCCTGCGATGATGTTATTCTCTGCTACGAAGTTGCTTCGTACAGGTGGTATGATAATGATACGACCACCACTTAATCCCTTGGCAAAATAATCGTTGGTTTCTCCTTCTATCTTGAAGTTGATACCCTTTGTTAAAAAGGCACCGAAACTTTGTCCTGCAGATCCTTTGAACTTAACATTGATGGTAGAGTCTGGTAATCCGTTCTCACCATACTTAGATGCAATAAGTCCTGAAAGCATCGTACCACAAGCACGATCGGTATTCTGTATCGTATAATCTAAGGAGATCTCCTGCTGATTCTCGATGGCTGCTTTGGCTTGCTCAATGATGCTTAAGTCTTTTACATCGTTTACTTTTGTGAATGGACGACCATCATAATGGAGTTCGCCATTGCCTTTCGCAAGCAGACGAGAGAAATCGAGTGTGGATGCTTTCGTATCCTTATCTGTAGCCTTTGGTATTATCAGTTCTGTATGACCAATGATGTCATTCAAGTTCTTATAACCCATCTCTGCCAGATACTCTCTTACTTCCTGAGCAAGGAATCTGAAATAGTTTACAATGTATTCAGAGTGACCACGGAAACGTTTACGTAAAACAGGATCCTGTGTGGCAACACCTACTGGACATGTATTGGTATTACATTTACGCATCATGACACAACCCAAAAGGATCAGTGGTAATGTACCAAAGCTGAATTCATCTGCTCCTAACATAGCCATCAGGATGACATCCCTACCTGTCTTAAGTTGTCCGTCTGTCTGAAGACGTACCTGAGCACGAAGTCCGTTCAGTGTCAATGTCTGTTGTGTCTCAGACAAACCGATTTCTGGTGAGATACCTGCGAAACGCATAGATGAAGCAGGAGAAGCACCTGTACCACCTTCAGCACCTGAGATAACGATCAAGTCAGCTTTCGCCTTTGCTACACCAGCAGCAATGGTTCCTACACCACTTTCAGCAACTAATTTGACAGATACGGCTGCTGTTGGATTGATGTTCTTCAAGTCAAAAATCAACTGTGCCAGATCCTCAATTGAATAGATATCGTGGTGAGGTGGAGGTGAGATCAGTGAGATGCCAGGGATTGAATTACGAGTCTTGGCAATGATCTCATTTACTTTAAATCCTGGTAATTGACCACCTTCACCTGGTTTAGCTCCTTGAGCTACTTTGATCTGAAGTTCTTCTGCATTAACCAGATACTCAGCAGTGACACCAAAACGACCAGAAGCAATCTGTTTAGTCTTAGAACTTAAAGAGATACCATCCTCGGTAGTTTTATGATAACGGACGTTGTCTTCTCCACCTTCACCTGTATTGCTTCGTGAACCTAGTTTGTTCATGGCAATAGCGATGGCTTCATGAGCCTCTTCTGAAAGAGCTCCGAATGACATAGCACCTGTTACAAAATGCTTCACAATACTTTCAACTGATTCTACTTCGTCTATCGAAATAGGTTTAGCTGCTTTTTTGTAGTCGAAGAAGTCACGGATGAAGATAGGTTTCTCTTTGAAATCTACTAGTTTAGTGAAGTCTTTGTATTTCTTATAGTCGTTTGTACGTGTAGCAATCTGCAATGTTGCGATGGTTTCAGGATTCCAAGCATGAGCTATTCCGTCTTTTCGGTAAGCGAACTGACCGTTATTTGGAAGTAGATCGGTAATCTCAGCAGGTCCGTATGCCTCATTATGTAGTTTGATAGCATCGTCAGCCAAATGCTTTAATCCTACACCACCGATTGTAGAGATTTCTGTACCGAAGTATGTCTTCAATAGATCCTCGCTAAGACCGATGCTTTCGAATATCTTAGCACCACGATAAGAACGGATGGTAGAGATACCCATTTTAGACATGATCTTGAATAATCCCTTACATACTGCTTTGATATAATTTTGTTCAGCAGTAGGGTAATCCTCTTGGATCTTTCCTTTCTTTACTAAATCATCAATAACTGCGAAGGTCATGTATGGACAGATGGCAGAAGCACCATATCCTAGAAGCAATGCAGCATGCATCACTTCACGAATCTCTCCAGACTCTACGATTAAGGCTGTTTGAACACGCTTTCCAGCATTGATCAAGTAATGATGAACAGCACTGACAGCCAAAAGAGATGGAATGGCTGCATGATTTCTATCAATATCCTTATCGCTTAGGATGATATAGTTGATTCCCTTATCAACAGATTCTTCTGCTTTCTTACATAAGACGTCTATCGCTGTCTTCAATCCCATCTCTTTTGCTTCCATGTCAAAGGAGAGCGGAAGTTTAACTGTGTTAAATCCTTTGTAGCGTATGTTGCAAAGAATATCCAGTTGAGTATTGGTTAAGACAGGATGAGGTAAACGTACCATCTTACAGTTATTCTCATCAGGCGTTAGGATGTTGCTACCTACAGCACCGATGTATTCGGTCAATGACATTACCAAGTCCTCACGAATAGGGTCGATGGCAGGGTTGGTTACCTGAGCGAACTGCTGACGGAAGTAGTTGAAGAAGATCTGTGGACGGTCTGATATGACAGCCAGTGGCGTGTCATTTCCCATAGAAGCTACAGGTTCAGAACCAGTGGTACACATTGGAACAATGGTTTTGTCAATATCCTCTTGACCGAAACCAAAGTTGATAAGTTTACGATTATAGTCCTCAACGTTGTTAGCAATCTTTCTACCGCTCTTCAGTTTCTCTAACTGGATTCGGTTGGTACTTAACCATTGTTTATATGGATGTTCAGAAGCCAATTGAGCTTTCAAATCACCATCATAATAAATTTTACCTTCCTGTGTATCAATCAATAAAATCTTACCAGGTTGAAGGCGACCTTTCTGTTTGATTTGAGAAGGGTCAAAATCCATCACTCCCACTTCGGATGCTACTAGCATCATATCGTTGTTGGTGATGAGATAACGAGAAGGACGAAGTCCGTTACGGTCAAGCATTCCACCGGCATAGCGTCCGTCGCTGAACAAGAGTGCAGCAGGACCGTCCCATGGTTCCATTAAGATGGAGTGGTATTCATAGAATGCTTTTAGATCGTCGCTTATTGGGTTTTTATCGTTGAATGATTCAGGAACTAATACAGCCATTGCGTGAGGCAGGCTCATTCCTGACATGATAAAGAATTCGAATACATTATCAAGAGAAGCTGAGTCACTCATATCAGGTTGAATGATTGGAGAGATCTCCTTCACGTCACCTAATATTTCAGAAGAAAGGACACTTTCTCTGGCTTTCATCCAGTTACGATTTCCACGGATGGTGTTGATCTCTCCGTTATGACATACATAGCGGAATGGTTGAGCAAGACGCCATGAAGGGAATGTATTGGTACTGAAACGTGAGTGAACTAAAGCTAGTCCGCTGGTGAAATAATTATTATTTAAGTCAGGGAAATATCTACGTAATTGTCCGCTGGTAAGCATTCCTTTGTAGATGATGTTCTGACTGCTAAGAGAACAGATGTAGAAATCTTTATCTGTGACACGATTTTCTATTTTCTTTCTAATCTTATACAATATTCTGTCGAGAGAAGGTACCATGTTATCAGGGATACCTGTGACGAATAGTTGTTTGATGTCTGGCTCTACTTCACGGGCACCCACCCCGAGAACCTCGGGGTTAGTGGGTACCGTGCGTAGATGCATTAAAGTAAGTCCTTCTTTTTCTATTTCTTCAATAACAATGGAGAGAATGTCATTTTGTCTCTTGCTATCTTTTGGCAAGAAGATAAGACCTGTTCCGTAGTGACCTTTTTCAGGTACTGGAATACCTTGTAAAAGGATAAACTCATGAGGAATCTGTACGAGGATACCTGCTCCGTCACCTGTCTTGTCACGAGTCTCAGCACCTCGGTGCTCCATGTGTTCGAGCACCTTTAGTGCGTTGTCAACCAACTCATGACTCTTCCCTCCGTGTATATTAACTACCATGCCTACACCGCAGGCATCGTGTTCGTAATCTGTGCTATATAAACTTTTCATAAACTATTAACGAATGAATAAAAGTTCCCTGTATTTTGGTAATGGCCAAGCTTCATCATCAACGATTGTTTCAAGCTTATCGACATGATAACGAATAGCTTCAAGCAATGGAGCAACAGTATCGTGATAAGCAATTGCCTTTTCACGTTCGCTTTCAATCTTATTAGCGACCTTACGTGCTTCAACCATCTTCTCTACGTTTTCGATGATGAATGATTCATGCTCTGAAATCATCTCGATGATATAGAGGTTCTCTTTACTGATCTTGTGAGCTTTGTCACCAGCGAAGATACCCATTACCTTGTGTACGTTGTCAATCAACATACTTTGGTATTTAGTAACTACAGGGATGATGTGATTCAAACATAAATCACCAAATATGCGGCTCTCTATCTGGATCTTCTTAGTGTAAGTCTCCCACTTAATTTCGTTACGAGCTTCCAATTCGAAGTGAGTCATTACCTTTGTCTTTTCAAACATCTTTATACTTGACTCTTTCAAGTAGTTGTCGAAGATAAGAGGAGCACTTGTCTCGCAGTCTAATCCTCTCTTTGCAGCCTCTGCTTTCCACTCATCAGAGTAACCGTTTCCGTTGAAGATAATAGGACGGATGTACTTGATATCCTCACGAACGATTTTTAAGATAGCTGTCTCTTTTGCTTCACCACCTTTAATGAGGGCATCCACACGCTCTTTGAAATCGATAAGAGCTTCAGCTACAGCTGAGTTGAGTGTCAACATTGCACTTGCACAGTTAGCTTCTGATCCTACAGCACGGAACTCAAATCTGTTACCTGTGAAAGCAAAAGGAGAAGTACGGTTTCTATCTGTATTATCAATCAATAACTCTGGAATAGATGGAAGATCTATCTTGAATGATTTCTTTCCGACAACTGTAAGAGCATCTACGTCAGCCTTTTCAACATGATCCAACAAATCGGTCACAGTCTTGCCAAGGAAAGATGAAATGATTGCTGGAGGTGCCTCGTTAGCTCCTAATCTGTGAGCGTTGGTAGCTGACATGATAGAGCCTTTCAACAATCCATTGTGATTATATACTGCTTTTAATGTCTCAACAATGAAGGTTACGAAACGTAGGTTATCAAGAGATGTCTTTCCAGGAGCATGCAATAAGATACCTGTATCAGTTGAAAGAGACCAGTTGTTATGTTTTCCTGAACCGTTGATACCTTTGAATGGTTTCTCATGTAACAAGCATCTGAAACCATGTTTACGAGCTACACGTTTCATGATTGACATCATCAACATGTTGTGGTCAACAGCAAGGTTTGTCTCTTCGAAGATTGGAGCCAACTCAAACTGGTTAGGAGCCACCTCATTGTGTCTTGTCTTACAAGGGATTCCTAATTCAAGAGCCTGGATCTCAATATCTTTCATGAACTCCTCTACACGAGCAGGGATGCTACCGAAATAGTGGTCATCCATCTGTTGGTTCTTTGCAGAGTCATGACCCATAAGAGTACGACCTGTCATAACCAAGTCCGGACGAGCAGCATATAGAGATTCATCAACCAAGAAATACTCCTGTTCCCAACCTAGGTTACTAACAACTTTCTTTACTTCTGGGTTGAAATATTTAACAACTGCTGTAGCTGCTTTATCTACAGCGTAAAGAGCTTTCTTCAAAGGTACTTTATAGTCTAGCGCTTCACCTGTATATGAGATGAAAATCGTAGGGATCATCAATGTGTCACCGATGACAAATACTGGAGATGTTGGATCCCATGCAGTATATCCACGAGCTTCGAATGTACTACGGATACCACCATTAGGGAATGAGCTAGCATCAGGTTCTTGCTGAACAAGAAGTTTACCTTCGAACTCTTCTACCATTCCACCTTTCCAATCATGCTCTACGAATCCATCGTGTTTCTCGGCAGTGCCTTCGGTCAATGGCTGAAACCAGTGAGTGTAGTGAGTAACTCCCAATTCCATTGCCCATTTCTTCATACCTTCAGCAACTTCATCAGCAATGACGCGGTCAAAAGGAGCGCCATTATCGATTACATCGCACATTTTTTTGTACACCTTTGCAGGAAGGTACTTGAACATTTTCTGCTTGTTGAATACATATTTACCAAAGTATTCACTCGGACGCTCTTTCGGCGCTTCCACCATTACTGGGCGACGTTTAAATGCTTCGTCCACCACTTGAAGTCTAAGTTTTGCTGCCATAACAATTAGTTTTAAATGTTTGACTATATGTTGTTTATTTGTTTCTTGTTTAAATTAGAGAAGATCCTTTACTGCTTTTATTCTTTCTAATGCTTCGATGCAATCTTCTCGTTTTCCAAAAGCAGTGAATCTGAAATAACCTTCTCCTGCGGCCCCAAATCCAACGCCTGGGGTTCCGACTACATTCGCCAGTGTGAGTAGTTTATCAAAGAATGACCATGAACTGCTTACACCTTCCTGGGCTACTTCAGGCACCTTTATCCATATATAAGGAGCATTTACTCCGCCATATACATCAAATCCCATAGATGCGAATGTTTCTCTCATCAGGCGGGCATTCTCCATATAATACTGGATTGTTTTCTTCACCTGCTTTTTTCCTTCCTCAGAATAGATTGCTTCGGCTGCTCTTTGCTGAATGTAGGAAGTACCATTGAACTTGGTGGTCTGTCTTCTCAACCACAGAGATCTTAATGTATCCAACTCCTTTGGTACAATGGTATATCCACATCTCACACCGGTGAAACCAGCCGTTTTGCTATATGAATGAAATTCGATGGCACATTTTTTAGCACCTTCTATCTCATATATTGAATGAGGAATATTCTCTTCCTGAATATAAGCTTCATAAGCAGCATCATATAAGATGATGGCCTGATTAGCTAATGCGTAATCCACCCATTTCTTTAGTTGATCACGTGTAATCACTGTTCCTGTAGGGTTATTAGGATAACAGAGATAAATGATATCTACGTGTTCTTTTGGCAAGGCGGCAACAAAGTTGTTTTCAGCATTGCACGGACTATAGATGATTTTTCTGCCTGCCATTGTGTTACTATCCATATATACAGGATATACAGGATCGGTAAGACAGACGATGTTGTCTGTAGAGAAAATATCACCAATATTACCCGTATCACTTTTGGCACCATCATTGACAAAGACCTCATCTATGTTTATATTTATACCTCGTTTGATAAAATCGTTTTCAGCTATTGCCTTTCGTAGAAAATCATATCCCTGTTCAGGTCCATATCCACGGAAAGTGGATTCAGTTGACAATTCATCTACGGCTTTATGCATGGCTTCAATGACTGCAGGGGCTAATGGTTGAGTTACATCACCAATACCCAGACGAATGATCTTTTTATCAGGATTTGCCTCCTTGTAGGCATTTACCTTCTTCGCAATAGTAGAAAAAAGGTAAGATGACTCAAGTTTTAAAAAATTTTCGTTTATTGTAGCCATAATTCTTTTATTGATTGATTTTTACTACGCCTTCAAATACTGTTTCTGCCGGACCTGTCATATAGATATGATTGTCATTCTCATCCCATCTGATATGAAGTGTTCCACCATCCATCTGAACATCACTCTCTCGACCACAACGACCTGTAAGAAATGCAGCTACAGCTGTTGCACAAGCTCCTGTTCCGCACGCAAGCGTGATACCGCTACCTCTTTCCCATACTCTCATCCGAATGGTGTTGTCGGATACTACTTGAGCATATTCGATGTTGCATTTGTTTGGGAAGGCACTGTGACATTCCAAAACAGAACCGTTTGCTGTAAGATCGACCTCCATTACGTTCTCCACAAACTGTACGAAGTGAGGATTGCCCATCGAAACAAATGTGCCATTGTGTTGATCAATAGTCAATGGCTTGTATTCTAATGGAGTCCCCATGTCAACTGTTGCACTGTGGACAATGCCATTTTCATCGTCGTGGAGTTGAATGGTCTTGATGCCAGATAACGTATCAAATGTAACGCTACTTTTTTGGGTCAACTGATGGTCTCTGACAAACTTTCCACAACAACGAACACCGTTTCCACACATCATTGCTTCACTTCCATCATTGTTAAAGATTCTCATGGAGAAATCAGCAATATCACTTTTGCCGATTAAGATAAGTCCATCACTACCGATGCCGAAATGTTGTTTACTTAGACCCCTGCTAACTGTAGCGGGATCATTTATTGGATATTGGGGAGTATATACATATATGTAATCGTTTCCCGCACCATGCATTTTTGTAAACTTAATTTCTGTCATCTTAAAACCTTATTTTGTAACAAAATGTTATTTGATGAGGCAAAAATAAAACAATTTGTCAAAACTGCAAAATTTAGGTTTACTTTTTTTCGTGTTTTTCTAATTTTTCTTTTAAAAATGTTTTAAAAAGTTCGTTTGTAATGTCATTTTGAAAGTTTTACTGATAAAAAACGGGCATTATGTATTTTGTTGTATATCTAGAAGATAAATTGTTTCATATTATATTATAAGGTATGAAAGAATATTTTTTTACTATTTTTAGTAATAAATTAGAATCATTTTGTTTGTGTATATTTATATTTTAAGTAATTTTGCAATTGAATTTAGCATTTTACTATCAATATGGAAGCACTTAAGCACGAATGTGGAATTGCAATGATTCGATTGCTAAAACCACTTACATATTATGAACAGAAATACGGAGATAATCATTATGCTCTCGGGAAGCTTTATCTAATGATGGAAAAGCAGCATAATCGAGGGCAGGAGGGTGCTGGTGTTGCATGCGTCAATCTTAATCAAGGTCCTGGACATGAATATATGTACAGGGAAAAAGCTGAAGGGAAAGATGCTATCACCAAGGTTTTCGGCT
Source organism: uncultured Bacteroidales bacterium (assembly GCA_902766045.1). Lineage (GTDB taxonomy): Bacteria > Bacteroidota > Bacteroidia > Bacteroidales > Paludibacteraceae > UBA1181. Next base: position 93,374 of record CACXCA010000058.1, read on the forward strand.
CCATATTCAAACAAATGTCTGAGATTGATCAGGATGACCCATCTGCAGGACCCGCATTCAACGGCGAACTGTACATGGGTCATCTTCGTTATTCTACAACAGGGAAGGGAGGATTGAAATACGTTCATCCATTCCTACGCAGAAATAACTGGAAGGCTAAGAATCTATGTATCTGTGGTAACTTCAACATGACCAATATCGATGAGATATTTGAGTATTTGACAGCTGAAGGTCAAAGTCCTCGTATCTATAGTGATTCTTACATTATGTTAGAATTGATGGGGCATCGTCTTGACAGAGAGGTGGAACGTATTTATCGGGAAGCTAAAGCGTTGGGATTGAATGGTCGTGAGGTGACAGATTACATTGATTCTCACGTAGATATGTGTAATGTACTTAAGACTACCATGCCTCATTTTGATGGTGGCTATGTTATGTGTGGTATGACAGGTAGTGGCGAGATGTTTACCATGCGTGATCCTTGGGGCATACGTCCTGCATTTTATTATGTGGATGATGAGATTTGTGCGATTGCAAGTGAGCGTCCTGTATTACAGACTACATTTGATTTACAACATACTGATATCCAGGAATTACTTCCAGGTCAGGCTCTTACAATCAATAGAAATGGTTGTATGAGATTGGAACAGGTGATACCGGCAGCTAAGTTGTCTGCTTGTTCTTTTGAGAGAATCTATTTCAGCCGTGGAAATGATTATGATATTCATCATGAGCGCAAGATGCTTGGATTCCAACTTCGTGACCAGATATTAAAATCGATTGATGGGGATGTTGAACATACGGTATTTTCTTATATTCCTAATACGGCCGAAGTGGCCTATCATGGTATGATTGAAGGGATACGTACCGTTTCGCCTACTGTAAGGGCTGAAAAAGTGGTATGGAAGGATATAAAGTTGAGAACTTTTATCACAGAGGGAAGTACCCGTAATGATTTAGCTGCTCACGTGTACGATATCACTTTCGGCACGGTAACTCCAGCTGTAGATAATCTGGTTGTGATTGATGATAGTATTGTTAGAGGTACAACTCTTCGTGAGAGTGTGATAAAAATATTAGGCCGATTGCATCCTAAAAAGATTGTGGTTGTCAGTTCTGCTCCACAGATACGTTATCCAGATTACTATGGAATTGATATGAGTCGAATAGGGGAGTTTATTGCTTTTCAGGCTTGTATAGCATTGCTCAGAGAACGTTCTATGGATGAGGTGATTGACAAAGCATACGAGGGATGTCTTCAACAGAAAGAGGAGGCGTTGAGGTCTCTTTACGAACCTTTCACGGCAGAGGAGCTGAACGCCAAGATGGTTGAACTTCTGAGACCGGAAGGCGTTACTTGTCCTATCGAACTGGTGTTCCAATCGTTGGAAGGTCTTCATCAGGCTATTCCGAATCATCCAGGCGACTGGTATTTCTCAGGTCATTATCCTACTGAAGGTGGTGTTCGGTTGGCTTGTAAAAGTTTTGTGGATTGGTACGAAAAGAATTGCCAGAAATGAATGTAATATCTTGAAATCGTCAAAAAATAGCTTATATGACACGTTATATCTTTGTTACAGGAGGGGTGGTTTCCTCGTTAGGTAAAGGCATAATATCTGCCAGCATTGGTAAGTTGTTACAATCTCGTGGATATACAATCACGATTCAAAAATTTGACCCTTATATCAACATAGATCCAGGTACGCTAAATCCTTACGAACATGGAGAATGTTATGTGACAGTCGATGGAATGGAGACTGATCTTGATTTAGGTCATTATGAGCGATTCACTGGTATCAGAACGACCCGTTCTAACTCTGTAACAACAGGAAGGATTTATAAAACTGTGATAGATAAGGAACGTCGTGGTGACTATTTAGGAAAGACGATTCAGGTGGTTCCGCATGTTACGGACGAAATCAAACGGAGAATGCTTCGTGAAGAAGAGGTTGATTTTGTAATTACAGAAATAGGTGGAACGATTGGAGATATTGAATCTGCTCCTTTCTTGGAAGCTATACGTCAGTTGAAGTGGGAGTTGGGAAATAGGGCAGTGAGCGTACACCTTACGTATGTCCCTTATTTGAAAGCTGCTGATGAGTTGAAGACTAAGCCTACTCAACATTCTGTGAAGGAGATGCAGGGAATGGGTATTCAACCGGATGTACTTGTGTTGCGTACGGAAAAACATCTATCTGACTCAATTCGTCAGAAGGTGGCTTCATTCTGTAATGTTGATTTGGAATGTGTAGTACAAAGTGAAGATATGCCAAGTATCTATGAAGTACCAGTCAGCATGCAGCAACAAGGGTTGGACGCAGCTATTTTACGAAAGTTCGGAATACCTGTAGGAGAAATGCCATCTATGACATCATGGCATCATTTCCTTGAACTGCAAAGAAGTGCTAAGACAGAGGTGCATGTCGGATTGGTCGGTAAATATGATCTTCAGGATGCCTATAAGAGCATACGTGAGAGTTTGAATCTTGCAGGAATCTATAATCATGTCAAAGTAAAGATTGAATTTATTAATAGTGAGCAACTTACCAAGGATAATATTGAGGAGAAACTGTCAACCGTTTCAGGTGTCTTAATATGCCCTGGATTTGGTCAAAGAGGAATTGAAGGTAAAATTAAAGCGGTAGAGTATGCTCGTAAGAAAAATATTCCTACTTTTGGAATTTGTTTGGGAATGCAGATGATGGTCATTGAATTTGCACGTAATGTTCTTGGTTATCAGGATGCTAACTCCCGAGAGATGGATGCCGAGACTCCTCATAATGTGATTGATATTATGGAGGAACAGAAAACGATAACGAATATGGGCGGTACTATGAGACTGGGTGCATATGATTGTGTGTTGCGCAAAGGCAGTAGAGTGGCTGCTATTTATGATTCGTTACAGATAAGTGAACGTCATCGTCATAGATTTGAGTTTAACAATTATTATAAAAATGAATTTGAGAAGAATGGTATGCAATGTGTTGGATTAAATCCAGAGAGTGATCTTGTTGAGATTGTGGAGATTCCGGAGCATCGTTGGTTCATTGGAACGCAGTTTCACCCAGAGTACTCAAGTACTGTTCTTCATCCTCATCCATTGTTTATGAACTTCATAAAAGAGATTGCAAAATGAAGGCAATATTAAAACTAAGTGATGGTACCGAATTCCACGGCGAAAGTTTCGGTTACGAAGGTTCTGTGGCAGGCGAAGTGGTATTTAATACCGCAATGATGGGTTATCCTGAAAGTTTGACGGATCCATCTTACGCAGGACAAATTCTTGTTATGACTTTCCCTCTTGTGGGTAATTATGGTGTGCCAAGTGAATCAACAGAACAAAACGGTCTTTCTACCTTTATGGAGAGTGATAGAATACATGTTCGCGCACTTGTTGTGAGTGATTATTCTGTTCATTATAGTCACTGGAACGCTAAGGGATCGTTGGCTGAATGGTTGAAGAGAGAAAAGGTGGTAGGTATCACAGGAATAGATACTCGTGAACTTACCAAACGTCTTCGTGAATACGGTAGCATGAGCGGTGTAATCATTACAGAAGGTCAAAAGGATATTCCGTTTGAAGATCCTAACTTGGTCAATCAAGTAGCTCTTGTTAGTACAAAGGAGGTTGAACATTTCGGTAATGGTAGCAAACGTGTCTGCTTGATAGATATGGGTGTGAAACAAAATATCATCCGTGAACTACTTAAATTTGATGTTCAAATAACAGTGGTTCCTTGGGATTATGATTTCACGACGGAAGAGTATGACGGACTCTTTATCTCTAACGGACCTGGTGACCCTAATCTTTGTACTAAGACCGTGGAGCATGTCCGTAAGTTCATGCAGCAGAAGAAGCCTATTTATGGAATCTGTATGGGTAATCAGATCCTTGCTCTTGCTGCGGGTGCAAAGGTTACGAAATTGAAATATGGACATCGTGGTCATAACCAACCTGTTCGATTACTTGTGGATGGTAAATTGACCAATCGTTGTTTTATCACTTCCCAGAATCATGGTTATGCAGTGGATAATGATTCTATTCCTGCTGATTGGGAACCTCAGTTCATCAATATGAATGATGGATCAAATGAGGGTATTCGTCATAAGACTCAGCCTTGGTTCTCTGCTCAGTTCCATCCAGAAGCTGCCAGTGGACCTACTGATACGGAATTTATCTTCGGTCAGTTCTTTAAGGCAATGTGTGATCCTAAGTCTTTGATGACTGCCGATGCACAGGAATCATATGATACATTCGAGAAACCTAAGAAAGTGCTTTTGCTAGGTAGTGGTGCCTTGAAGATTGGTGAAGCGGGTGAATTTGATTATTCAGGTTCACAGGCACTGAAAGCCTTGAAAGAAGAGGGTATTCATACGATTCTGATCAACCCAAATATTGCAACAGTGCAAACCTCCGATGGTGTGGCTGATGAGGTTTATTTCCTTCCTGTTACACCTTATTTCGTTGAACGTGTTATTGAAAAGGAACGTCCAGATGGAATCTTACTTTCTTTCGGAGGACAGACTGCATTAAATTGCGGTGTTGAATTATATAAGAGTGAAGTATTAAAGAAATACAATGTTCGTGTACTAGGTACTCCTGTACAGGCTATCATTGATACGGAAGACCGTGAGCTCTTTGTCAATAAATTGGATGAGATCGATGTGAAGACCATCAAATCTCATGCTTGTGAAAATATTGAAGAGGCACGTGTCGCTGCTGCAGAGTTGGGTTATCCTGTGATTCTTCGTGCAGCGTATGCTTTGGGAGGTCTTGGCTCTGGTTTCTGTGATAACGAGGAGGAGCTGAATCGTTTGGCTGAGAAGGCTTTCTCATTCTCTCCACAGGTACTTGTTGAGAAATCATTGAAGGGTTGGAAGGAGATTGAGTATGAGGTGGTTCGTGACCGATTCGATAATTGTATCACGGTATGTAACATGGAGAATTTCGACCCTCTTGGTATTCATACAGGAGAGTCTATTGTTATTGCGCCATCTCAGACACTTACAAACAGTGAGTATCATAAGTTACGTGCACTTGCCATCAAGATCATTCGTCACATTGGTATTGTGGGAGAGTGTAATGTTCAATATGCTTTTGACCCTGTAAGTGAGGATTATCGCGTAATCGAGGTGAATGCTCGTTTGTCTCGTTCTTCTGCATTGGCAAGTAAGGCTACTGGTTATCCTTTGGCATTTGTTGCTGCAAAATTAGGATTGGGTTATGGCTTGTTTGATTTGAAAAACTCAGTAACAAAGACTACATCAGCCTTCTTTGAACCTGCATTGGATTATGTGGTTTGTAAGATTCCTCGTTGGGACTTAGGTAAGTTCCGTGGTGTAGATCGTGAGTTAGGTAGCTCCATGAAGTCTGTTGGTGAGGTGATGGCTATCGGCCGTACTTTCGAAGAGGCAATTCAAAAGGGTCTGCGCATGATCGGACAAGGAATGCACGGATTTGTTGGAAACAAAGAGTTGGAGATAGCAGATATTGATGGATCATTACGTGCGCCAACTGATAAACGTATATTCGTTATCGAGAAAGCCTTTGAGATAGGTTATACAGTGGCACAGATTCATGAACTGACGAAGATTGATTGCTGGTTCTTGGATAAACTGATGAACATCCACTTGGTGAACAAAGAGTTGCAGAAGGTTGCTTCGTTGGAAGCCTTGTCTCCTGAACTTATGAAACGTGCCAAGGTCTATGGATTTACTGATTTCCAGATCGCTCGTGTACTAGGAATGGGCGCTCAGATGGATATTGATGATGCTTTACTGATTGTACGTGCACATCGTAAGAAATTAGGTATATTACCATCTGTTAAACAAATAGATACGTTGGCTGCAGAATATCCAGCGCAGACGAATTATCTATATCTTACTTATTCAGCTGTTAAGAGCGATATCGTATGTGAACATGATAACCGGACAATCATGGTATTGGGTTCGGGTGCCTATCGTATTGGTTCTTCAGTTGAGTTCGACTGGTGTGGTGTTCAAGCTCTAAATAGTATCAGAAAAGAGGGCTTGAGAAGCGTCATGATTAACTACAATCCAGAAACTGTATCTACAGATTATGATATGTGTGACCGTCTCTACTTTGATGAGTTGACATTCGAACGTGTGATGGATATCATCGAAATGGAGTCTCCTCGTGGTGTGATTGTCAGCACGGGTGGTCAGATACCAAATAATCTTGCGATGAAACTGGATGCACAAAAGGTGCCTATTTTAGGAACACAGGCTTGTTATATTGATAATGCAGAAGATAGAGATAAGTTCTCTGCTATGCTTGACCGTATTGGTGTGGATCAGCCTGAGTGGAGTGCCTTGACTTCGATGGAAGATGTAAATGCGTTCATTGCTCGTGTAGGATTCCCTGTCTTGGTTCGTCCATCGTACGTCCTTTCTGGTGCTGCTATGAATGTATGTAGTAATCAGGATGAGTTGGAACGATTCTTGACTCTTGCAGCTAATGTCTCTAAGAAACACCCTGTGGTGATTTCTAAGTTCATGCAGAATACCAAGGAAGTGGAGATGGATGCAGTTGCTAAGGATGGAGAGATTCTTGCTTATGCAATCTCTGAACATATTGAGTATGCGGGTGTCCATTCGGGTGATGCGACGATACAATTCCCTGCGCAGAAATTATATGTCGAGACAGTTCGTCGTATTAAAAAGATTTCTGCTCAGATTGCTAAAGAATTACATATCTCAGGTCCTTTCAATATTCAATATCTGGCTCGTGAGAACGAAATCAAGGTGATTGAGTGTAATCTGCGTGCCAGCCGTTCTTTCCCATTTGTAAGTAAAATCCTTAAAGTGAACTTTATCGATTTGGCTACTCGTGTGATGTTGGGCTTACCAGTGGAGAAACTGAATAAATCATTCTTCGATTTTGATTATGTGGGTATTAAGGCATCTCAGTTCTCATTCAACAGACTACAGAAAGCTGATCCTGTGTTGGGCGTTGACATGACCTCTACTGGTGAGGTGGGTTGCTTGGGCGACGATACTTCTTGTGCATTGTTGAAGAGTATGCTTTCTGTTGGTCACCGTATTCCGAAGAAGACGGTTCTCCTTTCTACGGGACCTGCAAAAGATAAAGCTTCTTTGCTGGAGTCTGCTCGTCTGCTTGTAGAACATGGATATGAGTTATATGCTACTCCAGGAACAAGCCGTTTCTTAACGGATAATTCCATTCCTAACACAGAGGTCTTCTGGCCAAGTGATAAGCAGAAGACTCCTCAGGCTTTGGATTTATTGCATCAGCATAAGATTGATATGGTGGTTAATATCCCTAAGGATCTCTCTACGGGTGAGTTGACGAATGGTTACATCATTCGTCGTGCTGCAGTGGATTTGAATATCACGTTGATCACCAATTCACGTTTGGCTTCTGCCTTCATCCGCGCATTCTGTACTACTAAATTGGATGAGCTGGCAATCAAGAGCTGGAGAGAATACCGATAAGCAGTAGAGACGCACGGACGTGCGTCTCTATCTCTATATATCATGTTTATCAGTTTATCTTGTGTGGTTCATTGGCAAAATCGTAATGCCTAATAAAAGAAAATTTGAGGGTGTATCATTGATACACCCTCATTTTTATGTTTCCCTGATCCTCGTAGATACGCACGGCCGTGCGTATTTGCAAAACACAGACGCGATGCGTTGCCTCTCTATATAATGGGAAATCGAAACAAATTCGAAAATTCCACGAAATGAATTTATAGAACCCATTAAAACGTGAAAATAGGGGTTGACTGGTCATTCGCATGATAATCAACCCCGCTCAGGTAGAAAACTGTAGATTTATTTGCGCTTTAATCTTGATATAACTGTGACGCTTGTAATAAGAGCTTATAGGGAATAGTAAATTTCAAATGTCTTCCTCCATTTTTTTCAAATAATTCAAAAAACAAGTTATGTTTGTTAGGTATGGTGAATCGTTTAAAAAAAAGGACTACTGATTGCTGCTGTTTGGCTTTGATAAGAGAATGATTGGGTTGAGAATACGTGAACAGCGGATTCTTCTCGTCAGCTTGATATGATCTCTTCTTGGTCGTTTTCTTATTCACAATATAGCTTTTTATAAAATCCACTTCATAATCCACTTTCGAGAGATTTTCTATGTGAAGGAGAAACATCATCACATCATTTTTTACGTATATGTTGTAGAGAGAGAAGGACATTTTGCCTTCAATGCTTCCATAATTTCTTAGTCCGCATCCTTTTTGAATGATTTCCTCTCCGATGGTCTGCATCTCAGGTTCATTGATTGATATCGAAGAAAAGATGGCTTCGGTGGGTTGTTCCGATTCAGACATTTGTATGTTTACCATGGAGGGATATTCGTTGTATCGTATGATGAAGGGATATATTGTTTTATCATGTGTGATGATTGTCAGGGATGTCTCCTTGTAATGAGGGAACCCTGCTGTGATGGATTTACATTTTATGATGTTATCAATAGACTCTGCACATTCGGCAATCACATTGGAGTGGCCGGAACCAATATCGATTACTTTTGTGGGGAAGATAATATGTGTTGTCTGTGTATGTGATAATTCGATATGGTAGTTGTTGATAGGAATCATCTCCTTGTTCTTGATTTGATAAGCAATCACCTCTGGATTCTGGTGATATTGTAGGTCGAAACTATGTACTAATCCGTCAAATGTGATAACAGTGATACAGGTTTTTTCAAAAATGGGTACATTACTCTTTATGCGCAGGATAGAGGGTACGTTTGTTGATTCTACAACAATCTCGGAAGTTCCCATATCCGCATATTTCACATCGGATGCAAACTGTAGATATACCCATTTCACATCTGATATCTGAAGAGGTACTCCTTTTACATTGACAATATGAGGAGATGACCAGCAGAATAGAGATAGTAAAAGACTGATGGACAATGTTATGATATATTTATTCATTGATTTTTATGATTAAGTTATAGTTGGCGGTTAAGGTTACTTTTGTCTCCCGAACAATGTTCCCGAATGCATTTCTAGTTGCATTGGTGATAGCGTGTGCACCTGTTAGTGCTATACCTGATAAACTATTGAGGTTAACCTCTGTATTTTTGATGGTTTCATCGGTCGTCTCCGAAGTAACATCGTTTGCAAGATTTTCGGGGAAATAGATTCCGGCTTCTCCATCTTGGTCGTATATTGTTCCTGAAAAAGTATAGACGTCACCGTTGTAAACAATCTTATTCACCTTTATGTTGACTCGGTTCTTATTGAATGAAGCGGAACCGTAGATGATAGTATTGGCTGGAATTGTAGTACCATCAATATAAAGAGGATCGAGAATCCGCAGTTTCACTTGAGAGGAGGTGGTCACATTTTTTTGCTCGTCATGAACTACGGCATGAATACAATTGGATGTTTGTTTATGATTTCTCTTAATCATCGGTTTAAACCCGTTCCCGCCTTCTTCTTGCATCACTATTGAGGGAGGCGTTGCTGAGACTTTTTGTTCTCCTTCATCTGAAGCCTTTTTAGATGATTCATCAACAGTTCCCTCTCCCAGATTAGATAGATATATCTCTCGAAGATGTTGACTCTTTCTTTTTTTCTCTTCCTCAATCATTTTTTCTATATCGATCTCATCTAGCTCCACTATCTCTTTGGACTTGGAGGGGGACGCTTGTTCAGTTCTTCGAGCGTTGTTGGTCGTATATGATGAAGTCGGGGTGTGTGATACAATTTTATGTTTGAATTCTTGTAATGCATTCTTCGCTGTATCAGGTTTCTCCACGGGTGTTTCTTCGGAGGAGATTTCTTCTGCAAAAAAGTGGAAAGAATTATGTTCATCTTGAAGTTCTTTCTCTTTCTGTTCCTGATCAATTAGAGCAATGGCTCTATTATAGGCATCTAAACGGTTGTTGGCTACTTCTTCGGTGAAGATTTCGGGTAAGGGATCCACAAGAGACTCTTTGACAATGTTTGTGTCGCGAGTGGTTTCTGACCCTCCGCCAAGGATGAAAAATAATCCGTTCAACCCCACGAATAGGAATAATGCACAACCATGGATAATCCATATTTTGTTAGGTGATTTTGATTTCATATACCTGTTAGTTAAGTGAGTCGCTTTGATTTATTTTTTCTGCTTTTTGAATAGAATCTGAGATCTGAATTATTGTATATATTGAGTCTTTCACGGCAGAAATGTCCTTCTCAATATTGATCATCTCATTCGTAAGATGATTCAAGTTTTTTTGAAAAGTTGAATCTACCCATTCGGTATCCTGTTTCTTTTTATTGTTTTTGATCCGTAGCGCTGAATTTACTATTGTTAGAGACGATATGATCACACAGGCGATTAGAATGTATTTCTTACGCTCATTTATAGGAATCTTAGATAGGTGATTCTTAAGGATTTGGATGTACTTATTAATCATGAGTATATTGAATTTATAGAAGTGGTTTATTGTCTTGGAATTGTATTGATTTCTTCCATGCTGGTAATGTCCCAGTTCTCAATTATAAACCCATGCGGATTGTTATCGGAACGGGGACAGTTTATTAATCTACAGTGTGTATGTAGCTTATAAAAGGTGACGGAAGAAGTTCTCATGGCCGAGGTGGTGGCATACGTGTTGACATCATAAGGGTAATCATTCATGTTGATGCAGATGGAGTCTATTTTTATTTCGTTGATAATGCCTGCACCTACCAACTTTTGGTAATAGCCGTTCTCTTGTCGTATCTTATAAAATTCCAGTGCTGAGTTGTCAGCCAAGAAAAGAGCTTGATTAACATTATGTTCGATGGCCGCTCCATCTGGAATGAGGGTAAAAAACAGCTCATGGAATCGACGAACGTGCGATTTCGCTTCTGCCGGTTTATTGATATTGATATCTTGTGAGAGGGCTAACATCAGCGATTTCCCCTGATCAAGAATATATATCTTTTCTCGTTGTTGCTCGGCAAATACATATGATTTATACACGGCATAACAAGAGAGCAATGTGGCGAAAAATGTTATCCCGATAAGATAGAACCGTGAAAGGGCAAAGGCACCTTGAATATTACGTAAACTCTTTAACATGATTAGGTGGATTAGGATTGTGAAACAACGGTATTGTTATGTACAAGACTTGCTCCAGGGTTTATCCACTCTCTTATACATTGCTTCCACGGATGGCGACGGAATAGTTGAAGGATATTGGGTATCAGGGGATTTGGGGACGTTCCGCTAATTAATTTTGATGCAGCTGCTGAACCCGCTAATGTGATTCCTCCAGTTAGGTTCTCCATACCTGATGCACTGACGATGTAACTGGCAATGGAGGGTATCATCAAATAGAGTATGATGAAGGCTACCATGAAGATTATGTATGATATGGTGATGGTTGTCAGCAGGGAATCAACCTGAGAAACATCTTTGTCTAACATCTTAATGGCTTGACTATAGATGTCTATATGTTGTGAGTTTAGGGTGTTATGAAGTTGTGCGACAATAACATCCATAAGATTCGCAATTGGAATGAATAAGCATACATTGATATATTTGCTCAACCAACTCTTCCAGTTGTCTTTGAAAATGGGAAGGACAGAGAGTGCAAAGGCAAAGGGGCCGAAAACAATCAAGACAATTCGGAAGGAGATACTGATGGCTCGTATTATTAGTTTAACGGCTCCAAAGGCAATTCCTGCTATGTATTGTAATCCATTCAGAAGTAGATCCATGACGTTCATGTATAGATTGTCAAAGAATCCGCTGATGGAGTTAACCGAGAAGACACCTTTCCAAAAGCCATCTTCTGATTTAGCTGCATTTTCGGCTGCGATAAACTCTTTCTTCACCTGAGTTAGCCGATTCCTGTTTTCTGTCATTTCAGGGCTTTCGGTATTTGCTATTGTGGCAGTATATTCGTTAATAGGATTGAATATATCATCCACCAATCCATATACCCATGAGAAGTTCAAGCAGATTATACCAATGACAAATGGACGGAGTAGGCTGTTGAAATCAATGGCTTTTCCTTTGGCCCATGTTTTCAATAATATATTTGCAAAATACCCTAAGGCAAATAGTCCGCATAACAAAAAACAAATCTCTGTAACACCTGATATCTGATTGACACACTTGTCAAATAGTGTATTGATGAAATCATCTGAAAGGAAAGATGATAGATTAAAAGAATTAGTATTCATGGGTAGAATTAAAATTTAATGAAAGTGAATAATGCATTGTTTCGCTCCTCAGCCATGCTAGAGGTGAACGCATTGTTGTAGATACGTACTAGTTCCGCTTTGGTGAGTTGCATCTCGTTTTTGAGGTATCGAAGTTCCTGTTGTCGTTCGAAATCACTCATGGCGGCATCGTTTTTTTCGGTTTTATCCTGTACTACGGCACTTGCACGTTTGGCTATATTACTTACGTTAGAGGAACAGTTGATTAACTCGATGATGCACTGACTCTTTTCTGCGTATGTCAGCAAATCAGAATTTTTCACCTTTTCTCTCATCTTTTTGCAAAGATTCATGATGTCTTCCCCCAGAACGATGATGTCAACCACTTCATTGGCTGTTTTGATGTAGGTGGATACTTGTTCGACCCGTTGTTGAATCTTTTTACTCTCTTCATATGCTTTCTGTGCAATCTGAATCTGTTGGATGAATTTATATTTTTGTTCAATCTGTTCGTTCATCTCCTCTGTCGCTAATGAGAGTCTCTGAGCAAAGGAGGTCGGGTCTGTTACGACCATGGCACTTTGTGCGATTAATGTCCAACAGGCGGACATAAATAAAACGGATGCTACTAATTTTTTCATTTCATATAATCTTTAATATAGGTTTTAATAGCTTGCTGTATGGAACCATTGTTTTCTGTTCGTAGGGATTGAATGTGTCCTTTTTCTTCTTTGTCGGTTGTGAATGTGCAGTACTCTTCTTTGCTGACTTCCACTCCATAGACAGCACAATAGTTTCGTAAGGATATAAACACCTCTTTGTACTTTGATCTGTGTGTATAATCGAGGCCATTGTTGACGGAGAATAGAATATTCTGCTCCTTCTGAGAGAGGGACAGGATCTCTTGAATGGTTTGCGCCTTTTCTTTGAAATCCCGCAGATCTAATAGAATCTTGCAGTGTGATTGTGTTATCATAATATCTTTAATGAATTTATTCCCAACTAAGTCGTCCGGCTCTTGTGTTACGATGGCAATCTCACCGAAGTGTTTTCTGGCTGTACGATACAGATATCCGATGAATGACGCCATTCCTTCTTTGGCAATGGCTTGCCACGCCTCTTCAATGAGCATGAATTTCCTTTGATCTGATGGTAAGCGACGAATCTTATCCATGAAGGTGGCCATGATGATAAGTGTGACGATAGGGAAGAGTGTTTTATTATCCTTGATATTGTCTAATTCAAAAACAATGAATCGTTTGTTTAGTAGATCCATATCCCTATCTGAGTTAAGCAGGTGCTCAAACATTCCACCATGAGAAAATGGTTTTAATACCTGTATCATGTCATCTACATCAAAGTTTTCCAACCGTATCTTCATCTGTTCCGTAACGTAGGGTTTAAAATCCGTTATCAGATATCTGTAGAAAGTATTGAAACAGGGTTTGATAGAACGATTTTCACAGATCTTATCTATGTAGTTGTAAATACATACCTTGATATGGATACTCTCACTGTTCGATATTGGATTGTCGCCTTTCCAAAGGGTCTTGATAAGGGTTAATAATTGCTCCTTTTTTTCTTCCGAATATTCATAATTCGGCTCATAGAATGGGTTAAAGGAGAGGGGAGACGTGTCTGTATAGGTATAATAAACGCCATCTTCTCCATTGGTTTCTTCTTGAATCATTTGACATAATCCTTGATACGAATCACCAATATCTACCAGCACGATATGACACCCCTGTTCCCAATATTGACGAACGAGATTGTTTGTAAAGAATGATTTCCCAGATCCTGATGGCCCTATGATCACTTTGTTTCGGTTGTCTATCCATCCTTTCTTTTTAGGGTAATCATCTAAATCGATGCGGATGGGTATGCCTGATATTCGGTCTGTAAGATAAATGCCGAAGTGTTGGTGGTTCACCATATCCCTGTAGTTCGTATCAAAGTTCAAGAAACAACAGCCTTGTTCGATAAACGTTAGAAATGACAGTTCACTCGGATATTGAGAAGCTGCACCAGGAATACCACCCCAAAATAGTTGAGGGACGATTTTCTCTATCTTACCTTTTGTACAGCAATTTATTCCAGACAATGCCGCTTCTGCAATAGAGTTTTTGTTCAGTAACGTTTCCCAATTACGATCCCAAATCAAGATATTGAATGCACACCGTACCGTCCTTTTTTGTTCATGGTATGCCTCATCAAGAAATTCTGTATTCTTCTCGAGGTTTATAGCATTCTCTCTTGAGGCAGAGGAGAAGGCTTGCTGCAACTTCCCTTTTTGCTGTATTCTTTTTAGATTCTCTTTGTTGTTATCTAGAAAAAAGTACTGATTATAGATGTGCTCGAAAGGCATATTGAGAGCTAGATTAGCCACAAAGCTTTGAGGTAAAAAGAAGGAGGGTGGGTTGGACAATTTTTTGTTATATGAATAATTGGCAACTTCGGCTGGTACAATGTCCAAGTCGGCAATGGAAAAGCAAGAGACATATTGATCTCCGATCATCAAACAGCCATCTTCAATGTGAAGATCTTTTAGAACCGTGCTATGATTAGAGTAGTCCAGGGATAGATACTTTTCTATCCAGCCGAACGACTCTGGTGTTCCAAGAAGTTCCTCTTCACTTAACGGACGAATCGAGACCTCTGCGTCTTTTAGAATCTGTGTTAATCGTGCGATAGCCTCTTTGAACTGATTCATTCTGTTTTCATCCAGTTGTTCATTGGGGATTAGTGTATTTCTACATAGAGCGGATGCAGTAGCCCGACAATCCATTCTGCTTTTGCTGGATAGTGTAATATACAGGAATGCTTGGTGCTTCAGATAGGATCGTCCCTCAAAATGTTTTTGATAGGCGGAGGATAGAAACGACTGCTCTGGATTGTCACCCTGAACAGTGGCAGACGAAAAAATATCCTGTTTATGGATGATCGTATAGTCGGGCAGTTCTCTGATGGCTGAAACAAACGCTTTGTGCAGTGTATCATATTCATCGGTTGATTGAGTATATACTTGCGGTAGCGTTATTTCAAAACAACACGTAATATCTGCAGTTTTGGAGATAAGAAATCCTTGCTCAAAACGCCAGAGAGGGAATACGTTCTCAATATTTTGTCTTTTTATATTGAAGTCCATGAGGTATCTCTTTTCTTATGGAGTTTACGTAAAGGAAATGGATGATTAATGGGTTGTTGTTTACTCGTTTTTCATGAGGGAACACACACGTTTATTATTCTGTATCAACTGATAGGTTCTCCATTGAGCTCTGGAATAAGAAAGTCCATTCTCTCCAAAATGGTGATTTAGATAATAGGCACCACCTACACTCGTTAATACGCATAAAATAATTATTGCGAGGGTTACCTCAAAGGGAAGGAGAAGTCCGAGCAGAAAGTAAAGTAATATAGATACGATGATTCCGCCGAGGGCAAGAAAAACGTATGTGGTTCGTAATCCTTTAAACTCAAAAGACTTTCCAACCCCTTTGTTTATCCTATAATTCATGCATCTTATGCAAAGAAGAAATTCTTAACTACCATCGAAACGACACATGCGACAATTAGGCCTGCTACCCATCCTCCTATCTTCTTGGCAGAATCATTGTCTCCATTGAATAACTTATATGCAACTACTGCGCCTCCGACGAGGGCAAATAATCCGCATAATGACATAAATAATGTAAGGGCAGGAGATACCATCTTGTCGAGTTGGTCGTTGGCTGATTTTAGTGCGGCAGAAGCCTGCTTTTGTGCGAAAATTTCACTGACAGATAGAAACGTCAGTCCTGCAATAGATAAAATTTTTTTCATGATTCAATTTGTTTAAATTGTTTATTTATAAAGTTTAATGTTGATCTATAGGTAGAAGTAAACTGTGATGCCTATAATTCGTAATTATTAACCTTCGAAGTTTTACTAAACCTCTTTCCTCTTATTTGATGAATTGATTGTTGCTTACCTTTCCGTTGTGTTAGATAATGGATACAAAGCAATACCAAATCTACTGCTAGGCAGAATATAAAACTGATAGGCAGAAATGAACTCCAACTTATTGAACTTAATCCAAACATTTCGATATTTTTTTCAATTTGCCGTTAAAAACAGCAACAAACATTACACAATAGTTATTTTTTTTGCAAATGTATAATTAAATTTTCAATATGCAATAAATTTATCAGAAAAATTAAATAAAATTTATATTTAGGTTTTGTATTCAATCTATTCTTAATTTTAATCAACAATAATAGATACAAATTTTTGCAAAATATAAAGGGGAAATATAGATTTGTATCTTTACTAGTTTAAATTTTAAAAGATGAAATGATGGGACTCACCCATAATGATTAATATGGACGATGTATTACATTATTACATAGAACAGGGAACAGGTTACCCGTTGATTCTTCTTCATGGTAATGGAGAGGACCATACTTATTTCGCTAATCAGATTTCTGTGTTTGCTCAAACCTATCATGTTTATGCGGTGGATACCCGCGGACATGGAAAGACTCCCAGGGGAGACGCTCCATTCACTATTCGACAGTTTGCAGATGACTTATCTGCATTTATGGATAGACTACATATTGAGAAGGCTAATATCTTAGGATTTTCGGATGGAGCTAATATTGCCATGATATTTGCCCTTAAGTATTCCTCCAAAGTGAATAAACTTATTTTAAATGGGGGTAATCTTGATGCTGGAGGTATTAAACGAACTGTTCAGTTGCCGATAGAGCTGGGATATAGAGTGACTCGTATCTTTGCGAATAAGAGTCCTGAGGCAAAAGCTCATGCAGAGATGTTAGGTCTGATGGTCAATGACCCTGCTATTGCTGTTGATGAATTAGCAAAAATAAATGTCCCTACGCTTGTTATCGCAGGGACAAATGATATGGTAAAGGAATCACATACGCGTCTTATTGCTGATCATATAAAAAACGCAAAGTTGTGCTTGATTCAGGGGAACCATTTTATTGCGAACAAAAACTCAGATGCGTTTAATGCGGCAGTATTAGCTTTCCTTAAAGCATAAATGGTTGGATTGAAATGCGCTTCATCGTTTTTATCTTGATAAGACCGCATAGACACCAACACTGAGACGGAAGGTCGTGATCTTTATTTGTTGTCTAGTCTTCCGAATACACTTTGAAGAACATCGCTGACACGAGCACTTGCATTATGACGAATATCAGCCTCTTTTTCAGATACTTTAAGGAATAATCCATCAAGAGCCTTGTTGGTGACATATTCAGACAGGTCACCTTTCACCTCAGACAGATTTCGAATTTTTTCAAAATACTCATCTTTTAATACACCTGTCATTCGTGCAATCTCCAATCCTGTTTTGACGGCACTGTTATCAAGCAGTTCTACCAATTTATTATTATAGGAAGCATACGTGTTCCATGCATCGGAAGGTGTTAGGTTCGCTATTTTCACAGCACTTAAGGAGGTTGTGATAGATGGGATAAATGCGTTTTGAAGCTGTGATTGCGTATTGTCTTTCAAATAGGCGGTAGCGGCATTATCTTCTCCGAAGAGAATCTGCTCGGCATCAGCAATGGAGATATTGGTGATGGCATTGGTAAAAATGTCCACAGATTTTGGGGCAGCATTCTCAGCAGCACGGTTGAAAAGTGTGACGATAGTTTCCATGCTTGGAATTGATACGCCCGTTGCATTGAGAATAGAGTTGAAAGTGGCATTTTGTGAGATGCTCTGAACTGCATTGAAAGCAGTAAGAGCTTCTTCTGGTAATCCAATTCGGACAGCAGCATCAGCAAGGAATCCATCTTTCTTACTAAGATTGGTTGCCGCTGTTTCTATTCCTAATTTCAATGCCGCTTTAAGACCAGAGGCAATATCTATTGATTTTCCACTACTTACGGAGGATATGATTTCCTTTACGGAATCGTTCTTCAAAGCCTCTTGCGCAGCTGAGGAAAGAACAGAAATAACATTGTTTAATAAGCCCATAATTTATATTGTTTTAGTTAATTGAATCTATGAGACGAATTTATAAAATAAAAATAAATACTGGAATGGTCTTCTGTTCGTCCATCCAATCTTCTACCCTACAAATATAGGATAAAAATTATTTGGTGGGTTCTAAAAATTCATTTCGATGTTTTTTTAATTTGTTTTGATTCCATTTTTTTATTTTTCCGTATATTTTAAATTTGTAGATGTAATTTTATGTCCCCATCGTTATTATTCTTGTAATGTAATTTAATGAAATTGATAGACATGACACATTGGTATAAATATTTCATCTGGTTGCTTATCCCAATCGTTTTCGGGTGTGGTTCCAATTCCTCTGATAACACACAGGATGATACGGAGAATGAATATTTTCAAATCTCTGACGTGGGAGATATAAATGGAGATGGTATTCAAGACTCTGTCGTGTTAACGAGGGACGTTACAGATACAAGTTCAACTGATGAAGCAGGCATTCAAGATGATGATGATGCCCCAGTCTTTCTGTTCTCCCTCTATTTGGGAAAGGGAAACAATCAGTATGAACAGATAAAGCATTTCGTTACTCCTTTTTTATCAACAGCAGAAGCATCCATATCGATTCCAAAAACAGGTAGGTTAGTGATTGACATTGAACATTTTGTATATGAATACGCCTTCCGAAATAATGAACTGTATCTTGAGAAATATGAACAGCTTAATGAGGGAGAGCCTTATCTCTGCCTTGATTTTACAAAGAATGAACTTAAGACGGAATTATATTTAGATTCTATTTCTCATGCGACAGTACCTATTCCTGAAGAGAAGCGCCCATCTATTACGGAAACAATCATGGAGCAGTCGATGACATCGATGTTTTTTGGGAAATATTTATCTTATGACTATGATTTTTTTGAA
>CACXCA010000059.1 GCA_902766045.1 uncultured Bacteroidales bacterium
ATCGGCACGAATGATCTCGTTGTTTAATACTTTTACTTCTATTATGTCCCTGTCTAACAGCGCACTGAGAAGTATCTTACAAACTTTATTATTCTGCATCATGTATTTGAAT
Organism: uncultured Bacteroidales bacterium; assembly: GCA_902766045.1. Taxonomy (GTDB): domain Bacteria; phylum Bacteroidota; class Bacteroidia; order Bacteroidales; family Paludibacteraceae; genus UBA1181. The sequence goes on from CACXCA010000059.1 coordinate 113, forward strand.
ACAGAATCGTAAATAGGATTGGCAATTTGTATCATAGTTGTATTTTATAAATCGATTGCAAAGATATAAAATAATAGGCTAATAATGATAATAATTTTTGATTTTATTACTCTATCTTTGCTTTATTAAGGTTTCCTGTTTTTATGCATTGTAAAAGGAGGCATACCATTCAGCAAATTTGCGTAAGCCTTCTCGTAAGGGTGTCTGGGGTTTGAACCCGAAGTCACGCTCCAGGTCGGATGTGTCGGCATAGGTTACGGGCACATCGCCTGCCTGCATAGGCACTAACTCTTTATGGGCTTCAAAATCATAATTGGGAGAGAGCACTTTGGCTCGGATAAGCTCCTCTTGTAGGATGGAGACAAAATCTAACAAGTTCTCAGGATGCTGGTTGCCAATGTTATAGAGTTTATAGGGTGGAATGGGTAACCCATCCTCTCCTGTTCTCTTCTCTGGTGCGTGCTGCATCACCCGTACAATGCCTTCTATGATATCATCGATATAGGTGAAGTCGCGCATACATTTACCATAATTGAAGATCTGTATTTTTTCTCCTTTCTTAAGACGATTGGTGAACCCAAAGTAGGCCATATCTGGGCGGCCTGCTGGACCATAGACAGTAAAGAAGCGTAGTCCCGTACAAGGGATATTGTAGAGCTTACTATAGGCGTGCGCCATCAGCTCATTGCTTTTCTTTGTGGCAGCATAGAGAGATACAGGGTTATCTACCTTATCATTAGTGGAGTAGGGCACCTTCTGGTTTGATCCATAGACACTGGATGAGGAAGCATATACAAGATGTTTCACGTCATGGTGTCGGCAGGCTTCAAGGATATTGAAGAAGCCCACCAGATTGCTCTCGATGTATGCGTCTGGATGGGTAATGCTATAACGCACTCCTGCCTGTGCGGCAAGGTTGACAACAATGTCAGGACAGTACGTCTCGAAGACTTGGCTGATCAGTTCTTTGTCAGCTAAGTTTCCTTTAATGAAATGATATTTGATGGCAGGATTGGAGGATTGTAATGTGTTGATTTGTTCTAAACGATATTCTTTCAACCGAACATCGTAGTACTCATTCATGTTGTCCAATCCTATAATAGTGCTGCCTAGTTTGTCCTTTATTAACTTTAATACAAGATTCGCTCCAATAAAACCTGCGGAGCCTGTAATTAAAATTGTCATTATCAGTGCGTTTTAATTTTTTCTTCCCTCACCCCCTTAGTTGTTGCCCACGTTATGTTTGTAAGACAATCCTCCTTCTTTGTGGAGGACGATGACAATACGGATGATGTTGAGTATGTCTATTTTCCATAATATCCATAACGACTTTTGTAATAGCCGTATTTATATCCATAATGTCCTACAGCTTCTGTTCCGTTTAGGGCAATAACCATATGGTTGAAATGATTTTCTGTATAGTAGCGTTCAATATCTGGAAGGATCTCTTTTTCGAGGAGATTAGCTCTGATGACAAAGAGGGTCATGTCGGCCCATGGCTTGACGATGTCGGCATCTGCCACAATCTCGACAGGAGGACAGTCAATAAAGATATAGTCATATTCTTTCCGTAGCTCTCCAATTAGTTTTTCGAGTTGCGGAGTGGCAAGGAGCTCTGCTGGATTTGGTGGCATAACACCTGTAGGCAGTACATCCAACGTTTGATGAATCAACAACTTATGATAGTCCTTCTCTTTGCCTCTTAGATAATCTACCACGCCTTGAGAGGCTGTGTGGGAGATAAAGGTTTTGGAGAGGGTGGATTTACGAAGATCCAGATCTAACGCAATCACCTTCTTGCCCTTGATAGCAAAAGAGGTAGCGAGGTTGCTGGCGATAAAGGTCTTACCACTGTTGACATTGGCGGATGTCACCATGATGACAGTCGATTGGTTCTTATCCGTCTGCATAAACTCGATGTTGGTACGTACCACACGAAAGGCTTCGTTGATCACATCTCGGTTGTGTTCCTTCACAACGATATCCACAAAAGGGGTCTCCGTCTCTTTTTGTGGGAAGAGGGAGCGAAGGAACCCGAACTTCTTCTCTTTGATGACTAACGGAATCTCTCCGACGTAAGGGGCAGAAAGAACCTCCAAGTCTTTACGTCCTCTAATCTTTGTGTTCAAGGATTCTTTCAGGAAGATAATACCTAATGGCAGTATTAATCCTAGAAGTAAAGCTGCCAGTAAGATATGAAGTTTACGTGGTGCGCTAGGAATATCTTTGCCTCCAAACTCGGGTTCCATCACCATACGGGTATTGTATGGAATAAAGGCTTGTGAGATTTCGTTCTCCTCCTTCTTCTGCAATAGGTAGAGGTAAAGTCCTTCCTTTACCTTCTGCTGACGCTCAGCAGTAAGCAGATGACCTGCCTGACGAGGGTTAGAACTGATGCGGGAGTTCAGTTGATCACGGTTTTTCTCAGCAGAAGCGATCTGCAGGTCGATCGAGGAAACATAGTTCTCCAAGGAACTGATGATAGCACCACGCAGCTCTTTCAACTGTTGGTCTATATCTTTCACCATCAGGTTCTCCTCGCTACTGCTCTCCACCAATCGGCCTCGTTGCAACTGCAATTGGTTGTAGGTGGCCAACTGTGTCTGTATGGAGGTTTCCTTCAGTCCGACGTTGGCAGGCAAAAGCTTGTCCTGACTGTTTTTCAGGTAGTTCAGCAAGTATTTTGACACCATGGACTGGTTGTTGAGTTCCACGATCTGCCGTTCATTCTCGCCTGCCAATTGCAATGTATAGGCTGCACTGGCATGGATATCAGGAACCCGTTGCGAACTCTTATAGTTTGTGATGATATTATCGACGTTGGATAGATCCTCTTCAATCATACGCAACCGCTCATTGATAAAGTCGTTGGTGCTGAAAGTGATCTCATTCTTATCCTTCATCCAGAACTCATTATAGATGTTGATGATGGTCTTCAGTTCATCTATGGTACGTTCTGAATTTAAATCATTAAAGGTTAAATCAATAACGGTGGAGTTTTTATCGTGCAGCGATACTGTCAGTTTTTTTCTGAATTCTTCTACCGCCGCACTGCTCCCACTGTGAGAGATTTGAATAGGAAAATCAAACTCTCCTGTGTAGTAATCATTTTTTTGAAAGACGATTTTTCCTAAAGGAGAAGCAATCGTATCACCGAAAGTTGCTACTAATTCGCCTTCTAACTCTTCTTTGTCCAGTATAAAATTGGATACAGCCAGCTTATTCCCTTCAATCGGAGTGATTTCGAGTCCGGCGGCACTATTTTTGTCCAAGTCGCAGAACGTGATGGAGCAGGGGAGGGTGGAACCATAGAGTAAGGTGCCACGGAAGAATCCTGGACGGATGTAGGTATTATCCAGATGGAGTCGATTGATCATCGCATAAATGATGTCGGGTGATTGAAACATGATCACCTCGTTGGCAATGTTGACATTGCTTTGCACCAGACCAATATCAGAGAGGTTGAGAGCCACGCTTCCATCGATGGATTGCCCATTTCGGTCTTCCTTAATCATGATGGAGGCTGTTCGCTGATAGACGGGCATGGTAACCAATAGGTAAGCTCCCGCCACAAATAAGCAGACCAATACTGATAAGAGAACCCATCTCCATTTGGAGATATATAAACTGAATAGATCAGTAATCTGTATAAAATCGTTTTCTTTTTCGTTGTGTCCGTTTGTTAGTTCCATAAAAGACTATTGCGTATTATTTTTTATTTCTTTTTATTGTTTGTGATAAGGACTGCCACGGAGGTCAGAAAAGAAGAGACTGACACCCAGAAAGAGGCAGATTTTACAGTGTTCCCATTCACAGAAGATTCGCTCGCCTTCTTCCTGTTTGGAGAGACGTAGATCACATCACCTTGATGTACAAAGAAGGCAGGTGAGTTATAGAGATTCTGAGCTTGCGTGAAGTCCAGCTTATAGAACTCATCGTTCTCTCCCGTGTGACGAATAAGGGTGATGTTCTTACGGTCGCCATAGACGGTCATATCACCAGCTACGCTGATGGCGTCGAAGATGGTGAAACGTTCACGATTGATTCTGTATCGTCCAGGTGTTTTCACTTCGCCCATGATTGAGATCCCCAGATTAGTGTATTCAACGGTAACGGTGGGGTCTTTAATTTGATTGCTGGCCACCAAGACATTTTTGATATGTTCGGAGAGCTCTTCACGTTTCAGTCCTGCCACATGAATCTTGCCAATAATTGGGAAGTTGATGTCACCATTAGAATCCACGGTATAACCAGTCACTTGCTGCGTATAGGAATACGAACTACCGATGATCGAGTTGTTCATCGCTTCGCTACCACCGATACGGTTGGTATAATAAGGTTGGTTAAACATAGCAGCCACTTGAGGATCTCTGCAGCTGACGATGATCATCATCTGATCATCCGGTTTGATGGTAAGTGCCTGTTCGTAAGCCACCTTCATTTTGGTGGAACTGTCAATATCCTGAATATATTTTATTTTCTTCAATGAACAAGAGGAGAATGCCAAAAGAAGCATTGTCCCAAAAAGAATGCGATAAAGAAATGTCTTTCCCATCATGATTGTACTAACTGATTATACCTCACCTGTTTATATAGCTTCGCCCTTGTTAGTAACACTACCAACAAAAGAATGTCGCAAATGTAAAATAATTTCTTTTTTTTACAATACAGGATTGAACAATTTTTAATTATAAATTATTGATATTTATTAAAAAATCAGTCGGGGCAAGAACAAAATATAAATATTCTGACCTCGACCCCGACTATAAAGAGATAAAAGAGAAAAACCCTGTTTCTCACGAAGCATTTCTTTCCCGTAGGCGTTCACAGTAGCGTGTGCATTGAGCGCATACATCATAGCCTAACAAAGAGCCCAGCATAAAATCCTTTTCAGGAGATAACTGAGATAACGAGCCATTGATTAATACCTTAATCACATCAATACACTCTTGCTTGCCAAAAAATAAATTAATAGTGTTCTTTCCTGCAGGTAGGATCCAAAAAGGGATATTTTGCTCCTGGAGACGTTTCATGACGTAGTCACGATACTTCTCGCTCATAGTGTAAAGCACCATTTGCCGTACCCCTTTCTTAAACTCATACAGATGATTGGAAAACACTTTCAGTTCCAGTATATTTTCTCTTGACAATTCCATGTGGGCCTCCTTCTCTTTTGTTTTGAATAATTATAATATTATGTCAGTGAGGGCTTTATTTGTTCTATCCAAGCGTTGATACGATCCTCTGTTTTGAAATCCTCGTTCACCTCATCTAGCGCCAAACCGATGAACTGATCATCGTGAACCGCTACCGACGAAGAGAAATCATAGTCGGAGGTTGACACTGAACCAATGAATTGACATCCTTTATTCTGGATAGCGTCGTAGATTAATCCCATAGCATCGCAGAAAGTATCTGAGAAAGAACTAGAATCACCACAACCGAAGAGGGCAACAATCTTACCTGACAAATCAATGTTCTTTAATTTATTGATTCCATCATACCAGTCGTCTTGCAACTCTCCGCTACCCCAAGTAGAAGAACCTAACAAGAGAACATCATATTCAGATGCTTTGGCATCAATCTTATCCGGTGTATTCACATCCGCAGAAGCGACACCCAGTTTCTCTGCAATCTTTTCTGCAATTCCTTCACAGACTCCAGTAGAAGAGCCATAGAATATTCCTATTTTTTTCATATCAATAACTATTTAAAAATTAATTTATTCACGCTACAAAATTAGTCGCACGATAGCAAACACACCATCCTAATTAATGGTTAAAAGAGAGGGGAATCCCTCGCAAATTGGTTAGCTAAAAATGAGGAGGGAGAGAAGGGGGGATAACTAATATTAGGGAGGAAATGGGATTTCATACGGAGTGTATTAAATCAAGATATTTGTAGATAGATTATATATATAAAACACAGATGTGTAATGTATTATAGCAAAAAATTACATTTCTGTTTAAATATTGTTGGATTTATATTGAAAATTCTAATTATAGTTAATTTCTGAAGAATTATAGTCTAATATAAGCAATAGGACTAAGAATAATAAGACATAAATGATATATAAAGAAAGATAAAATATGTGTATAATATTGCATAAAAATACATTTTTGTATTTAAATAATAGATATTGTTATCCAATGAATATAAAAAATAATTTAAACAAATATTGAAAATCAGTAACTTAAAATAAGTTTATTATACAAACTAAAAAAAGTAGTAAAAATTATTTGGTATTAATATAAATATTTTAATCTTTGTAATGTTTTGATTAATGCTATTAATAGTTTTAAGAACAAACACAAAAAATTCTTTTTTATTTATAATTTATTAACTTTTATTTTTTATGGGAAATATTGGTTCAGGTGTAACAAGCAGTACAGTATCTGCTTTGAACGGACTACCATTTGAAAACATTATTGGTGGTCCTCTTAATGCGTGTGTGTTAGCTCAAAAAGAAGCTGCATTAACAACAATTGATTTTATTCAAAGTGTGGGGTTGACAGTAGATGAAACAGGTCGAACCGAGGCAATTTATGTACACTTCACGTTTGTTCAGAATGGAAGAAAGGTGAATATTAGTGTTCCTTTGTTGACGATTGTGCCAATTCCATACATTGCAATCAACACAATTGACATTAATTTCAAAGCATCTATCAAGGGATCAGAAGCTACATCTGATTCTATTTCTGAGGAAGAAAACTATTCAAAGACGAAAAAAACCAACAAACGATTAGGTCTCATTCTTAATCGGAAAAAAACATCTATGACTTCAACAATCTCAACTAAGAAAGATTCAAAATCAACAGCTGATTCTTCTTATAGTATTGAAGCAACTGTAGATGTAGCTGTACATGCTTCACAAGACTCAATGCCTGCTGGTATGGCTAAGATACTTGAAATGTTAGGTAGTGCTATTGATTTGTGTAGTCCAGAAGGTGAATTGTCCGTTAGTTCTAATACTGCTAAGAAAGACGATGTAATAACAGTTACATACAAAGGCTCTGATGGTATTTATCATCCTGATGCCATTAAAATACCAGCTCCTATTACTGATATTAAGACAACAGCTGATGGTATAGGAAAATATTTCACATTCCCAGATAATCTAGAAAGTCTTGAAATTACGTTAATAGAAGAAAAAATTAAGGAAACAAATCCTGATTGCTCCGCAAATGAAATCGGTTTGAAACAGGAGATTAAAAAAATTGCATAATCGCTAATTATCTATGGCAAGTATAGACACGACAGCATCCACAGTCGCGACGAATGCGTTGCAATCCATACCGTTTGGTTCTATCATTGGCGGACCTTTGTCGGCCTGTATAGAAGCACAGACGAATGCAGCGAAGACCACTTTAGATTATATCAAGGAAGTTGGTCTGACGTCGGATGAGGATGGCAATTCAAGGGCGGTCTATGTCAGCTTCGAATATCGTAAGAATGGACACAAAACGGTACTTAGCATACCTTTGCTGACAATCGTTCCAATTCCATATTTTGCGATACGAGACATTGATATAGCATTTAAGGCAAGCATTTCGGCATCATCGTCGCTTTCCACAACGAAAAGCAACAGTCTCGAAGTGAGTGCCGGTATGAAGGCGAAAGCGGGCTTTAATGTTGGCATTGCTAAAGGAAGCATGGAAATGAGTGCCAGCGTTTCAAGCAAGAAGGACTCAACGGCAACAAGAGATTCAAAGTATAGTGTGGAATATACAATGGACGTAGCTGTCAAGGCAGGTCAAGATGATATGCCAGCAGGAATGTCTAAAGTGTTGGAGATGCTAAGTGAATCCATTGACTCAATTGTTGCAACAGGCGAATTAACTGTTTCTTCTCAAAAAATCTCGTTAGCTGATGGAGGCGTTTATATTACATATAAAAATGTAGATGGATATTATGATCCATCATCGATTGAGATTTATAAGATAACAATGGAAACAGGCTCAACAGAAGAAAAACAGACATTGGTTAATGAGGATCCTGAAACATGTAAATTGGTTCTTGACGAGACAGGTGTTGTATGTTTATTAAGAAAAGCAGGAAGTTACGCCGTTAAAGCCGGAGAGAGCTCTTACTTAGTTACCGTTACCAATTAATTAAACGTATAAACGTATATTAGTATGCTACCAGAAGACACTAACATCAATCCTTCCGAACAGGATCCTAAAAATCCTCAAGGAAGCGATGTTCCAGAAGAAAATGGGGGAGATAACAGCGGGGGAGAAAAAAACTCGCCAGACAACCCAAAAAATGGAACAAATGCGGGAAATAGTGGCACACAAGCGGGAGAAACTGAAGGAGCAGATAATGGAGGTCAAGGCGTAAAGGATCCCAGCAAAAATGGAGATTCTGAAACTGACGAGAAATCTGGGACAACCGGGAAAACATCAGAGCCATCTGTTAAGGATATTGCTAATGATGTGATTGACGTAACCGGGAAAGCAGCCGACACATTTAATAAAATAAATGCAACGGTAACACTTGGAAAGGTTACGGCCGATGTAGCATCAGTAAACGAGGCAGTATCTTCATGGGAAAAGGTTTCTATTGATAAGATAATCGGCGAACCCCTTAAAGCAGCAGTCAGAGCTCAAGGTGATGCGGCGAAATCTGTTTTAGATTTTATCCGTAATGTAGGAGTGACAGATGTGAGCAACAATGGTTCTGAAACCATGACAGTTGTCTCATTTAACTTCTTCAAAAACGGGAAGATCGCTAAACTGCAGATTCCTCTGATAACGCTTGTTCCTATTCCTACGTTGGGTATTGACGAAGTAACGTATGACTTTAAGATGACTATTTCATCCTCGTCAGATGTTACGATGACCAATACGAACTCTGTCTCCACCAAATTTGATACTAGCTGGCCTCAATCATCTGGTGGTGGCCAAGCTGAGGGAAAAAAGGAGGAAGGAAAAGAAAAATCGGAAACCGCAAAGGCAGATGCAGATGCATCCAAAGTGAAAGATGCCACAAAGAAGTCCGTTTCATTTTCTGCAGGCTTTTCATCAAAGAAGGATTCTACAGCTACACAAACATCCAAGTATAGTGTAGAAACTACCATGGACGTACAATTGAAGGTTGGAAAAGATGATATTCCAGCAGGTGTATCTAAGATGCTGGAAATTCTGAATGGTTCAACCGAGGTTATTGATCCAAATGGAGAGTTAACATTATCAGCGGATAGTCTGACACTATCCTCAGATGGATATGCTATCTTATCTGTAAGTTATATCGATGGAGATGGAAATTTTGACACCACCGCCATAACATGTACAGATGTAGATGGGAAAAAGGAACAAGGGAAGAAAGTTGCAAGTACAGACAGCTTACAAATTATATTTACCGAATCAGGTATATATAAAGTAAGTGCAGGAAAGAAATGTCATATAGTACATGTCAGCCCTGCTGTTAAGGCAACAGATTCATAAATTTAATAATCTGGAGGGAGATCACCAAAAGGGTCTTCCTCCAGGATTAAAATCAGTTAATAATAAAGAAATATGGAAATAAATGATACTCTTTTAAATGTTCTAACAGAAGCTATGTCTTCAACGGTGGATGCAGACTACTTTGCCTCCATAAAATATTTTGAAAGATTACAAGAAATTGGAATATCTTCAAGTGGGCAAGGAAATGAATTAGAAACGGTAGAATGCGTTGTAAGAGGTAAAGACGACAAAGAGTATGTCTTAAAGATACCTAAACTTATCTTAATGCCAATGCCACTTTTACATGTAAAAGAAGCGACATTTGACATAGAAGGCGAATATGAAATCAAAGAAAATGAAGAAAGCAGAAGGGTTGCTATTGATGAACTTGCGAATGCTATTGCAGAAGAAGAAGTGAAAGCAAATCCTAAAACAGACGTAAGTGCATTAAGAGAGCAATTCAAGGGTGAATATGCTCAATTGCCGACCATTAGATTAAGGGAGATTGCACTTCAAAGAAATATATCTGCAGTAGCACAACGTAGGGTATTAGATTCGCTAAATAGAGTTCAACCTACTATTACATTAACTCGAGCAAACACGAGCTCAACGACAGCAGCAGTCATGACTCCCGCAGCTCCCGCTGGAGATGCATCTAGAGGTTCAGCTTCAACTGGGAAAACTGCTTCTTCAGAATCTTCTAAAACTCAAGGCTTGAAGATTAAAATGTCTGTTAAAATGGAGCAATCTGACATGCCAGCTGGACTGAGTAATTTAATTCAAACAGTAACTAATTGTATCGAGGTAAAAGAACCAGTAAAAGAGAACTAATAAAAAATAAAATTATGATAACTAATAACGGTAAAACACCGGGAATGAACTGCCCACAATGTGGCCAATTTATCCCAACCACAATTGCAGAATTACTTACATCAACAGGTTTAACATGTCCTCATTGCAGACTAAGATTAACCATTAACCGAAATGAGTCAAAGAAGGCAATGGATATTTTGAAAAAAGTACAAAGTGCATCAGAAAGATTAGAAGCAGCAAGTAATTTTAGTAGATAAGTATGATAACAACAGAAGAAATAAAAACAGCTAACTCAGCATTCGATTCGGTTCCTTTTGAAAATCTAATCGGAGCTCCACTCTGCGCATGTGTGAATGCACAGAAACAAGCTTCTGAGGCAACCATAGATTATATTCAGAAATTGGGATTCGATAAGAGTGAAAATTCAGATGACTTATCCGTAGTAATGGTAAGTTTTGAATTTATCCATAACGGAAAAACTAGAACAATGAGATTACCTTTGCTTAGCATTGTCCCCGTTCCTTATTTACAGATTGATACAGTGGATATTAAATTTACAGCAGAGGTGGCGGCAAACTCAGATGATACATTTAATGCCCGTATAAGTAATCAACGATATGAAGGAGATGGTCAGGGCAACAATTCATTGGATTACAAAGGTTTAATGGATCTAAATATTCGTGCTACGGGTACCAATATGCCAGCTGGGTTAGCCAAAATTCTTCAGGTTTTCCAGGATTATTGTTTCGAGATTGACGACATTACCGAAAATGAAGATGACAATATCGAAGATAAGGAAGACATTGAAGATAAAGAAGATATAAAAGTTGAAAGTGATACCGATTCAAAAACTGAGAATAATTCAGCTGGAGGAAAGTATTATCTTAGAATAATTAGATATTCTGTCACAAAGAGCAAATTAAATAATCTCATCAAAAAGATCTGGAAGAAAAGACCTGAATTAACGGAAGAATCAATACGCAAGGCTTTTGAAACCAAAGGCGTTCTGTGTACGAATTTAACGTTAAAAGAGGCAGAGGAATTAAATGATATGCTCGAAGATCAAACTGTAACAATAGAGATAAAAGAAATGTCCTCAGCATATTATATACAGATTACTAGTGAAGTCTCTAATAATGATATAAGCAGATTAATCGTTATGATAAAAGGCACAAGACCAGAGTTGAAGGAAGAAGATATTATTTCCATCATTCGCTCAAAAGGTGTATTGTGCAGTTATATCTCATATGACGAGGCAGAATTCTTGAAAAACATCATAGAAGAGGCTGGAGGAAAAGCAAAAATAGGATTAGTTGAAAATTAATTCAGAATTGATGGCTTCTATTCAATCAGATTCACAAAAAGACATTTCACAACAATTGATGGATGGATTACGACCAATGTCATTGGGCAAATTGGTTTCCAATCCTCTTGTCGCATGTGTAAAAGCACAATATAAATCTATAGAAGCTGCATACGATGTTATATTAAACCAATCCTTTAAAAAGGTTCAAGACAACCCCAAAGAGAGGAAAGAGAGTATAGAACCGATTTTCATAACATTTTCATATCCGTATAAGGGCAGAGTTTATCAGTTAAAGGTCCCCTTATTTACATTGATTCCAATTTCTTATTTAGAGATTCAACAAGCCAGTTTTTCGTTTGCGGCGGAACTCAAGGTTGAATCATCTGAAGGCATAAAAGGTGTTTTATGTCGGAAGCGTAATGAATCTATAAATAGAACAGCTGCGGGTCATTGTACAATTGGTTATAATATCAATATGGGACAATGTGATATGACTGCTGGATTAGCGGCTATTCTACAATTATGTGAAGAAAATGTTGTGGTTGATTGTGTTGATCTACCAATTAAACAGGTAGGTTCATCGGGAGGAAAGCTTTCTACGGAAGGTATCTTACATTCCATAAATACGCCACGATATAGTAGTTACACATCATATCGTTCTTCTTATTCATCAAGGCAGTCAAGTTCATCGGGAGGAGAACTTTCTTTATCCGGTATTTTACGTTCGATAGATACACCACGATACGGAAGTTATACATCTTACGGTTCCTCTTATTCATCGAGACGAGTGGGGTCCTCAGGTGGTAATCTTTCATTAACGGGTATCCTGCGCTCTATAGATAGAGCACGATATGGTAGCTACACTTCTTACACTTCATCATATTCTTCGAAATATGGGGGTTCTTCAAACGGAACACTATCATTAAATGGCATCCTGCACTCCATAAACAGAAGACGATGGACACCAATAGGAAGGGTTTACATAAAGAGAATAACGTCTAGCGGCAAACCTATATACGTTTCTGCTTTATTACAATCAATTAACAAACGTAGAATTCACAACGGGAAACCCTCAAAAAGGAGAAAAAAATGAAAACAGGTAAATCATGTGTACAGGCATTGCATATCAACTGGACGAAACCGTTCCGTGCGTGCAATAATAATGCAACTTACTTTGTGGATGATTTTGAGCTGTTGACGACCATTCTTTCCTCTTTATTATGGAAACGGTACAATGGGCCCATAAAACTTTATACTGACAGTATCGGTTATGATTATTATGAAAAGTTGGGATTGTTGAATCTGTGGGATTCCGTTGATGTTGATACGTTAAATAGAATACCGGAATCTATTGATCCGGAAATCTTTTGGGCGGCGGCAAAACTCTTTGCAATAAGGAATGAAAAAGGGCCCGTAGTGATGATGGATACGGATCTTCTTGTATGGAAAACATTAGATGAATTAAAAAAAGAGAAAATTGTGGCATTCCATCGTGAATCATTAAATATTGACTGCTATATACCCTATGAATTTTTAAAGAAAAGGGAAGGGTATCAGATAGACTCTCAATTTGATTGGAGTGTTTCACCATGTAATACCGCACTGACATATTTTAATGATGACGCATTTAAAAATTTCTATACAGAGACAGCCATTGATTTTATGACAGACAATAAGGAACGACCCATGGAGATGGTTTCTCAGATGGTTTTTGCAGAACAACGATTATTCTCCATGTGTGCAGAAAAATTAGGGCTTCGGCTGCACACCTTTCTCCCATTTGAATATAATGGCGAGTGTGATGATTTTACACATTTATGGGGCGCCAAGGGAATCGCACGTACAGACGAATCATTTCATAAAGAATTATGCACATCGTTAGTCAATGCCATCCATAGGGAATTTGAAGAATATATAATACCAGAACAGGTAGAACAACTTATAAATGTCTCTTAGATAGAATAAATTATTTTATCAAGATCATTTTTTAACAAACAACTATTATTAACAATTAAAACTTATTACAAATGGCAAAAAAGGTAACAGGAAAAGCGGCTCTTGAAGCAGTTAGGCTTTCAGCTATTAAAGAATTATCTCTCGAGAAACTTCAAAAAGTTAGTCCTGAGGACATCAATGCAATTCTAAAAAGGGATAAAGTAAAATGGAAAATTAATGTAAAAAATTATGATCCAAAGGTTTTCGATCTACATCCCAACATGGCGGCATTGAAAGATCCAGTTCTTTCAAAAATACCTCTTGAAATTTTCAGGAGAACTACTTACAACTACTTTTATATAGATGGTAATGGTAAATTAGCAAAAAAATCATCTTCAACTAGACCTAAACGGTTTGATTGGAGAGAAATAAATAAAGTACTGACCAGTGTAAAGGATCAAGGTTCTTGTGGATCATGTGTTGCATTTGCCACTGCTGCTGCGTTAGAAGCACACTATAGAATTCAAAATTACAATCACAGTCAAAATACAGTCGATTTATCAGAAGCAAGTTTGTATTTTACAGCACAGCGTCAGTGTAATATAAATGATAGTAGATATGGTTGGTATTGTTCAGCTGCCATGGAAGCTGCTAAAAATGAAGGGATTTGTATGGAATACAATTATCCATATATCCCTGTCAATCAAGATGCTCACATGTCAGAAGGAAGTTGTAGAATCCTGAAAATTGAGGACTATAAGGTAACATCAAACGTAAATCAAATGAAACGCTGGCTTATCGAAAATGGTCCGCTTGTATCTCGTTACGATTATTACACTGATTTTTCAACATTTTGGCATTATTGTCAAAACGAGACCGACGTATATACTCATACTAGTATTGGTTCATGTACAGGAGGCCATGCAATCTGTATAGTAGGATATGATGATGATAAAAAAGCATGGATTTGTAGAAATAGTTGGGGCGGTAGTACAGCACATCCAAGTGGCTATTTCTACATGGGTTATGGAGAATGTGGTATTGATGCTAACATGTATCTTCCAGTGGGTGTTTATGATAAAATCACCTATGATGCAATATCATATAATCCAGATAATCTAAGAATCGTAAAAGAAACTAACGACTGGTTACTAACAGATGGTCGATCAAGAATGTTAATTTTTGACACAGAGGAAGATGCTAAGAACGGTCTAAAAGTTGCCAAAAGACACACAAGACAGTGTTTTATAGGTCGCAGTAATAAGAGAAGCAACAGAAAGGATTTCATTCTTAGTTATTGGGATGGGAATAGTGGACTTCGATCAGAACCGCTTAGCAAAGAAGATAAAATTTCCTATAATCCTCGAAATGTATCAGTTCGTTATGATGCAGCAGCAGGATTTTGGCGAGTAGTTGAAAAACTATCTAATAATCAAGAACATTACATGTTTATTGCAGATAACATGGCAGATGCGTTGGCTATGTTAAGTGTAACAGAAAGATACTCAAAGACATGTTATATTGGTAGAGGTAATAAAAGAAGTAACAGGAAAGACTTTATCATGCATTATTATGAGTAAAATTCACATAAGTTTAATGATGAGCGAGGAAGTTCTGATAAAGGACTTCCTCTTTTTGTCATTTTATAGGATTCCTCTATGGACGATTATTCCACAAATTCCATGTATCACCTACTCCCCATAATAAACGAACGTTGTTTTTGTTATCGACTTAACTCCATTTGATTCTCTTGTCTCTTCGGTAATATTGCCAACCGAATCGTAGGTGTATGTTGCTATGATTTGGGTACCTTTGTCCGTCGTTTCTTTTACAGAGACGAGTTGGTCGTTGACGTATTGCCCGGTAATCTTAATGGTTTTACCATCCAGTACGGTCACCGATTGGAGATGGTTCTGTTTGTCGTATTTGTATATTATTTTGTTGTATGTCACGTTTCCTAGGGGAATATCTTCAGGAAGTTCTGTGATACTCTTTCCAGATTGTATGGAAAGTAGTTTCCCTCGCTTGTTGTAGGTGTATTTGATTTGGTTCAC
This sequence comes from uncultured Bacteroidales bacterium, assembly GCA_902766045.1. GTDB lineage: Bacteria > Bacteroidota > Bacteroidia > Bacteroidales > Paludibacteraceae > UBA1181. The sequence goes on from CACXCA010000059.1 coordinate 15,667, forward strand.
CAGCTTGGAATTCTTAAATTCGTTCTTGCTTAAGATGTTGCCTTTGGAATCGAAGGTGGTGCGGGTGATGGTGGTATCGGGGTTAAACTTCCCATCTTTCTCTCTCCCAACAATCTCCGTGATGATCTCTTGGTTTTGCGTGCGGGTTTCCTTTGTGCTGTAGATGCCGATCAATGTGTCATGCCTATAAGTCATGTAGTCATCGGGGAGATCAATATTGTCACTCTTTTCGTACAATGCTATATGTGCTTTTGAAATCGTACCATCCTCGTCAAAGTAATTTGTTTTGCATTCTGTTATTTTATTCTTCTCGTCATATTTCATGAAATTCTCTTCGTTAAGATTGCGAAAGTACCTGTTGTAAATCTCATTCCCTTTCGCATCGTGGCGTGTGATGCTCGATAGGACACCGTCATGGTACTCATACGTTGTTTTCACACCCGCTTCCTCGCGTTCGAAGCTTATATCGCGGTTCATCTTGCAAGAGTCGGCTATCGGTAAGCCTGCCGAATCGTATTTATAATATTCAGTCAATGAGTCATTTTCATATACCTCCGTCAGATAACCTTTTGGATTGTAGATCTTTTTTATGCGATGGGTGGTGTTTTTTATTCTGTCGATGAGGATAATGGCTGTGTCGTTTCCTCTTTGGTCATAGTAAGTATATTGGTATTCTCTAATGAATTTATTGAAACCGTAGGTTATGCTACAGTATTCCTTTTCGTTTGAATTATAGTAGGTTTTCCCGCCCGCAATGTTACGGCTCTCAATCAGCTTGCCATCCTCCGAATATACGTACTCCACGCTTGTATGGTCAATAACATCATTGCTCATTTCAACAGGTCTCCATTTACCGTTGAATACACCAAACCTGTACAATATAAATCCAGTTTTATAGTTGTGACTCCATACGAGGCATTTGTGTTGTTTGTCATAAGATCTGAAAAAACGGGATGTAGTGTCTGTCCGTTCTTTATTGTCCTGATATTCCGAAGTGTATATGACACCATCTGCCGACATGACATTCCCTTTGTATGTGTAATCAAAAGTTCTGCGGTCGAATGCACAGTACATGCAGGCGAAAGCAGCATTGGCCATGCAGATAAGTGTTAGAAGGATGAATGTTTTTTTCATGGTATGAGAAAAGTTAGATAGTAATGTAGTACAAATATAACAAAACTTTCAGATGCAGTCCAAATGTCAGTAGGGTATAACCATCCTCAAACGGAAGAGGTATCTACCGAATATCCGTGTAAAACATCCCGTTTTATTGGCATGTCTCAGAAAATGTTTATATTTGTGTGGTGGAGACGCACGGCCGAGCGTCTCTACAATAAAATATCGTTCATTCCCACAATAAATGCCGTATGTTCTCACAATGAAAAATAGAACCCTTCATAAATAAAAACGATATGAGATACTGTTCTTTATTTATTTTTATTCTGTGCTTCTCATTTTTATCCAAGGCGGCAGAAAACCCCGACATATACATGGAAAAGGGTAGGGACTTGCTCTATAATAATAATGGGGAAGAAGCCTACCGAAATTTCATGAAAGCGCACGAATTGCAGTCAAAAGATGCAGACTTATACTTAGGACTATCCCTTTTCTTTGGCATCGGGACAGATGAAAATCGTCCACTAGCTATTTCCTATATGGAGAAAGCATCGGAGCATGGAGACCAAAGCATCGATATCCTGTTGGGATTTTGCTATTACTATGGACTTTACGTTGAAAGAGACGAGGCGAAAGCTTTTCATTATTGGATTGAAAAAGGGAAATCTCATAATCAAGATTTCAGAATACTAATAGGTATTTCTTTGTTTACGGAAAAGCCACGCATATCAACCGTTTCGGGACATGTTGTGGCCAAGGAAAACTTTCGACCCGTAATGGACTATATCCATTCAGCTGAACTTAGTATTAAACATTATAATCGTATATGGATGAAAAAAGACAAATATGGGAATCTATGGGTAGATTATTCTGTCAGATGGTTGATTGGACCAACAATAGATAGGAAGGGAAAGAAGGATAAAAAGAAGGACGAAATGGGTAGTGTATATAGTATCAGTAAAAAAGAATTAAAAGAATTAAAATTAAAAGAAGAAAACACAGTCGATATAATAAAAAACATGAAATCCACCGAAGCCTACTGTTTCGACCAAGGAGTCTTAAACATCATCGATGGCGATTCAACCTTCTTTGAGAGTTGTAGCGACACGACCATCATCGAACGACAATGGGAGACTCCCAGCAATGTGTTCGACGCAATGCCATTGGAGGATTGTGGAGGTATCGGCATCCTGAAAGATGAACATTTTTATGTTGTTGATAAAAAATCATGGAGTTTAGGCGTGAGTTCTTTTGACATCACATCCTCATACATGATGCCGAAAGGGCAGCCCATTCCCTCATGGTTAAAATCAAAAATTTATGAATTCATGAGCTCATATTTGTACAGATGGAATATATAATAGAGATCGAGACATTTATATAATATTGAATAGGTATTTCGGGAAATCTCATATATCTTTGAAAATATAAATTGACTATAAAATATAAACAGAATGAACAAAACAATTTTAACCATTTTACTCTGTGCTCTTTCTTTCCTTGAAGGATACGCAAAAAAAGTATATGATCTTAAATGGAACATCAAAGAGCATGAGGAAGTTTTATATGACTTGACATTAAAAACGTCTAGTTTTAAGTCTAATATTGATTCAACGAAATCTGATTCTAAAGCCGATTCAAGTTCCCTTATTTCAAAAGAAATACAAGCGATTTTGACGGAATTGGCGAAATCAATAAATTCAGATCTCGAGAACTCAAAACAAAAAGTTTCTTTTGCAAGCAGCACACCAGGCATCATTGATGTGAAGGTTTTAAAGTATAAAGAAACAACAAATTCAAATTGTTTGCAGAGTTTGCTTGATATACTTAAATTGACAAAACCAGATTCTGTTTCTGCAGAAGATGAAGCACTTATGAAATATATAGAAACAAGAGATGAAAGTTTATTAAAAGATGTGAGTGAGGACGGCAAATTAAAAGTCAAGTCTCTTATACAGACATTCGAGGAAGAAGAAAAAAGTAAAGAGAATCAGAAACCAATGGTTACATTTAGAGGCTCTGTTTATGAGAATGGTGCCATTCATAGTTTTTGGACAAAACAAAATCAGAAGAATCTGTTAGCTGTATTAGCTCAACTTCCTACCGAAAAGGTGGGTGTTGGAGATAGTTGGAGCATTGACGTTAATCTTATCTCTTGTAATGAAAATGTTATTTGGAAAGATGCCTCAAAGAAGAATCGCGTTACATTGGAAAATATAATAGTTGAAAACGGAGAGACAATAGCGGTATTGAATTATGATATCGTTGAAACCTTTCGTGGTGAATATGATTTTGATAATGTTGGTAATCAAGCAGGATTTAATCCTTTTATGGGCAAGGATAAAGTCCTTGATTTAGAAATATATATGATTGGGAAAGGATATTTCTCCATTACAAAAGGAAAATGGAAGGAATATTCAATCAACATAATCAACAAAAATACAACAACCACATCTGTTCAGACATATTCTTTTCAAGAGAAATGATGGGTAATATTAATTCAAATGATAAATGATTGTCGTAGAGACGCACGGCCGTGTAGAGACGCAATGCATTGCGTCTCTACAATGAATAACAGACAAAACAATAGGCATATCTTACATTTCCCGAAATACCTATTTAACATAAGATAAATTATAAAACAAAACAGTTCAATAAAACTGGTAACTGTTCAAATATTGGGTGCAAAGTATTAATAATTAGTTGATTAAAAATTTTTAGGATTCTCTATGTGCTTTCTTTGAACGGATATATGTTCTTCAAAATTTATTTTTCAAACATAGTTATTCATAAAAATATGATATATCTTTGCCGTGTCAATGATATTTTAAATGATTTCTTTAAATGATGTAAAATATTTATATACAATAAGAGTTATTTATATGAATATGCTACAACAAGACATACACAATATTACATTATCTTTCTATATGCTATAAATCAGATATGAATGATAATAGAAAATAAAATATAGGCATAAAAATGAAAATATTATTTGGAATTGATGCATTTCAATCGCATAGCAACGGTACGAGCATTTCTGCTCAACGTTACGCAGAAACATTACGTACCATGGGTCATGAAGTTCGTATTATCACCAATACTGAATCATCTTATCCTGATTATATATATCCACTGAAAGAATTAAAAAATCCCTTGGGACCTCTTCTTCATGCCAACGGATATCAGTTTGCTTCGCCAAACGAAAAAGTAATCGATCAAGCACTGGATTGGTGTGATATTGTTCATGTATATACCCCGTTTTTCCTGGGTTGTAAGATTAAGAAAATGGCAAAAACAAAGGGTAAACCGCTTACAGCTGCTTTCCATGTACAGGCTGAGAACATCAGTTCAGCCTTTCACGTAGGTAAGGTGGAAAAGGTGAATCGTATGCTTTATCGTTTCCACTATAATACGATGTATAAAGGAATACAACATATACATTGTCCGAGTCAGATGATGGCAGACGAATTGAAACATTATGGCTATGACAATCAGTTACACGTCATCAGCAATGGCATTTCTGACGATTTTGTATATTCTCGTCCGACCAATGAGAAACAGAGTTCCGACAAGATTGTGATTACAATGGTGGGACGTTTATCTCCTGAAAAAAGACAGGATTTGATAATCAAGGCTGTGAAGATGAGTAAGTATGAGGATCGCATTCAACTACAGTTTGCAGGAATGGGACCAATGGAAAAGAAATATCGTCGTCTGGGCAAAGAACTAACCAATCCACCGATTTTTGGTTATTATACACGCGAGGAGTTGATTGAGTTATTGCATAACACACATATATACGTTCATGCAAGTGATATGGAGAGTGAAGCTATCGGTTGTATTGAAGCTTTTGCTACAGGTTTAGTACCCATCATCTCGGATAGTCCGCTTTCAGCTACCAAACAATTTGCTCTAGATGAGCGATCCCTCTTCAAAGTCGGCGATGCTACAGATCTAAAGAATCGTATCGAATATTGGATTGAACATCCAAACGAACGAAAAGAGATGGAAATAAAGTATGCTCAGGAGGCCCAGAAGTATCGACTGACAAAAGTCATACGAGATTTTGAGTCAATGTTGGAAGACGCAATCACATGTCAGTCAAAAGTTTAACAGCATTAACGGTTGCACTGCTTATCCATGTGACGCACATGATGGCAGGAGGGAGAATAGATACAATTCGATTTGTAAATGAGAAAAATGGAGAACCACGGTATCTAACAGTCTATACCCCACCCTTTTATCATGCTGATTCTGTCTATCCTGTTCTTTATTTATTGCACGGTATGCACGGTAATCAATATTCATGGGAGGATGAGGCGCATATCACAACGTTGACAGATAGTTTAATTCAAGAAGGCCTAATAAAACCCTTGGTGATTGTAATGCCTCTATGTGTGGTAAACGATACAATGACCGCCTACCAGCTGCCAACTTATGTCAAATCCATGCATGACTTCAATCATCATATAAAAAAAGGAGAATTCGAAGCATTATTCCCAGAAATAGAAGCATTTGTAAAGAATCACTACTCAGTAGGTCGTGCTATGATAGCAGGGCTAAGCAGCGGGGCTCGTCAAGCATTAAATTTAAGCAAGCAATATCATTTTGATATAGTGGGTTTGTTCTCCCCTGTGATATTGCAACGTCAGATACCCAAGAAGAGCATAGGAACAGAGTATTGGATACGTTGTGGCAGTCGGGATATGTTCTATGCAAGGTCAAGAAGAATCAATCGACGGTTCAATCGTTATCAAGTATCACACAATTTTAGGAAAACAGAAGGCAGACATAACTGGCAAAGCTGGCGTGTTTATATAGGTGAATTTCTACAATATTGCTTCCCCACAAATCGATAATACCATACTATCATATATTACAACATCATTCTTATTGCTCATAAAATAAGAATACATAAAAAAAGAGTGCCATTGCAGGAAACCCTACAATGACACTCTCCCAAAGGAATCACAATTTTCTTAACTATATCATTTACTTAATTATCATTGATTTACTGTCAACAAATCCATTTGCACTCATAACATAATAATAGAATCCTTGTGGCAGATTGCTTACAGAGAAGCTAACTTCATGAGCACCCTCATCGTAATTGTCGGATACAATACTCTTCACCTTAACACCCAAACTATTATATAGGTCGATAGTTACAAATGATTTTTCTGCCAAATTAAATAGAATGACAGTTTCATCAGATGTTGGGTTTGGAATATTCTGTGACAAATAAGTATAACCTGTAGCCAATGCCTCTGGCACGTCAACAGAGCCACATCCATTGTTTTCTATCTTATGTCCGCCCCAATCATATTTTCCAGTACTGTAATTTGGATTGACATTACTGCTTCTGATCTTTGTGTTTTGTGAATTATCTCCGTAAAGGAATTTTCCCACAAAGGCTTTAACAGCATTATTCTGGCTATTAGATGCCTGACAGTGTTGATGACCACCATCAATCACATAACCGAAGCGATCTTCTATACCCATGGCCTTCCAAACTTCCTCTGCGGCTTTCAAAGCCATGTCACCAGAAGGAGCACCTAACCAGTTGAAGTTTGTATTACCAAATGCTAAGAAAGCACGAGGGGCACACATAGCGATCAATTCGTGATGGTCGTAAGGCAACTTGTCGATCTGTGATTCGAAGTTAGTCTTGAAGCTGTTTAGGAACCAGTTGTATTCAGTGTTCTCAATTCCTTCTATCTTTTCACCATTAACACCACCGGATTGGTTTATCTCTTTAGAGACACGCCATGCGTTGATTCCACCACCACCAGACTCTTGAGAGATTGTCAAAGCGATACGCTCATCGAGAGCTCCTGCAAATAATGCCATCTTACCAGCGTAAGAGCAACCGGTTACTGCTATATGGCCAAGATCTGCATTGATTTGGTCTTTTATAATCTCCAGACCATCAATCAAACGGCTGATACCCCATGACCATGCACAATAGTCAGCTTTTGTATCAAACGTGCCAGGGTATAGTTTATAGAACGGATCGTTCTGACTTCTACCACCATCGGAACTATATCCTGCTATTTGTTTGTGAGTAAATGGAAGCTGAATACATTTAGAGAATAATGAAGCATCCAAACTACCTGTTTTTTGATCCATACCAATCACTACTGGATGAGGTCCGTTTCCTGATGGAATGGATAATTTGCTTGTTAACGTAAGTGAGTTGTTTCCATTATACACTTTAACCGTTAATGTGCCACCAGAATAAGATGCCTCCAGCTTATCGAACTTAGGTTTTTCACCAAGCTCCCAATATTCTAGCTCACGCTTGATTTCATTACGACGGCAAGACCAATCGCAGAAGTCAGTCACCTTACCACTACCATCTGCCCATTCAAATGGGTTAGGTAAGTTTTTGCATGATTTCAGATTATTTTTGTTTAATGACGATGGGTCTTCACAATTAGCACCTGTGTTCTCTACAGCATAGCTAATCGGATATTTCCCAGCTTCAATAATCGTTTCACCACCTTCATGATGACCTTCATGACCTTCGCCATGCGATGTCGTATCAGGCTCAGAGAACTTAATGTAATCCAAGTTGTTATTGTTACTTCCGAATTTTACTTTCAAGATATGCTTACCAGATTTGATTTCACTAGTGGTAGCTGTTAAATCCACATATTTTTCCCACTTGTTATCATCTGTTTGTGAACCAGAAAGAGATGCTACTTTATGGTCATCGATATACAAATCAATAGCAATGTCTCCACTACCGTTAGCTGCACTCGCTAGAACATCGTATTTGCTTGTTTTCTTTACATCAATTGTATATTCCAACCATTCGCTGGAGGTAGTGTAACCAACAGCATTTCCAGTGCCACCTTTTTCGATATCAACACCTTCGTCTGTACGATATTTAGCATTACCTTGATTGTCATCATCAGTATCATTATAAGCAGTTCCATTTCCACCAACATCGTAGTTTTCAGCTTCTACAGTTCCAGGAACTGAGAAAGCCTCTTTGTATGGACCTTGAGGAACAGAAGGAGTAACTGGATCTACAGTAGAAGAAGATGATGATGCATCGCCAACCCAGATGTTACCGTATTTCATATCGAAACTACCAGAACCACCTCCTACTTCACAAAGGAATTTACAATCGTGGAGTTCACCTAATGTGACACCTTTCTTTTCCCATTCTCTCATGTGAGCAGAGACAGAAACATGTCCACATTTACGAGCATTTTGTCTGATTGCATACACTTGAGTAAAGGTAGAGTTTCCTGAGATAGAAGAACCTGTACGTTTTCCTACCAACAAACGATATGTGTCACCATCCAATTTATATGTACCTTTGTCGCTTCCGCCATTTTCTGGTCTTGCATCCCAGTATAATCCGTCTGCTTGCTTAGTATTTCCATTGAACGTATTCTCGACAATGTAGTATTCTGTTTCATTAGGTTTTTTTGTCCATCCGTAAACACCGATATAGTGGTATCCACCACCTGTTCCAGTATAACTGTAATTGAAATCACAGTGTATATCGCCCTTCAACTGACTTGGTTTGGGGCCGTTATCCCAGAACAGACCGATACGGCAAAGCAAATCGTCTGGATTATTCCAGTTAGCTTTAAATTGAAATTGTCCTTCTTTCGTTGTGTATTGCATTGAGGTAGAACCTTGTTGGCTTTGAGCCCACATCTCAAGGTCAAATCCGTTTCCTATAGGACGTCTACCGTTGGTAGCAGTTTGACCACTAGACATGGATGTGTTCATCTGGCATGGGTCGATAGAAGAACTTTGGCTGCCTTCGTTTTGTGAAGTCTCGCCTTCTCCCTCGTTGCTTGTGTTTGATGAAGGTTCCATCTTCAACACTTTCTGCATCTGCTCAGCATAACGCTGGCCTAATGTACGATAACTTGCAGAAGAGAAGTGAAGATTATCACCTTTGTGACCTAAGCCTTGAGCAGAGATCACATAAGAATTAGGGATAGTACTTGGAACATTTGCGATAATGTTGTTCATACTTCCACATTGTCCTCCTTGATCGGAACGAACTACTTCACCGACTAATAAAGGTACATCAGCAGCATTTAAGCTTAAATCCTTTATCAAATCGTTGTATATAGCTTTCACACGACTTGGCCAATTGTTTTGTCCTGTGTTCGTTTCTCCTTGGTGTAGAAGAATACCTTTGATGACACCGACTTTCTGAGCTTCTTTACCCATCTCCACCAATCGTCCGTAAGGATTACCTCCGTATGATTGAATGGTGCTTTGCATATAGGATTCAGCACGATAACTTTTGTAATTCTCTTTCTCAAACAATTGGATGTCACATCCTGCGATAGCTACTACCACAACACCCACCTTGATGTTCTCCGGCAAATTCTTTACCAATGTACGGCCAAAGTAATCTACTGGTCCGAGGTGTTGTCCGCTACAACAAGAAAGAGGCGGTGTGGCATCATACCAGCTACCCTTTTTACGGCTACCACAGTTGTCGTAAGAGCAGAGCACCTGGAAACGACTATCGACCGTCTTGTCCTGGCTCTCAATGTTTCCCTGTCCTTCCATATTGGACTGACCGAAACACAAATAAATGTGAAAATTCGGATCTGGCGCCGCATACACATTTACAAATCCCAACAGCATGGTTAGTGCTGCAAGAAAATTGAGTTTAATGTTTTTCATTTCTACAAATTTAAATTAATAGATGTAATACTGGTTATATAAATATAGATATAGATATAGGTTTCCATTCAGGTTTACAAAATATCTATATATCAACTAAGAGTTCATATCAAATATGGAGAACATCAATGACTTCTTAAAAGTCATTTTAAACCTATCACAAGATAAATCATAAAGTAATTTTTGGACATAACAATCCGTTTTGTATTTCATGATATTTAGAGTTTTTAGTGTAATATATATGGTTTTATAATACAATAAATTACCACCCCCAAGTCGTAATTTATGCGTTGCAAATATATATTTTCTCTTTTAATTACAAAAAAAAATGTGAAAAATTTTTAAATTCACAAAAACAGCTTTTCGGTTCGAATTGGTTATGAAATTGGAAATACATACCTTTGTGTCAATTTACGAAATTATCATTAATGAAGTGTCGAAAGCGAACTAAGTTCATCCTATTATCTATATTAATCATCATCTGTTGGATATTCAATTTACAGTATAAATGGATTTCATTTCACCCTTTTAAAGGAGGAGGGAAAGCTGATTTTCGAGTATTAACATGGAATATTCATAATTCAGGGAAAGATTTTGATGCTCGTCAGCCAGGAATCACTCAACTGATTTTAGACGAAGATGCTGATATAGTATTACTCAATGAATTTTGTCTCCGGAAATCCCCAGTAATGGACTCAACCCTTCGCCTGCGCTATCCGTATGTGGTAGATAATTGGGCAAAACCCTTCTCCGGAGATATCTTTTATAGTAAATATCCAATCAAACGATTCCATCGAATCAATAACGATACATTATGGCCTTTGGCGTATGAATTTCGGCTGGAAATTAACGAGAGAGATATTCGCATTGTAGGGTGTCATTTGTTGAGTACCAACAACCTAAGTAAACAACGATATACATTAAAGAAATGGAAGGACCTCTCTACCCTTCCAACCTATTATAATATATATAAAGAAGGAAAAGCGATGAGGACAGCTGAGACAGAACTGATTATGAGTCGCATACAGAAAGACACGCTTCCGACCCTTATCATGGGAGATATGAATGACATGTCGGGTATGGCACCACTCAATCGAATAGAGGAAAACGGGTTTCAAGATGCCTGGTGGAAGGGTGGAACAGGATGCGGCATTACATTCGTAGAAGGATGGATGCGATTCAGATTAGATCATATTATGTATAATTCATCATTTACGCTCATTGACATCAATGTGATTGACACTCCCCTATCAGATCATAGGCCTCTAATAGGCTCGTTCAAATTGAATTCGGAAGATTCTTAAACTGAATTAGAAGAAGTTAGAGGAACCACATACGGGGAAATTTCAAAAATTTAATATATTTGCACCCAAAATGGATCTAATGATTTTGAAAAACATATAAATTATATCATATGAAACGATTATTTACACTTCTGTTCCTCCTAATGGGATTATCACTTTATGCAGTGGAGAGTGTTCGACAAACCAATGTAGATGGATACGATCGAATCTATTATGTTTTCACACCATCAAGTTTCAATGCAAATGAGCAATATTCAGCAATGATAGTATTGCATCCATTGGGCATGTCGGCTGAAACATTTATGTCTAGGTTCAATCCACAAGCGATCAGTGACAAGAATAATACAGTGGTTGTATTCCCAGAGGCACTGGACGAGCAGGACAGCGAAATCATCAGTGCAATAAATGCGTTAAAAAAGGCGAACGCATTACCTGCTGGAGCTGGAACGGAGAAAGTTTGGGGCGCAGGTGCTCGAATAAGTTTGGATGACATAAAAGAAATGGCAGGTGCTTTGGCTCCTATGTTGAGTATGATGTATAAGGGAATTGTTGCCGCAGGTTATGCAGAACTCAATAAGAATGTTGATGATATAAAATTTTTGAATACAGTAATCAGCGAATTACAACAGAACTATTCCGTAGGGAATACCATTTATATGGCGGGTGCCTCTATGGGAGGTGCGATGACCTATAGATATGCCTACACACCGAACAATATAGTCTCTAAGATTGCAGTGATCAGCGGATTCGTCAGTGCAGGAACAGATACGACCCACGCATTAGCCAAACCATTATGCGTATTTCACAGCATCAATGATGAAGTAGTCAATTATATGGGAGGGCTCTTCAACGGACCGATAGCGCAAAGTGTTCAGTCCATAGCTACTAAAAATGGATGTAGTTCGTATGTGTCGATGCCAATACCCGACACAAAAGACGATGGTATCACCATATTTAAAGCAGAATATACATGCAATCAAGGTCAAGAGGTATGTTTTTATCTAGCAGATAATGCCAGTCATTATGAAATTCTTAATAAAAATGACAATGACCTAGATTATGTGGAAGAGGTGGAGAAATTTTTCTTTAATAAACAATCATCAGATAACAAGGATGTAAAACAGACAACCATCACCCTCTATCCTAATCCAGCTACGGATGAGCTTTATTGTTCAGCAGAGAAAGGAGAATATGAGATCCTTAATTTAATAGGACAAAGATGTATGAAGGGAGAACTATCGGGAGGCTCCATATCCATCTCTCAGCTAAAAGAAGGAGAATATATCTTTGTACTTCAGACAGAGGAAGAAATCATACGGACCCATTTAGTTGTAAAGAAATAAGTTGTTAGTAAATAAAAGGTGAAACGCATACGGAGATAGTTGAAAAAACTTATATTTGCATCACTAAATAAAGTATATTGAGAGAATATTTTAGAATTCTAATTTAAATAGTACTATGCAATTAATTGACAATTTCAATTTTGCCGGAAAGAAGGCAATCGTTCGTGTGGACTTTAATGTTCCATTGAACAAAGAGACAGGAGAAGTAAGTGATGACACTCGTATTCGTGGTGCACTTCCAACAATTAAGAAGATCATTGCAGACGGAGGTTGTGCAATTCTTATGAGTCACATGGGTAAGCCAAAGAATGAAGACCCACACAAAGGTGATCCTAAGTTCTCTTTGAAGCAAATTGTTCCAGCAATTGAAAAATATCTTGGTAAGATTCAATTCGCAGCAGATTGCGCTGATGCAGCAGATCAAGCAAAGAACTTGAAGATGGGTGAAATCCTTTTGTTAGAGAATCTTCGTTACTATGCTGAAGAGGAAGGCAAACCACGTGGTATAGACAAAGAAGATCCTAAGTATGATGAGGCAAAGAAAGCCATGAAGGATTCTCAAAAGAAATTTGCTAAGACATTAGCATCATACGCAGATGTATATGTAAACGATGCATTTGGTACAGCACACCGTAAACATGCTTCTACAGCAGTTATCGCTGACTCTTTTGATGAGGCTAACAAAATGTTCGGTTTCTTGATCAACAAAGAAGTTGAAGCAATGGATAAGGTATTGAACTCTGCTCAAAAACCATTCACTGCTATTATGGGTGGAGCTAAGGTATCTGACAAGATCATGATCATCGAAAACTTGCTCGACCGTGTTGACAACTTGATCATTGGTGGTGGTATGACTTATACATTCGTTAAGGCATTAGGTGGAAACATCGGTAACTCACTTTGCGAGGCAGATAAGCTAGATGTTGCAATGGAAGTATTGAACAAGGCAAAAGCAAAAGGTGTTAACGTATTGTTGCCAGTAGATGCTGTAAACGCAGATAAGTTTGATGCAAATGCTAATACAAACGTATCAAAAACAAACGAAACTCCTGACGGATGGATGGGATTGGATATCGCAGACGAAACCATCAAGACTTTCAGCGATGTTATCGCTAAATCTAAGACAGTTCTTTGGAACGGTCCTATGGGTGTATTCGAATTTGATAAGTTCGCTAAAGGAACTTCAGCTGTTGCTCAAGCAGTAGCAAAAGCAACTCAAGAAAACGGTGCCTTCACATTGATCGGTGGTGGAGACTCTGTTGCTGCTATCAACAAGAACAAGTTGGCTGACAAAGTTAGCTACGTATCTACTGGTGGTGGTGCTATGTTGGAGTATATGGAAGGAAAGGTTCTTCCAGGTATCGCAGCAATTCGCGGAGACAAATAATAAATTTTAGTAGAGACGCACGGTCGTGCGTCTCTACTATTCATACATTAAAAAATTTTTTCATGAGAAACATTACTAAAGTATTATTAAGCTTTGCTATAATACTCGCAAGTTTTCAATTGTCTGCACAAAACACAGTAGCAGTAAAAGCAGAAACAGACACAGTAGCAGTAGAAGCAGAAACAGACACTATTCTTTCAGAAGAAAATGATACCACATCTTTAAGCTCATTTAGCAAAGAATTTCAAGAACTCCTTGCTTTACTTAAGGATTCTGTTCATGGCACAAAAGGAAATGTATATCTTCCAGAGTGCAATGCTACAATACATGTTCCTCAAGGATATATGTATCTTGACAAGAAACAAACACAACATTTAATGTCTGATATTTGGGATAACCTACCAGATGACGATATATTAGGTTCTCTTGCTATCGATACAGCAAATATATTTATAGAGATTCAAACAGCCTTTATTATCTATTTCGATAATTGCGGATATGTAAAGGATGATGATGCTAACAGCATTGATTATGATGATATGCTGGAGGATATGAAGAAATCTGCAAAGGAAGACAGCAAGACAAGAATCGAAAACGGTCTCGACGGATATGAATTAGTTGGCTGGGCAGAACGTCCTTATTATGACAAGGATTTGAAGGTCCTTCATTGGGCTAAACAGCTGAAATTCAATAACGACTCATCTGATGTGTTGAACTATGATATTCGTGTATTAGGTAAGAATGGATACATGATTTTACAGGCTATATCAGACATGGAAGAACTTCCTAACATAAAGGCTATTTCAAACCAACTTGTTTCAAGCGTAGAGTTTGACAATGGCTATACATACAATGACTTCGACCCTACAAAGGATAAAATCGCAGAATGGACTATCGGCGGGTTGATCGCTGGTAATATCCTTGCAAAGGCAGGTCTCTTCACAAAATTAGGACTCTTACTTGCTAAGTTCTGGAAAGTCATCTTGGTTGCTATCGTAGCTATCGGTGCTTTCTTCAAAAAGATATTTGGCAAGAAAGAAGAGGATGACGTAATGTTTGAAGAGACAAAAGAGGAAGCTACAAAAGAGGAAGGAAAAGAATAATGCCTTCAATAATCTCTATCAGATTATACAATTAATTATGTAAGAGGTTGTTACACAATAAAGAAGCCGTCTTAGTTCAACCAAGACGGCTTCTTCTGTTTTATAAATTAACTAAACGGTTCCCTTTACTTAGATATATCAATTGGAATCAACCAATATGCGCAGACATCTACCCCATCCCGCTTGGCTGGTATTAAAAGAGGAAATTGATCAATCGCCTGCAAGGCATCTTTTGTAAATTCCTCATTAATCTCTCGAAGAACAAATTTTTTTAGAATCTCTCCTTTGGCAGAGACCAACACCTTAACCATCATTCTTGTCGCAGTGAAAGTAGGAAGAAGATTCTTATTGTAAGTCATCTTTTTATACAAGAAATCATGCATCTCAGGTATTCCACCTGGATATGCAACGGGAGTGTCTGTCAAGAGCCATACTGTATCACATGACAGAGAATCATTCGACAGCTCAAATGCAGGTCCTTTATCTTTTTGTGCAGATGCTGAAAAAATAGTCATTGACAACCCTATTGTCAGCAGTAATTGTATTGCCTTTCCCATATCTCTTCTAATTTAACTGTTTTCTATCCATTCAAAATTAGAAGATTCTTCAATACAAATGTAACTTTTACAGTAGTTTTTTTAATTCAAAGAAATGATTCACACAAGAGGGAATCTCCTCCTTTCGATGGGTTACATAAATCATTGTTTTACCAGGTTGAGTGCAGTAATGTTCTATTATCTGTCTGCAACGCTTCTTATGAACCATATCCAATCCGTGTAATGGTTCGTCAAGTATCAGTAAATCAGGATTTTTTACCATTGTACGAGCCAACAAAACAAGACGTTGTTCTCCTCCCGAAATCTTTAGAAATGACCGGTCTTTTAGATAATCAATCTGTAACAGCCTCATCCATTGTAAAGCCAAATCTTCTTGTTCAGGAGTACATTTTCGGAACAATCCGATGGTATCGAATAATCCAGAACCAACAATTCTTAAACAGGATTGATCCTCGCGAAAATAGAGATGCATCTCTGACGAGATATATCCTATGGGCCGTTTGATATCCCAAATACTCTCACCCGTTCCTCTCCTTTTGTCAAAAATGGTTAAGTCCAACGAATATCCTCTTGGATTATCAGCCGCCAACAAACTCAACAGTGTAGATTTACCTGAACCATTCTGACCAATCAAGGCCCATTTCTCCCCCTGACGAATCGTCCAGTTCAAATCGTCAAAAAGAGGTTTATGATTATATGAAATAGAGATATGATTCATCTTCAGCACATACTGACATGGAGGTGCAATCATCTGATTGAATAGCGGGAAATTATCCAACGAGACCTTATCCGTCTCTTCCTTATGCATCATGCTTATCTCAATACTCTTTCTCTCAACAACCTCATAATGCAATGCATCAGCCTTCAGAATATGAGTCGTTGCTTGAGGTATCTCATTCAAGGCAGGAACCAAGAAGATCATCTGTTGAATAGCAGAAAGCTCAACTAAGAAAGCATCCAGTTCCTTTCTTGTCTCCACATCCAAACCAATAAAAGGATTGTCAAAAATGATTAATGCAGGATGCTTTGCCAAAGCCAACACAATAAGCAAACGTCGAAGTTCGCCAGAAGAGAGCATGATGAGATGTTTCCCATATAGTGCATCCACATGCAGGCGTTGACACAACCACTTAACGTATTCATTATCAGGAACGCGTGAAAGAAGTTCCTCAACAGTAGGCGTGAATTCATTTTCTAATGCATGGAAACGTTGCTGATAGTACATATTCTTGTAATCAGACAACAAATAAGCCGATTCAAATGACACCTTACGAAGAGAATCTAAAGGATGAGTACTATTGGTTTTCGCCTGATAATCAGTCGTACAGAAGAGATAATCGATGCTTCCCGATTTGACAGCATATTTTCCTACCAGCAGATCTGCCAGCATGGTTTTACCTGCACCATTTGGACCAACGACACACCACTGTTCATTTTTGCAGATTGTCCAGTTGATTGGAGCGGGGAACTCCATTCCATAGATTCTAGGAAGGACATTAGAGAGTTGAATAACCTTGGGTGTCATTTCCGTTTAGTGTTTCATCGCACGATCCATCTGTCTGCGGTCATCCTTCTCCTTCAACGATTCACGTTTATCGTACTCTTTCTTTCCTTTTGCTACAGCAATCTCCATCTTAGCCAAGCCTTTTTCATTAATAAATAGCTTAGTAGGCACAACTGTGAACCCTGTATCTTTCGTTTGTCTGCGAATCTTTTGTAATTCACGTTTAGAGAGCAAAAGCTTACGATCTCTGCGTGGCAGATGATTATTATATGTCCCGTAGAAATACTCAGAGATATTCATGTTCTTCACCCATAATTCACCATCATTAAAATAGCAAAACGTATCGACTAGGCTTGCTTTCCCCAGTCGAATAGATTTTATTTCAGTACCTACCAATACAATACCAGCCTGATAGGTATCAATCAATTCATAATCAAACGTAGCACGTTTATTTCGAATCAGTACATCACTTTTTAATTTTTCCATAATCTTTCAAAATTATCATCCCTCTACTCTATTATTCTTAGCATTACATATCCTACTGCTCTAGGAATCAAAAACATAAGAGCAAAAGCAATTAACGTAAGAAGTCCCTTGTGGTTATCCCCCAACTGACGGAAAAGAATAGGTAATCCACACCATATTACATAAGCCACATAAATATTCAGAACCGCCAAAAAGAAAAACGGAGGAATGAACATCTGAATCATATCCATGCACCACATAATAGAGGAGGAAAAGACAGTTAACGTAAAACACCCATAGAAATTATCCTTGTCAGAAGCCTCGCCAGCCACCCATTTGATGCGAAGGACTTCATTCAACAATAAAACAGAGAAATAAACCCCGGCAAAGAGAGAAGAGAAGCGTACCAGCGTGTCCCGTAAAAATTCAGAGAAGACGAGGTCACTCCATTTGAAAAGAGCATTTATGAATGTAAGGCTCAAGACCAGCATGATGCATGGGAAGAAAAAATTTTTCCTCACCGAACTAACATTCTGATAATCCTGAGTGATATGAACCCATTCTTCTAACGGGAGGTGTACCAATTTAACAATCCGTAAAATAATGGATTTTATCAAATTTACTATCTTAATTAAATACTCTTTCATTTTTTATTTCATTGAGTTCGCAAAAGTACAATTATTTTCTTATTTTTGTTCAATATTTAAAATCTTTAAGAAATGGCTACAAATAGTAAATTAAGTATAGGTAAAAAAATATTAATAGCTATATGGATTCTATTTATTTTAGGGATTATAGCAATTTTCACTACATTCAAACTCATAAATGACGGAAAAATAGGCTATTTGCCACCTATTGAAGATCTTCAGAACCCAAAAAATGTATATGCATCCGAGATATACTCGTGTGACATGAAAGTATTGGGACGATACTTTAAAAGTTCAAACAATCGTGTATATACACCATACGAGGATTTATCACCTTATTTAATTGAAGCGCTTATTTCAACTGAGGATGCTCGATACTATGAACATTCAGGAATTGATGGACGAGCATTGTTCCGTGTAGGAATCAAGACCCTTTTGATGGGACAAGATAAAGGAGGCGGAAGTACCATTTCTCAACAATTAGCAAAACTGATGTTTACGGATGAACCTGCTTCAAGCAGGTTACAACGTATGAAACAAAAACTTTCGGAATGGGTAATAGCCGTCAAGCTGGAAAAACTCTACACGAAAGAAGAGATTATGACTATGTATTTCAATCTGTTTGACTGGAATAACAATGCTGTGGGAATTAAGTCAGCCTCACAAATTTACTTCAACAAATCACCTAAAGATTTAACGAGAGAAGAAGCAGCATTACTTGTTGGAATGTTCCAAAATCCAACGAAATACAATCCTCGAAGAGAGAAATTCAAACAGGCCAGTTTGGACCGACGAAATATTGTGCTTTCTCAAATGTGCTTGAAAGGAAATATCACAAAGGCAGAATATGATTCATTGTCTGCCTTGGATATTAAACTAAACTTCCAGAAAGTGGATCATAAGTTAGGTTTGGCGCCTTATTTCCGTGAACATTTACGAATGGTTATGAATGCAGAAAAACCTAATCCAAACAGCGGACAATACCGATGGGCAAAAGAAAAGTATAGAGAAGACTCTCTTGCGTGGGAAACAGACCCGCTCTATGGATGGTGTAAAAAGAATTTGAAACCCGATGGCACTCCTTATAATCTATATACGGATGGATTAAAAATCTATACCACAATAGACTCTCGTATGCAACAATATGCAGAGGAAGCCATTAAAGAGTATTTGGGAGGCTATCTACAACCACTTTTCTTTAAAGAAAACAACTTAGCAAAAAATAAAAAAGCTCCTTTCTCAACCACTTCTACTCAAGCTCAGGTGGATACCATTCTTACAAGAGCTATGAAAGGAAGCGACCGTTATTACTGGTTGAAAAGAGCTGGAAAGAGTGAAAAAGAGATTAGAGAGATATTCAACACACCGACACAAGTTACCATATTTGACTGGGAGAATGGCAGCAAAGATACGATATTGTCTCCAATGGATTCTATCCGCTACCAGAAAGCCTTCTTGCGCTCGGGTATGATGTCAATGAATCCGTTCAACGGACATGTGTTGGCCTACGTGGGTGGTCCCGATTTTAATTTCTTCCAATATGATATGGTATGTACAGGTCGCCGACAGGTAGGTTCCACAATCAAACCATTCCTATACACATTGGCAATGATTGACGGTATGGATCCATGTTCAGAGGTACCAAATGTACAACCACACTATGTTGATCCATTCTCTGGACAAGTATGGGAACCAAGAAATGTGCCATACGGAGAAGAAGGGAAGAAAGAAGTAGGAAAAATGATTACATTGAAGCGAGGACTCCAGACTTCAAACAACTGGATATCAGCACACTTGGTATTACAAATTGGCGCCGGACGATTTGCTAACTTCCTTAACAACTCGCTGGATCTAAAAAGTCATGTAGAGCCCGTACCTCCAATCTGTTTAGGAGCAATGGATGTTTCTATCAGTGAAATGGTATCAGCCTATACAGCCTTTGCCAACAAAGGAATTAAAGCATCACCGTTGTATGTTACACGCATTGAGGATAATCAAGGAAATGTGATTGCCACGTTTGTACCACACATGAAAGAGGTATATAATGAAGAGACAGCATCCAAGATGATTGCTTTACTTCAGGGCGTTATGAATGGTGGAACAGGATTGCGCTTGCGTACCAAACGATACAGTTACTGTATTGGATGGGAGACACAAGTAGCAGGAAAGACAGGTACCACCCAAAACAATTCAGACGGATGGTTCATGGGCTTTGTGCCAAGTCTCGTAACAGGTGTTTGGGTTGGAGGTGAAGACCGAGACATCCACTTTGACAATATTCGTAACGGACAAGGATCAGCTACTGCTTTACCTATATGGGGAACATATATGAACAAGGTTTACAATGATTCAACAATTGGTTATTCCCGTTTAGAGCAATTTGTTACTACGCAAAAATATAATTGCACAAGTAATGAAAGTCAAACAGTTGATGAAAATGCAGAAGAGATGATTCTGTTTTAAGGATGATTAGAAAAAACAAGAAAAAGTATGGAAATTAAAGATAGAGTACTTAATAACCTGGGCGTTTTAGGTCAGTGGAGCAAGCTAGCTCACGGTTATTTTATGTTTCCAAAATTAGAAGGAGAAATTGGTCCTCACATGACATTCAGAGGAAAAGATGTATTGAATTGGAGCATAAACAATTACTATGGATTGGCAAGTAATCCTGAAATAAAAAAGAGAGAAGCTGAATTAGCAGCCCAATATGGATTCTCCACCCCTATGGGATCTCGTCTGATGACGGGTCAGACCTCCCTGCATGAGGAACTAGAAACAAAATTAGCCGAGTTTGTCCAGATGGATGATTGCTTTGTCCTTAACTCTTTTTACCAAGGAATGATATCTATCATTGACTCGTTGTGCAACAAAAACGATACCGTTGTATATAGCTATGATGTACATTCCAGTATTCAAGATGGAATACGCCTACATTCTAATCGTCGTTTTATCTATTATAAGAACGACATAGAACAGATAGAAGAGCAAGTAAAGAAAGCTTGTGAAGCAGCCAAGGAGAAAGATGGAGGTGTCTTGTTCGTAACAGAAGGTGTCATCGGTGTGACGGGTGAATTCGCACCCATCGACCAGATTGTTGCACTGAAGAATAAATATAATTTTCTGTTGATTGTAGAAGATGCGCATGGATTTGGAACAATTGGACCAAATCGAATTGGTGTTGCGGATCATTTCGGCGTACAGAAAGAGGTGGATTTGTTGGTTGGAACGTTTGGAAAAGCAATGAGCATCATTGGTGGATTCGTGGCAGGAAGTGAAGATCTAATCAATTATCTTCGCTATAATATGCGTTCACAAACTTTTTCAGAAGCCTTGCCTTCAGCCATCACTTCAAGTGCAATTAACCGATTGGATTATATCATCAACCATCCAGAACAATTAAAGAAACTGAATACCATCACAGACGCATTGCAAAAAGGCTTGCGTAAAGCAGGATTAAATATTGGGAAAACCATGTCTCCAGTTACCCCTGTTTATATGCAGATGGAAAACATACAGGAGGCTGTCCACATGATGATGGATTTACGAGAGAACCACGGTATCTTCTGCGTGAATATCCTATACCCATATATTGATGAAGGACAGGTGATGATTCGATTAATCCCGACCCCACTCCACACGTTGGATGATGTGGATTACACCATCAATGCCTTAAATAAGATCAAAGAGAATACCTTAGCAGGTAAATACAGAGATAACAACCCTATTGCACCAGAATAGTACAAATACTCCATGGAAGAGAAAGAAAAGTTTATGAAGAAAGCCATTGAGATATCCAAGAAGAGTGTTCTCAATGGAGGAGGTCCTTTTGGCGCTGTGATTGTCAAGGATGGCAAGATAGTAGCAAGTTCCAACAATAAAGTAACCCTCAACAATGACCCCACCGCACATGCTGAGGTGATGGCCATTCGGAAGGCATGTAAAAAGCTAAATACTTTTGACCTGTCTGGATGCGAATTGTACGCATCCTGCGAACCCTGTCCGATGTGTCTATCCGCCATGTATTGGGCTCATATCGACCGTTACTACTATGCGAATCAGAAAGAAGATGCAAAGCAGATTGGCTTTGATGATCATTTTATTTATGATGAACTTGACAAGAAACCAGAAAAAAGAAGTATGCCCAGAGAACAGCTATTACATGCAGAAGCATTAAAAGCATTTAAGATATGGGAGGAAAAAGAAGATAAGACCGAGTACTAAAATTTTCTTAATAAACCAAATATTTACACGAAAAGTTATCAACAATTTAACCATTTACTGTTGAAAACTATATTTGCAATTCATAAGCAATACCGATGAAATGGTGTATATTTGTTTTGCTTATTATGTTAATAAAAATTAAATGAGGGGAACATTCTTAAGCGACATGATTCTCCACAGCAAATTAAAAAAACTATATATATGTCAAAGTATTCTAAATGGGGTGTTTTGATGGCATTCTGCTGTATTATTTCTTGCTTTTCGTTATCCGCTAATACAGTAACGTTAGGGTCATCAAATGCTACATATTCCGATCTGGGCTCTGCCGTCGATGGCGTGCATTCAGGAGACACAATATTGCTCACAAGCGACATCTATTTGACAAATCCTATTTGGATCGGCAAAAACATAACACTACTTTCAAATCAACCAGGTGGATTCTCTATAAAAAAGAGAAACTCTCAAGACCTTGCAAGTATCGGAATCAGTCGGGATACCTTTAAAGTTTTCAATGTTCATTTCGATCTGGGCAATCACACTAGTTATTATCAAACGACTAATAAGTACTATTACTTCATCACCATCACAAGTGAGGGTACACTGTATATGGACATCAATTCATCCATTCGTAACGGAAGGGATGGTGCCGTATTGAATGTATGCGGAACAGCCATAGGTGTGACAGTATGTAATAATCAGAGTACTCAATCGGACCTAGGTATCGTCTATCTTTTGTCAGGTGGTAAGATGATAAACTCCCGTATTTACAATAACAAACTGAGTGGAAACAATATGACAGCAGTGTTTATGAGCGGAGGCTCTCTTATCAATTCCACTGTTGCCGATAATCATTCAACTTCCAGACGATACACTACCTATGCCATTAATTCTTCTGGCGATGGTTGTATAATCGAAAACTGCATTGTCTATGGGAATGACCACTTCTATACCCAAAATTCTCCTACTGTTAAATACTCATGTATTCAGGGAGATATATCTAATGTCAGAGGCCACGATAATATAAATGTGAACCCTGAATTCTATCCCGATTATAGTTTGCCTAAACATTCTCCTTGTGTAAACAAAGGAAACGACTCTTATATTAACTCACTGGCTAAAATAGATATAGAAGGTAATCGCAGAAAAAGAGAGTCTTCAGTGGATATGGGGGCATTCGAGTTTCAACCTGAATACTTCAAAACCATTGACTCTCACTACTCATGTGGGAAACCGTTCACATGGATCAACGGAGAAACCTATACCGAGACCACATCCGCACCAAAGGATACCATCCTAGGCGGTGTTCACTGTGATACAATCGTTACACTTGATTTAACCGTTTATCCATCGGTTGACACTACCCTAATTCCGTCGTACGAGCTAACAAAAGTGGCTTGTTCTGGAGAAAATATCACCTTCAATTACTCAGCTCAGGATTCGATTCGAACAGAATTCCAATGGATAGATGAATCAAATACTCAAGTGGGTACAGGAGTCTCTTATGAGACCACTATTGGCAGTATAGATCAAACATACCGTTTAATTGCTTCTCTCGAAGGTGGTGTGTGTCCCGACACGATTCCCTTCCACGCTAATGTCAATCACTCATTAGCAACCTCTTTACGTACCTCAACAATAAACGGTTATTATGCTCAGTCTTGTCTGTCTGATAGTATCGGACTAGACTCTTTGTTACCTGTCGTAAGCTACTGTTCTGCCTATACATCCATTCAATACTATTATCAGCTCAACGATGGTGAATGGACACTTTGGGATGGTACAAAACTATACGGAATAGCCAACAACGCAACACTACGTTGGAAAGTGGAGGTAATCACGGAAGATGAGACAATTGAATCTATCGTACCAGATCCACAAACTATTACTTTAATCGATACAGTCGTACCTGTCTGGAATCTATCCGACACCAATCAATATCTTCCGGTTCTGGATTCAGTCACTGGAATTGTCAACCTCTCATTAACACCAAATGATCTATTACAATTTATCTCAGATAATTGTCCTGAACAGACCACGATTCTATTCAGCGAGGATAGCATTTCCTTTAGTGATTTTAATGGGTATCAAACTCAGTTCAATGTCTTCAATGATACTACCCTGACCCTTTATTGGAAAGCAGTGGATGGGGCAGGAAACTCATCTGATATTCTTCCATTACACTATAGTATCGAAAAGAATACGGAATTCAATGACACACTTTATGCAATTGTAAGAGACACAAGTATTTGTAATAATGATTTCCCTTTTAATTGGCACGGACACACCTTCGCAGAAAACAATGAATCTGCTGTTGTAGGAGCTGCCCACCTTACAGTTCATATTGATAGTTCATTCTATCACACGGACGTCATTGTCAACTATGCTCCTATCGTATGGCGCGACAGTATTACATACGACAAGGATACAGTTATAACTGACTTCCATAAGATAAATGAAGGAACATGCGATAGTATCTATTCGCTCCATCTTACAATCAAAACAGAACCTATCCTAGATGACACAACAATCATTGATACGATGGTATGTATCGGCGCCCTTCCTGTGGAGATCGACGGACATTTATTCACTTTTGATGGTGAAAGAGATACACTTAACAACACGATCACCATTGTACATATTGATAGTTCATATTATCGTACAGTTATAATTAAAAGCGAGACACCTATCGTATGGATGGATAGCATTGCGTGCGACCATGATACGATTATCACAAATTTCCACAAATTAAACGAAAACACGTGTGACAGTATATATACACTACACTTCACATTGTTGAACGGAATCATTCAGTACGATACAACACTATGTATCGGTGCCCTTCCAGTGGAGATCAATAATCACCTGTTCAGCTTCGATGGTGAAAAAGATACGCTAAACAACATCATCACCACAGTGCATGTTGACAGCTCCTATTATCGTGTAGATTCAATTGAAAGCGACACCCCTATCCTATGGATGGATAGCATTGTCTGCGACCATGATACGATTATCACAGAGTTCCATAAAATAAACGAAAATGCATGTGACAGTATATATACACTATACTTCACGTTGGTGAATGACACCCTTCGGTATGATACAACACTATGTATCGGTGCTCTTCCTGTGGAGATCAATAATCACTTGTTCACTTTCGATGGTGAGAAAGATACACTTAACAACATCATCACTACTGTGCATATTGACAGCTCCTATTATCGTGTAGATACCATCAAAAGTTATGAGCCAATTGTCTGGCGTGATAGTATCACGTATGCAAGAACCACCACTGTGACAGATTTCCATGTAGCAAATGAAGGAATGTGTGATAGTATCTTCTCCCTTGTCTTCACACGACTAAGTGATACAATCATCCATGATACAATGATATGTATAGGCTCGCTGCCAATAGAGATCAATGATCACCTTTTCACCTATGATGGTGAAAGTGATACAGTAGGTAAGACCATCACGATTGTTCACTATGACAGTTCGTATGTGAAATTTGATACTTTGGCTGTATGTGTAGGCAGCAAATATAAATGGATCAATGGCAATAGCTACAGCAGCGGATCATCGTATGACCTCATCTATAACAAAGAGAATGAGGGTACTTGTGACTCCATCATCTACATGCATCTTACCGTACATAAAAAATTATCAAAAACTGTTGAAGACACCTCAACCATCATAGGTTGCGCTAATTATGATGACTTACTATTAGGATTTGGCATAACTCCAAATTCATATACCGACATCAAATGGTACATCCAGGGAGAACATGCAGACGAATGGGACGGTGTGATCAAGCACATAGAAAAAGCACCTGGATATGATAACTTCGTTTATATGTTAGTTGCACAAACACCAGACGGTGCATGTTCAGATACAACCGTATATATCACATACTCAGATCACGATTTGGAAACTGGTGACACCATGAAAGTGATGAATCTGGATGCAGGAGAGAACTGTATGGCAAAGGCCCGAATCTTCGACTATATACCAGACTTTAATGACCGCTGTTCACTAGAACCAATTGATACAGTATGTTATTTCAGAGTAAACGAAGGCGAAATATTTGAGGCTAACAAAGGAACGTACTATAATTTCAAGGACGGTGATATCATTCGTTGGGAGGTCGGAATGCGCAGACCTGACGGTAGTCCATATACCGTAAGTTCCGACTTATTCTTCCAAACAGTAAGTGTGATCGACCGAACGGCTCCTACAATTGACGCATTAGGACTCTCCAATGGTAATCTAATTCACCCAGTTGTTGATTCTATTGTAGGAAATGTTACTGTAAACGTACCTCTTTCTGATATTACAGATCATATCAAAGATAACTGTGATGCTACAGAAGATCTAACCATCCTTAGTGGAACAGACTCATTATCCCTGTCACCATTCAATGGTAACTCGTTCACTTTGAATGCATATTCTCATCCTTCACAAACAATTTATTACGCAATCTCAGATAGTAAAAATAATACACGTCTGGATTCCGTTGTATATCAAGTAGAACGAAACACCGTGGTAGGAAACGAATCCTATGCGATTGTACGCGACACAATGGTTTGTCCAGGAGAGATGCCTTACACATGGCATAATACATCATTTGCATACAATGGAGCAACTGCCGTTGTTGGAGC
>CACXCA010000060.1 GCA_902766045.1 uncultured Bacteroidales bacterium
CAACTCCTGCACAGGCACTTCAAGCGCATTTGCTATTGCAATGAGGGCTTCAAGGCTTGGCTGGGTGGTATTGGTGACCCATTTGGAAATAGTTGCCTGATCCTTTCCCAACTTATCTGCCAACCACTTGTTGTTAAGGTCGTGTTCGGCCAGAACGATTCTTATCCGATTTAATTTTGCCATGATAGTTTTCTCTTGTTTAAGGGCAAAGATAAAAAAATAATTCATAATTCAGCAGAATATACTTAATTTTTATTGTTTGTGGTGAAAATTTGATGATTTTATCAAGAATTTGGCATTGACACTGGCACAAACATGTCATTTTTGAAACAGAATAAGCCTCACGACTAAAAGTTGTTTATATTGGCAGAATTTAGTCGTGGCAAATTTTGGCATTTCTGCATCGCAAAGCCAACCAAAATCAAAAAAATGTGGCAAGTTTGTGATTTTTTCTGTGTTTTCTTTTGGTTATTTGGGGAGAAATATATCACTTTGCAGTGATTTTGTAACATGTTGATTATCAATTCCTATTTTAATTTTGCGACATGTGTGCATCATCCAGAGCTAACGCATTGATAGTCAGATAAAGTCGTTTTTGAGGAAGTAAAGTAATTAAATAATCATGCAACAAGGCGTGTTGCTCTTATGAGTAACACGCCTTTTTTATCTCTAGACACTATGGCAGAACAATTCAACGAAATAATCAATAGTGGTCAATTGGTCTTGGTGGACTTCTTTGCTACATGGTGTGCTCCATGCAAGCGGATGCATCCCGTATTGGAACAGTTGAAGGAACAATTGGGTGATAATATACGTATCCTTAAATTGGATATTGACAAGAACCAAGCTCTTTCAGCAACGTATCGTGTTCAGTCTGTTCCCACCCTTATGCTGTTCCGCAATGGAGAGATGGTATGGCGACAGAGTGGGGCGATGGGGGTAAGTGAGCTTGGGAGTATAGTTCAGCGGTATTTGTAATTATTGTGGACTATTTTATTCCTCTGAAACGTTGTTGTAGTTCCTCTATGCGATTTATCAGCATATTGTAAGGTAGTGAATCACCATTATATGAAGTTCTGTTGCATACTGGTATAATCACGTCGCAGACTATCTTCGACCTCTGCTGGTGGAACAAATGATATCATTGAGGGTTGATGACTATTATAATCAAGTCCACTCCATGCGGTGAATTTACTTCGATGTTCAACGATATCATTATAGAGTTGATGATCGTTCATTGCCTCTTTTGCAAATGGTTTGTCCATCATCTTCTCAATATCATAGAGGTGTCTAGTTAGACGCTCTAAGTGTGTGCAACCATTAGGACTTATCTGACTCCTTAACAGGAGGAACTACAACATTGATATGGTCTGTAAGTCCTAACTTTCCAAGCTGAATTGCAAGAGAAGGGGCAAGCATTTCCTCAACATATTTCTTTGAGGTCTTGCGTAATTTGTCGCGTTGGCTTTTGCCTAATTCTTTCGCAAAACCGAAAAACTCACGGTCTATAGCTAGATCAATATCTTCACTAAATCTGTCAATGAGGTTCCATCCTTTACTTAGACTGGTTCCTCCTTTAAATACAATGCTTTTGCCTACGGGCAGTGAGAAAAGCGCTTTTAGGATCATCCTGACCCAGAAGTCCTTTTCTATAGCGATAACATCTAATTTTCGTTTCTCCCTGACATTTTCAAGGATAACTTGACGTTCACTGATATCAAGATCAGTCCATAACAGGTGTCGATTCATCTTTTTCCACTTATTTTTACTTATGAATACAAAGGAGCCAGTTTCTTCCTAATCCATGCTGGTGCTTTTAGAAAGTCGGCTTTGATGGCTTCCTTGTCGTCTTTTGATAGAATTTCAATAATTTGAGTTGCCATAGCATCATCCACATTCTCGGCTCCAAGATCTCTCATGGCTGTAATGACCAAAGGGAATAACGTGCTTTGGAATGAGAACATCTTGGGCACGGCACGTTTAAGCGTGATGGTCTGGTTGCCAATTTTGATAGTGCGTGGTGTGCCGTTAGTGATGAACACTGCATTGGTGGGGATTTGTGTAGATAAGCCTAATTCATTCAGTGCCATAGCTCCCGAAGGGATCACCTTTGCATGATCTTTACCTGCAACGGCTTGGGCTATTTCATACGGAGTGGGTTTTACAATGCCAAAACGAGTTTGTTTGGGATAGAGATATAGTCCCTGTGTTAGTCGCACAAGCATACCATCATCCTCCAACCTTGACAACACTCTCGTAACTAACGAGTCATTATTCAAGTCGGCAAAATTGCTAATCGTGTACATCTTATTTTCACCTCCTGATGCAATGCGATTCCGTATCTCCTTTGATAGTATCCTTGGCATATTCATTCTAATTTTGTTCGAAATTAGATGTTTTTTTCGGAATAGACAAGAAAAGGAAAGGAAAAATACTGCATTTTGTCCGAAATTAAATAATTTTTTCAGACAAATAAATTATTCCAAATCTATTCCTTTTTACTTCAGAGGTATAGATGAGGTTGATTTTGCTCCCATTTCCAGCATTCGGTTTGACTATTATTTTTATGGTCACGACCAAAAGTTGTCAATAGTGACAGTTTTTGGTCGTGTTGTTTGGACAATTGAGTAAAAAACAGATACTTTCGCATTACCAAAAAGTGCCAATATTGACAATAATTGGTAATGGAAAATTTCTATAATATTAATAACCAAAACAATAGAACATAATCCCGAAAAGGAAATCAGCCCTATTTTGAAAATATTGTTTACTCCAAATAATTCTGATTTATGTAGCTGTTTACTATTAAATGGTTGTTTTACCCCTCATTTATAATTTATCTTCTCTTATAACCGATGATAACTACCTTTCAGAAAATCACTATTACTTGGGATTGATAAGATGCTTTAAGAGTTGGAATTTTGTAATCGAAATTATAACTATCATATAAGGAATAATCAACCTAAATAGTGAATAATATGAAACCATTTTTCAAAACTCTTCTTATGGCAATTGCATATCTTGCCATGTTCGTGATGGGTTCTTCTAGTGGATTGATCCATCCAGTGTGTTATGCTTATATCGGGGCACTTTTGCCGCTTGTATCTGCATTTATATATCTTTATACTTCATCTCTCATCCGTGGGTTTGGCGTGGCTACTATTTTGAATGGCTTTGTTCTTATCCTCTGCTTACTAGTGGGTGAGGCGGATACTGCTATGATTATTGGTTTTATCCTCTTAACGGCTCTCTCTGAAGGCATCAGATGGTATTGTCAATATAATACGATCAAGGGGGTTCGTTGGAGTTTCGTGCCATTTGCCTTTTCCTTTTTTGCTTACACTGCCCATTGGTGGACCGACACGGAAGCGTCGTTGGCTGCCGCTGTCGAGGAGATGCCGGTAGGGTATGACCAGTTGATGAAACCTGTCATCGACAATGTCCCTGTATTGATTGTTGTCCTTTTGCTGACAATCCCAGTTTCCCTCCTTGCAATGCGTATGGCAGAACGTGTTCTAAAGAAACATACAGAAGGACTTCGCTGACATAATAATAATAGTTTAGATCACTAATCATTCATCAATCATAAAAAAGTATGTCAAAATAATCGACCAATAGACAAATTTAATCTATAAAAAATAGTGTAAAATCTTTTTAGTTTTCGTTTAATATTATACTTTTGTAGCGTTAAACTTTAAAATGATTTGATTATGGCTTACGTAATTGGTGAAGATTGTGTTGCTTGTGGTACTTGTGCAGGAGAATGTCCAGTAGGAGCTATCTCTGAAGGTGATATCTATAAGATTGATCCAAATGCATGTACTGAGTGTGGAACATGTGCTGACGCTTGTCCAGCAGGTGCTATTTCAAAGTAATAGATCTTGATTATTTAGAATCAACTGGGATGTCCGTTGGACATCCCTTTTTTATGTTTCACTATATAAGATATTAATAGAAATATAGTAATACAGTAATACGTTAATATTGTTATATATGAAAATAGCTTTCGCTTTAATGGTTCATCGGACGGATGATGAGAGGGTGGCTTTTCAGGAGGCTGCCTCGCTTCGTGATTGTGGTGATAAGGTGGATATCTTCTCCGTCGCCGGTAAGGAGATGAACAGAGAGGAAAAGATGCGTTGGATGAGAGAGAGGTTGAGCTCTTCTGAGTATGATGTTATCATTTGTGATACTCCGATTGCTGTAAATGTGGCATGTCAGGTGAGAAAAAAAAACAGGGGTGCATCTATAAAGACGAAAGTTATATATGATATCACGGAGTGGTATCCGTCTAAGAAAAACTTACGGGGACATTCGTTTGTCCAGACAATAATTCGCTTTATTTCACTCTCTCTCCTTTCTTTGGTTGCAGGATGTCGGACAGATGGTTTTATCTTCGGAGAACACTATAAATCCTTTCCATTCAGGTATTTATTCTTTTGGAAACCGATGTCTGTCATCTCTTATTATGCACCTTTGAATAAGATAAAAATGATTCCGATGAAGGAATCGTTGCAGAGCAATTGTACATTTTATTATTCTGGGAATCTGACAAGTGAAAAGGGATTCAATCGGGTAGTATCTGTGGTTCAACAAGTGGCTTTGAAAAGACCTTCTACCCAGTTTGTCCTGAAGATTGTCTCATCTCAGGTGCCTAACGTTAGGACAACCGTTCCAAATCTTACAACGGTACATCTGAACTGGATGCCTTTTGATGCTTTTTGTGATACACTTGGAGAAGGAGATATCTTTTTTGATCTTCGTGATAATGACATAGAAAATACTCATTGTCTTCCGATCAAGCTGTTTTATTATATGGCGGCTGGCAGACCTATGATTTATAGTAACTTGAAAGCGATACGGAAATCTATCCCAGAATTCAATACGATAGGATGTCTGGTGGAACCTGATAAAGAAGAGGATATTGTAAAATTACTCCTTTCTTATATCGATAATCCTAAAATATATAGGAATCAATGTCAAAATAGTATAAATTTGTCTTTGCTAAAATATAATTGGGAAGCTATCAAAAATGATTTTTTAAATTTTGTTCATCATGGCGTTTGATGTAAAGAAAAATATAATAATGACAATTGCAAGTAAAAGTGCAATATTGATATTGAACTTTCTAGTACTTGTACTTACCACTCGATTATGGGGAGCTGAGGGACGAGGTGTCATTGCAATGTTCATGGCAGATATCAGTCTGTTGGCCATTATCGCTAATATATTTACCGGAAGCAGTGTGTCGTATTATTTAAAAAGAACAGGTTGTTCAAGGCTTCTGGCGATTGCGCTGCTTTGGATCACAATTTCTTCTATTGTCGGTGCATTGATTTTCCACTATTTCGAGAAGGAAAATCTGGCGCTCTTCTTTTTTATCATTTCTGTTTTTCTTGGCATTCTTGCCTTTTTTAATTCATCGTATGTCGGTACCCAAAGAATAAAACAATACAATCTCCTGACTATCTTGCAACCTCTTATGTTGCTTATATTCATGATTTTGTTCTACTATTTCTGGGATTCTAGCTACAGAGCATTTTTCTATGCCCAGGTCTTATCGTTGGTTATTCTGACGATTGGATGTTTGTGCCTTGATAAAAACCGTTACTCTTTAACGGATATGAAGTTTATGGTGCCTGTCGCTTTTCGTTCGTTTAAGTTCGGCTTGCAGACGGAGTTGAGTAATTTCTTACAGTTCTTTAATTATAGATTAAGTTTTTATTTCCTTACATACTATATTGGGAATGCGTCGGTAGGAGTCTTCTCTATTGGTGTGACGATCGCAGAAGCGATTTGGATCGTAAGCAGAAGTATCTCTATGGTGCAGTATTCTAGGTTGTTAAGTGAGAAAAATGAAATAGAGGCCCGGAAAGGCACGAATGAGGTAGCAAAGTATAGTTTTATTATTACGCTGTTGATTCTGTTTGTTGTCAATCTGCTGCCGGGTGAATTATATACTTTTATATTTGGTTCCGAGTTTATAGATGTAAAACGCATTCTTCTTATATTATCCCCTGGTGTATTGTTGATAGCTGTATCCAATGTGTTTGGACACTATTTTTCGGCTATGGGCAAACTTCGCATCTTGGTCGTAAAATCGTTGGTGGGTGTACTTGTTACGCTGTTATTATCGATCGTAATTATTAAAAGGATGCATATCGACGGTGCTTCTTTGGTGAATATGTCTTCAAATGTGGTGACATCGCTCATCCTGTTTGTTGCATATTGGCGATATGGGAAGAAGGAAAAATGAGAGGATGAATAACGATATGACTAATCAAATCATTACTTATTAATATATTATGAAAAATCAAGTTGTTCCCATTACATTATTAACGGGTTATTTGGGTAGCGGAAAAACTACGCTGGTGAATCATATCCTTTCGAATAAAAAAGGAATGAAAATTGCTGTTATTGTGAACGATATTGGAGAAGTAAACATTGATGCTTCTTTGATTCAAAAAGGAGGTATCGTTCAACAGAAAGATGATAGTCTTGTTGCACTATCGAATGGTTGTATATGCTGTACTCTGAAAACAGATTTGATTCAGCAGATAACGGATATTACACAAACAAATCGTTTCGATTATATTGTGATTGAAGCAAGTGGTATATGCGAACCTTATCCAATTGCAAATACAATTGTATCTATTTCTGATATGGCTCGCAAGTTTCGTTTGCCAGAGATTTGCAGATTGGATTGTGTCGCTACTGTGGTGGATGTCCTTCGTTTATCAAAAGAATTTGCCAATGGTGATGATTTAATGCATGATCCAGATGAAGAGGATTTGGCAAATCTTGTCATTCAACAGATTGAGTTCTGTGACGTGATTATTTTAAACAAGATTAATGAGGTCTCTGCAGAGGAATTAAAGGAGGTGAAAGAGGTGGTTCGTAAACTGCAGCCTCATGCTCAGATCTTAGAATCTAATTATGCACAGATTGA
This sequence comes from uncultured Bacteroidales bacterium, assembly GCA_902766045.1. Taxonomy (GTDB): domain Bacteria; phylum Bacteroidota; class Bacteroidia; order Bacteroidales; family Paludibacteraceae; genus UBA1181. The sequence continues at coordinate 6,950 of CACXCA010000060.1, forward strand.
TTTGGATGAGATAATCAATTGCCATAAGTTTGATATGGAAAGTATCTCTATCTCGGCTGGTTGGATTCAGGAGATGGATAAAGAGGTGGAACAGCGTGATGGCGATGATCACGACCATGAGCATCATCACCATGACCACGATGAGGATGACCACGAGCATCACCATGAGCATGAAGATCATCACGATCATGATCATGACCATGCTCATCATCATGACCACGACCACGAACATCATCATGACCATGATCATGATCACGACCATGATCATGGAGAGGTAGAAGAATATGGCATTAGTTCATTTGTGTATTATAGAAGAAAACCGATGAATCTGAATGCATTTGATTATTTTGTCTATAAATCATGGCCGAAGGGTGTCATCCGTACAAAAGGAATAACGTATTTCTCTGAGAATGAGGATATGTCATATTTATTTGAACAAGCGGGTACGCAGAAAACGTTGCAGGAAGCAGGGCAATGGATCTGTACAGCTCCTATAAATGAACAAGAGATGATGCTTCAGCAAAGTCCAGAGTTACGTCGCGATTGGGACGAGAAGTATGGAGATAAGATGGTGAAGCTGGTGTTTATAGGAAAAAACATGGATAAAAAATCAATATGTGAGGCATTAGATAAGATATAAATTCCATAAATTTCAGGGGGCATCCGACGGAGGGGATGTTCTCTG
>CACXCA010000061.1 GCA_902766045.1 uncultured Bacteroidales bacterium
TCAAGGTCCGTAACCACCGTCGTACTGCCTAAATGGTCGGGATGATAGAAGCGGGTATTGTTCATCTTCATTTTCTTTTGAATTTTACTTGAAACGTAGCAAATTTAATGGAAAAAATTATTTCCTTTTGATGTTTTTTTGTTTTTTTTTTACACATCTGTGACTCTCTGGTGATTGTTGCGTGACTGAATTTTTTATTCAACTTATTGATTATTAGTTTATTATTTTATAAAATTTAATTACAAGATTATACTTATGGTTACTGCAAATCTTCAAATTCCCAATCCTCCTCATTCGTTAGTGCGTGTCTATGGCAAGAAAACATGCAACGGAGGCTATAGTTTATACCTTAATTATACGATAAACAAAAAACGCCATCAACACTGTCTGCGACTTTACATCGAACCCGACATCAATGAACGGGGGAAAGTTGACAAGCTAATTAGATTGCAAAATCTTAAGGCTATGAACAATGCAATGACACGACGGATGGAAATGGAAGAACATCTTTTGGATAAAATGACACAAGAGGATAATCTTATACCTAAAGTTCTATTGATTAATTATTTGAATGATTTTATTGAAGAATCAAGAACATTCAGAAAGGGAAACAGCTATGCCTTCATCCTTCAGCACCTTGCGTATCATCTGAAACGGTTCTTGGGCGGACAGATTAATCGTGTGACATTGGAGGATGTGACGCCTGAATTTTGCCGTAAGTTTATTGTCTATCTCAAAACCGTGAAGAAGAGAGATAACAAAAAACTGTCTCCAACCACAGCCAGCCAATATCTTTGTTTCCTCAAAAGCACATTAAACAATGCCTTGAAAGATGATTTGATCAATTGCAATCCATTTGATAAATTAAAGAAGCATGAAATGATTGTCCGGGCAGACAAACCTCGGTGCTATCTTACAGAAAGGGAGTTGATGCGTCTGAAAGCAAAAGGTGATCCTGATTCTGTCGTTGAGAAAGCCTTTTTCTTCGCATGTTATACAGGATTGAGATATAGTGATGTGTCTCAGCTCTCGTGGGAAGATTTGCAAATAGAGAATGGAAACATGGAGATGAACATCGTGATGAAGAAGACTGATAAATGTCTGAAGATGAAATTAAGCAAAAAAGCCATGGCACAACTTCCTCAGGAGATTGAACGGAAAGGGAAAATATTTCAATTGCCTTCCCGCACCACCATGATGCGACATATCAAGCAGTGGAGCATGAGTGCACACATAAATAAAAATGTTGTTTTTCACACAGCACGACATACTTTTGGAACGTTACTAGCAGAAAAGGGAGTGGCGATTGAAGTTATACAGAAGTTAATGGGACATGATTCCATCAATACCACATCTGTCTATGTTGATGTAACCGACAAAGCAAAAGATGCAGCAGTTGATTTATTATAATAAGAGAAGTTGCATTGACATTGCTTTCATAATTTAATTGAAAAATTTTTCAACAATTTTAAATATAATCACATTTCTGATTTTTGTATTAATAAAATTATGTATAATTTTGCGTCATTGTTAGTTTTTGACATAGATAAAAGGTAATTTTATACTATTATGATAAAAAAATTAGTAATTTTAGTGATGTACATCATTGTGACTCATATTGGAATATGTGCCACAGAATATGATCAGGTTCAACTTATTTCCACTAACAATGACTATGGATTGGAGTTGGATTGGATGCAGATCTTCAACACAAGAAATGTTAAAATAACTGGTGAAGATGCTGTTTTTGACAAAGCAGGGAACATGTACCTATGTGGAAGATTTTGGAGCAATTTCTCGTTAAATGAAAAATATACGCTCACAGTCTATGGTGGACGAAATAACCTATTCATCATGAAAATAGATTCTGAGAAAAACATAAAATGGGTCAAGATTTTTTCTCCAGCGGAAGAACATAGTTCATTACTATGTCAAACATCTGGAATAAAGATATTAGATGATGATGATTTAATTTTCAAGGCAAGTGTATCTGCTATGGATCTATACTATGACTCCCAGTTGTTTTATAAATATGATGGAGATTGTTATGAGTACCCATACAAAGATAACCTTCCATATCACAGTGTAATTCTCAAACTAAGTACTCAAACAGGCGAGTTGAAACAAAGTTTAGCGACCAAACCGCCTTTTGAAATTGACAAAATAGATGTTGATAAAGATGGCAATATATATTTAAGTGCCGATATGGTGAAGGATTTTTGTGGAATCAATAAAGATTTGCCATCCGATTGTCGTTCCACAGGAAAATATGATAAATATTTTGCGAAACTAACATCTGACTTTAAACTAATTTGGGATTTTACAATAAATGAAACATATCCTTATGATAAATACGCAAGAGCTGATATTGGTCAGATGTTGTTTTCAGGAAATAATTTGTATGTGATTGATGTTTATTGTTCTGATATTCAAATAAATCCAGACAAAAGCAACCCTGTTTATGCACCGTATGTTGGAATAAAGGGAGAAGAACAAAGTTATGAAAATGTTCTGGTGGCATGTTATAATGTCAGTGGTGATAAACCCGTGTTGGAAAATTACCAGCACTTTGATGCCAACTATATATATAAATGTCCTCATATCGAGGGCCTCTCGACCGATAAGAATGAAAATTTATATGGGAATTTATGGGTTAGGAAAGACGGGCACTATGGCATTAAATTTAATAAAGACATGTCATACGACACTATTCGAACAATGCCTTTAGGTCGTCCCGCAACCTATGGTATTAATGTGACACGAACGCCATGGAGATTCAACGAAAACAAGAACTTAGAACTAAACTTCCTTGTTGGAGATGATGATAAATTCGCATACATAGATGATACACTTTCCATCCCTGTTGTCAAGAGAGATATGGAAGGTTTTGCCAAGTATGATTCTGATAAGAATCTAAGATATCTACTCTATTTGCAAGAACAGAACCGAACAATTATGGCGAACTTTACGGATGATAATCATGGAGGACTATATTTTATGCAAGAATCTTCTGGTAAAAACGGAGAAAATTATGTCAATTGGAGCCTCACAGAAAAGGTTGATGTTTTCAGCGAAGCCACAGCTCCTTATAAAGTTCTTATCAAATATACTGAAACGTTCCGTATCCGAGAAGAATTGTCAGATCGTGGGATCATCAAGCAAGCAGGTGATATGGTACGATATGGATCAGATGTGAAAATTGAAGTGCAACCACAAAAGGGATATCGAGTTGATAGTGTAGTGACAAGTACAGGGTATCTTTTGGAGAAACAATCTGACGGAACTTTCTTGTTACCTCATGTGACGGATCGTGTTATTATAAAAGCTTATTATTCTCCAAGTACTGGTATAGCAGATAATTCATCAGAAAAAATACAGGTTTATCCTAATCCAGCAACAGATCGAATTCATGTTTCTACCATCGATGATTTTCACTATGTGTTGACGGATGTGAAAGGTAGAAAAATCACGGAAGGAGTAGCCACCGATGGCACAGTGAATGTTGCTTCACTTACTTCTGGTTGCTATCTGCTTCAGATAAACAATGACAAGATTGTGAGATTTGAGAAAAAATAAAAAAACAATATACTAACAGACACAAAAACAGACACGATGAGTAATGGTAAATGGGCAATCCTTACCGCCTTGTTCCTTTGGAATATGGCGAATGGATATTGTCAAAACTTAGATGGAGAGAATATTTTTCCTAAAGGGGAATATGTTCATGTCAGTACAACCACAAAACAGGTGTCGTACAGTGAAACATTGTACGAAGCTGATGCAGCAATAATTAATGACACTTGGCAAAACAATGGATTTCGTCTCGAAGATGAAGCGTTTACAACAGGTGTGTATGGTACGAATCAATCCTTTCGTGCAATTAGTCCATCGTTCGGATTGCCTCTACAACGAGAAGGTACGCGAATCTATATAAAAATAGACAGCAAACTTCATTCTGAGTCGTACAATGATGAGGCATGTTTGCGAATGAGAAACACAAAAACTGGCGAATCATATACATTATATAGTGCAAGCGGAATCGGTGAGCGCGCTACCGAGTATATTGATATTAGCCATTATTCTGGTTATACGGTTCAATTGGAGCTGAGCTTTACATCAGACTCAACATATAATGGGGATGGATGGTCTATTTATAGTGTTTCAATTGTGGGGGATCATTTGTTCCAAAATCGAAATTTAAGGAATTTACCTTCCAGTCTGCGTATGACGCGTGATTTTGATGGCAATTCTATCAAAAGGAACGAGCCAAAAAATTCCTATTTGCAAAATATGCGTGTAGATATCATTGATGTTACGCCGAAGGATGAATATCGAGGCACTGTTTCATTTACGTTGACAGACACGGTGGACATCACAAGAAAATTCATCCCGCTTGAAAACATTAGCGCGAATGATTTTTTGATTAAAGTCGCAGGCAAAGAAGCAAATATTTGTAGTGCTCTTCGTGGTAGTCAAAATGACAAATTGGATGTAATATATGCGGTGGATTGCAGTGGTTCAATGTCAAGCATGCAGGTTCTTTTAGACTCTGTTGATAAAAGATTAACTAAGGGTATAGATGGTGAATTTGATGCATTATTTGCCGAAGTGACATTTGGTGAATATTCGGATGGCTGTTATGGATGGGAATGGTTTGATTTTGATTTCTCTTCGTTATTCTCTTTGCAGTATAGGGATGACAAAGGTGGTCAGGAACTTTATTATCACGTTTTAAACGAAATTACAAAACACGATTTCAAAAAACATAGAATGGATGCGCAAAAAGCAATCATAATGATTGGAGATGAGGCTTGTAATGGAGGAAATCAAAAAGATTGCAATAAGAATGATCTCTCGCAAGATTCTGTGGCACAAAATTTAAGAACAGAAGGTTACCAAACAATCATTATAAATAGAAAAAATTATGATGGATATTTCAATACTATCACGCAAAAAACAAAAGGGAAATATGTTGGTGCGAAAGGCAGCACCTTGGGATTTGGTGTTGATTCTGTAGTCCAATTTCTTGTTTCCAACCTAAAATATCGATATTTTTTGGATTATTGTCTTGATACCACATATCGTTGTGATACAATAATTGACGTGTCTTTAAAGATAAAGGATACAGATGTTATGGATTCTACACAAACGAACATCGAGTATATGCCTATTATCACCCGTGATTCTGCAACTATAGCCTACGATGAACGTGGTTATCATTGTAAAGGCGATATCCGAATTGCTTTCGGGGTTTCAAACTATTGTAAAAACGATCAAGTAGATACAGCACGAGTGATTTTCTCTGTAAATGGAGGCATAAGTTTTGATACTATAATTGCTCAAAAGATGGATTCTTTGTATGTGGCCTATATACAACAAAATTCCATTCCAGATGGAACAAGGAAGATCGACTATCGCATCTCCGTTCAAATGCAAAATGGACGTTTTATCGCAACATCGCCACAGGTGACTAACACCGTCGGTGACACTTGGACCATCCCTGTCTGCTGTAGCAACAATTGTATTCCTCTTCCCTCTGTAATGGACGTGACATGGAACTGTAATTCGGTAATCCAAGTAGCCGTTCGTAATGCACAGAATTTGGACAATCTTCAGGTCTATTTCTTATACAATAATGAATTTAAAGAAAACGTTTCTGCCGCTCAATATACTTACGTGCCTCTTCAACTAACCAATTACACAGATAATGGAGATAAACGTGTTTATTCAGCCGCCGTTCCTGATGATATACAAAACAAACACATCGTTTATCATATTTATATGACTGACGGAAATTATAAAATGTGGTACGGAAACGGAAATGAAACAAACAAAGATATGGAAGTGGATGTGGAGAACTGTAACCCTCTTTGTGAGAATTTCAGACTTTCCTCCAACCCGATTACATCTTCCTCTGATTCTGTCTGCTTCACATTGAAGAAACAAACAATGATCAAATTCGTTTTGACAGATGATCAAGGGAAGCTAATCAGACAAAAGGAAATCATGGAAACACAAGAGAATGTCGAAATAAAACATTCTCTGTTGAAAGAAGTGTTTGATGATTTGAACCCAAGAGATCTGGATCCACTGAAACCCTATATCCTAACTATTACGGATGGCAAGAAAGCTGTAATGACCTACCTCTATGTCAGCCGATTATAAACAGATACAGATCATTAATTTATAAAAAAAGAAAATAATAACACTAAAAATAGAAAGCTGACATCTTCCATAGGTTGGAGGAAGGAAGCTTATAGAAAGGCAAAAATATGAAAAGAAAGATTTTTACGTGTGCATGTTTAGTGATGGGGTTGACTCAAATGTCTGCTCAACATCCAGGAGGTGTGAAGTCTCCATCTGTGTGGTTCACAACAGAAGCCACGAATCAAGAAAACAAGAATGGCACCTACAAATGGATTGACCAGACAGGAAGTGATATGCACCTATATAAACGGGGAACAACAGATGAAGTGATAGCAGAGCGTGCTGCCATTCACACGTATAACTTCAATCCTGCCATGCCTTTTGACAGCACTGTCAATACGGAGTTTGTCGTAAGCGGAACCAATCTTTCTCAGAAAACTGTTGTGGCAGTGGTTGGCGCTAAGAAGAAAGATGCTGGCAAGGAAGCTTTTCTTTATAATCTGAACGGCAAGACTGGAGAAGGCCGTATTTTTTCCAAAACCCGTGTGATTCATACCACTTCATCGGGAAAAACCTCCTATGATTATGATCCCAACCTTATCTTGAAAGATAGTGCTGAACGAGTAAAGGTGGTATCCTATTTGGAGGCCTTGCAGCCGGAAATATTCTTATGGAAACAATCAGCTGCCTCAAGAGTGAATGTTGGTGGAAAATTTTCTCAAGCTATTGTGTCTGACCAATCAACCTTTGATGATTCCATTGTATCTCGCTTGGGCGCGTCAGATTTCTTTTGCCCCGAAATGGTGGTTTATTCTCGCTTTCTGAGAGGTGATGAACGAAAACGAGTAGAGAGCTATCTCGCACTGAAATATGGTATCACATTAAATAGTCCTTACTATAATTCTTCTGGTGTAAAAATATGGGAGAATTCCAGTAGTTACAAACACAGAGTCACAGGATATGGAAAGGATGAACGAAGCAATTTCAATCAGAAAGAATCCACAACCGCATACGAAGAGAATGCATACGATGTGGACGACACTTATCATAAAAACAACTCGGAAAAACGTTCTTCGTCTAAAAATCTAATTGTAATGGGACTGATGGATGATGAGGAATTTCAAGATGACAGTTACGTTATATTTGCTGACAATAAATTGCCAACATCTGTTTCGGAGATTCCAAACATGCAGGATTCTATTGACTACACAGATACCTTGAAGGTAATGCAACGTGCATGGAAGGTTGTCACCCACGGAGTGGATTCATCTATTTTCCACCAATTGGAATTGGGTTACAACATGACGGCAGACTCTGCATTTGCACTTTACCGAAATGACAATGTTTATATGCTTGTAGATCACTCTGCAAATGGAGATTTCAGCGGACCTGTCGATACAATTCGAATGAGTGGTGTAGATGAAGAACGTGAAAAAATAATTTTCTCAGAGTTGCAATTTGACTCCCTATGCTACTTCACATTTGCTTTCTCTGGCATACCATTGGAGAAGCAGGAAGAAAAAACGTATGAATACACGTTGGAGTTGGAAAACCCTACTTGTGGACTTTGGGGAGGCTCCAACAATGATGGTAGTGTGAAACTGATATTGCCAGAGAGTGGAAACGGATTTTACTACACATTTGAGAATGTGACAGACAATTCTCCTGTTCAAATCACTCATGACTCTGTTATCTTAATCGATAATTTAAGTTCCAACACATATTTATTGAAAGTGATGCCAATCGAGTCTAATACGATTGATTTTGTAGGAGAAGGAATTTCATATATAAATCTAAATTTCATTAACAACGAGGGGTCCATAACATGGACGATTGAAAATGCAGAAACAGAATCGAAAGTTGCATTTATTTCATCCCAAGTCTCGCAATATAATCTAAATGATAATATATTCGCCTATGGCGTAAAGGTGGAGAATGGAAAACTTTACAGAATTATCAATGGTGTTGTTGACAATACACCTTTGCTAGGTGACATTCAATCAGGAGATATAATTAAATTGGAAAGATACGGGAAAGTGGTAAACAACCAATGGTCGTTGTATGCAAGATGTTTTGTTAACAGCAGTAGTGAACCTGTATTTGACAATGTGAACATGGGCAATACAAATCACAAAGTAGGATTTAAAACCGTCGATGGAAACATATCAAAAGTCACTCTCGATCATTTTGGTTGGAATGGTAACTACCCAGATATTCTATTCAACAAATACCAAAATCCACCTGTATTTGTAAATAGTGAAAATGTTCAAGCTAGCATGACAGGGTTCATGACCTACTGGATTGATCTCAATATCAATTGTAGTGATATAAACACTTCATCCAATGATGGAATGATCATTTCTCGTGATGTTCAGAACAGATCATTTACAGTTGATTTAACAATTAATGTACCAGGACAGGTTGTTTTCTACGTATATGATGTGAATGGTTCAATGCAGATATACGAGACGACTCATACTTCGTCTAATCATATAAGTAAGACCTTCCACGTACAGAAACCATCTGAATATCTAATTAAAGCGATTGCTCCTGATGGAACAGAATACAATGGTCGTACAGAACTTCCTTAATCCGTGATGCAGATGAAGAAATTAGTATATACATTTGGTGTCCTACTGTCAGTCGCAACCAGTGTTGCAGCACAGTTACAGGCAGAGAGAGGAGGACTCATCTACGAAACAATGCGCGATGAGTATGAACAGAATCTGTTAAACATGTCGGAGTATGAAATCTCTGATCCATCACAATACATATCTGTTCCGGCTCTTGCAGCCCCATTCGGATTTACTCCAACTCACATGGAGGTTTTTGCCAATGCGCAACCATTAGATGGCGTACAACTTGTTCGTACACCCTATTCTAATCACAAAGGAGCAGCCACATTGGAGTACAGATTAGACCTGCCTCCTGTTAATCACAACATGAAACCTCAATTAACACTTACCTACAACAGTGATCTGTTCTATGGACTCCTAGGCCGTGGTTGGGATATCTCTTTGCCTAAGATTACAATGGATTCGTTTGCCTACAATGGAACACGAATCACGTACCAAATCAATGGTGTACCAATGGTGGACGAAAAGAATTCTGGCAACTATCCACAGGATTTGTCGGCAAACTACTTGTCTGTTAACAAGAAAGGTGAAATCACCCATATTGAAAGATTCGGCTCCATTAATGACTGTTATTGGGAAGCCATAGATTATGAAGGAATTAAGCATATTTATGGTTTAGTCAAGAAAAACAGGGATGATGATGGACAGAAAAAAGCAAATGTTTCTGTTAAAAGATCAGATGGTGGAACCGAAGTGGTAGAATGGTTTGAAACATACACAGAAAATGCCTACGGAGATTATATCGAATATAGATATGATGAAGAAAAACATCGATTGGATACCATTCTCATTGGTGTGGTCGGTGAATCAGACCCTCGTGTTATGGTCTGTTTCTCCTGGTTGAATAACTATCCTCCTATTCCTGTGTCTAAAGGATATCTTGGAAATTTTACACTTAATTCAAGAATAAATTCAATTTCTGTTTTTTATGTTAAGGATTTCAGAACTGCCAATTCTGTTCCTAAAGAGTTGAAAGACAGATTTGATAAGGTGGCAACATACTCATTTAGCTATAAAAAAGGGAAATACGATGTCCTTAAATCTATAAATTCAGCATTTGGGAAATTATCTTACACTCATAAATTCGATTACTATAATGATACAGCAGAGGTAAAAAGATACAGACAGTTCCGTGATGATTATTTCAATTTTTCAGTAGATAGTCTTATCAAGGATCGTACAGACTTGTTGAAGACCATTCATACGCCATTGGGTGGTTGTATCACTATCGATTACGATTATGCAGGTCCTGCCCGAATGATTGGAGATACAGTGGTAGAACTACCATTACCATACGATACGTTAGTAGCTTATCATGATCGAAAAGATACGCTCCTGCTTGACTATTTTCACAGAAGAGACACTCTGAGTGAAGAAACAAAAGGCAAATTGGTCATGTCATCACTTTGGCTAAATGATGCATTCTTGCCCGATGGACAGCCCTCTCGAAACACATTCACTTACGAACATCCAATAAAAAATGGACAGGACCGTTTCTGTGGATTTGAAACCATCATCACGCATAACCAGATGCGGAATGACACTTCATTTACAGATTATCGTATTCTCTCTAAAACGTATGACACAACATGGTATGACAGACTTTCTAATATTTTGAACGTCTGTGTTATAAATCCAGAGTCGAATGATACACTTTCTCGGATTGATTATGACTATGATATTCATGATATGGATGGTATATATCATTTTATGATGCTTAAATCCAGACAGTATCAATCGGATGCTCAATCATATAAATGGATTTACACATACGATTATGCTAACGAATGTCCAGACTTAGTGAAAGCGTCTTTTACAAATTCAATTGACAACAATCACAACAAGACACTGAAATTCGGATACTTCCACGATTTAAATTATCGTATGAAAGGTGTTCCAAGTTCCATACAATTGTTAGATGGCTCTAACAAGGTGATTGAATCAACTTCTTTTGAGTATGGAACAAATCCTAAGCCGTCAGAAAAACAGAACAGATTCCTTGTCAAAAAAATGATTCAACATGTGGATAATAATCAAACAATAGCCACAGAGTTCAAATACGATTCGAATGGAAATATGATTCGCAGAACAATGCCAGGAGAGGAAGGAAAACGTTTAACCTATGACTATTTGTACGACCGCAGATTCAATCTGTTTATCACCCAAGTAGATGACAGCCGAGGCTACCGTAGTGAATGGAATGATTACGATTATTTCCATGGAAAGCCACAGACCATCATCGATCGAAATGGACAAAAGATGGTTCAGAAACATGATGCATTAGGTCGTCTTGACACTATAATTGCACCAAATGAATTAGAAGCAGGAGTGTCCTATTCTCTGCGTTATGTATATCCTCAATTATCAAATAGCAATCCATTTAATCATGATAGTCTTCTTGCAGATTTCCTTGATTCTTTGATATTGAACGTACCTGATACGATTTATGCGAATATTATACCGGATTCCATAAAGAAAGGAATTGCAGATATTCTTGAGTTGGATACTTTCGATATTATTATCTGTGATGGTCTGGAATGGTCGCGCGACACATTTAATATATTGGTTCAAAAAGACAGTATCAATATTCCTGAGTGCTTCTGCGATATAAGGATTGAGCCAATAAAAGCTCATACATACCGATACAATGCAATGAATGAAAAAGAAGAAAAAGATATTATTGCCTCTGTGATGAGTGATGGATTTGGTCGTGTGATTCAGACGCAAAGCCGCATGAATGTTTATCATCCGACTACGGTAAACGAAACCACTGAGTTTCCAAATCTACAGGATGTATATGTGGCTGATGCTGTTCGTCATTATGATGCATTTGCTCGTTTGGATGCAATCTCTCTTCCTGTTAATACAGGGAAAAACAATGTAAATATTGTCACACAAAGTAATACAATGTTCAGTAGAACGTATGATTTAATCGACCGAAAAACAAAAGTGGAACTCTTTAACGGCGACAGTATTCTTCTGTCATACGGAGAGAATAATCAAGTATATGCAACAGGTAATCATGTGAACGATTCTTTGCAATATTCTACAGACGGATTACTGATGGCACACCACTATGCAAATCAATATGCAGAGTCGTATGATTACGATGTGCGAGGCAAGTTGGTTTCGCAACACAAGGGAGATCTCCAGACAACTTGGAAGTACGATAGACTTGGCCGTTTGACGGAAATGTCAGACCCTACGTTAGGTACTTATCGATATACTTACGACATGGCAGGCAATCTGGTCTCTAAAACATCTTCTAATCTAACAGGAGCTTCTGTGCTGTATAAATATGATAATTATGATCAATTGACGGATATAATCTATCCGAACCATCCATCCGATAGTATCCATTTCATTTATGGAGATAAAAATGCACCTTTCAATCGCGTCGGACAAATTGCCTTGGCATCGAATGCTACGGGTGTACATGAATATTACTACGGACGACAGGGAGAGATTAACAAGGAAAGAAAGACTGTTATTGTTCCAGATGGACCTGTGGAGACTTTCACCACACAAACAGAGTATGACACATGGAACAGACTGAAAACTGTAGTCTATCCCGATGGCGAAATTCTTACATATAAATACAATGTGAATGGATTGCCGACTTCAGCCGTAGGTAATAAAGCATACGAGTATAATTATGTACAGCAGGCTGCATACGACGAATTCGGAAGAGAAACCCATTATAAGTACTGCAACGGTGCAGAAACTTTCTTTGTCTATGACGAGCAAAAGCAGGATATGAAACTTATGTTGATTCGTAAAGATCAGAATACACCTTTCTATAAGCAAGATAGAAGTGAGATGGGTGCTATCTGGGAATTGAACACATTTACCCAACAATGGATTTCAGGTATGCATCAATATTCACCACTTGGAAATCTTACGATGGAATCGCTTAATCTTCTCAATTCATCCAATATGGTGGATATAAAATCTGGCGTCGGATTAGGATTTACTTACGATAAAAATAATTGTGTATCAAGTCATTGGAGACAAGCTACGGATGATCAAAACAACAATGAGGCATACTCATACGAACACAAAAAGACACCTGAAGGGTTGGATGTGTGTCAATTCGGCACCAATACATCAGAAGGTACCGATCATCCAGCAACATTGTTTGCGTATGACAGCAACGGCAATCGTGTCTCTCTTGTTGAAACCATGGCAGATGAGGATGAAACCCTTGATAGCATAATGGATCGCGGTGGCTCATCTGTTAAAATGATGAGTTATGATGATGATAACCGTATGCAGGCGATGAGCGATAATGGCTATATTACCACATATTGGTATGATGTGACAGGCAATCGGTCATTGGTTATGCAAGGTGGACAGCAAGCTGTTTATGTCAACTCTCAGGAAGCTTTGAACGAAGCCTATATTCCGTCCAGCTATCAAATCTACCTTAATCGATACTTTGAAAAAGGTAGTGACAGCCTATATGTGAAACATATTTGGCTTGGAAACGATCGAATGGTTTCTAAGGTAGGTGACAAGGGTAGTTATGGAAGTGACCCGTCTCGCATAGAAAGAGCAGGAACAAGTGTGGAGAGTGTGAAACTTTCCTACGATAATCTATATCGAAAGGCTCAACAAAGCATTGCATCCAGATATAGTGAAGTGGTTTCTCGCTATCCGGAAAGCGGTCGGAAATGTCCTTCGCAGGCAATGCTCCGAAATGCCAATGTTGATAATGGCAATGATGCTTATGAGGAGAAACAATACTACTATCATACAGATCGAAACAGCAATACTATGCTGATGACTGACTTGAAATGTAACTTTATTCAGCAGACACTGATGTTGCTGACAGGTGAAATTGTATCATTAGAAAAGAATGGTACATGGATTTCTCCATACTTCTTTAATGGATGCACATACGATTTCATCACAGGACTCTATTATAAAGATGGAGACTACTTTGATTCCAAGTATGATTACAACCGAGGTCGAAATGTATGGAGTGAGACCTATAAGAAGGAAGTAAATGAATTATTAAACGGAAAATAACACTAAAGAAATAGTAATAGAATAAAAAGATATGATACGTTCGTTCAGATTATATGTTTTGGCAATCGGTATGATGAGTCTGCCATGGGCCATGGTGAAAGGTTCAGAGAATGTCTCGTTTCATCAGTCGCAGTTGATGGAGAAGTCAAAATCAGGAAAACTGGAGGCTCCGACGGCAACGTTAGAGGTGAAAGAAGGTGTGATGAAAGAGAGTATAGAGATTTCTCTCTCTTCTATTGGAGAATCTCAACTTCCGAAACTGGACCGAGGAATGACGAATGTGACAGACAGTTTTTCAGGCTATCGCTTCCTGCCTCACGGAGAGCACTTTGAAGGGAAAGGCGCACGTGTGGCATTAGGATATGACCGCACAAAGATTCCAAGTGGTTATACAGAAGATGATATCCGCACCTATTACTATGACGAGCAACTAGGTCATTGGGTGGCATTGCAACGCGACAGTGTGGATAGGGTTAATCGCAGGATTATATCCCATACCACCCATTTTACGGACATGATCAATGGTGTAATCCAAGCTCCTGAATCACCAGAGACACAAGGATTCGCACCAACCATGATGAGTGACTTGCAGGCAGCTGATCCTACAGCTAAAGTCCAAATGATGGAGGTTCCACAGGTTAACAGCAACGGTACGGCTTCTCTCTCATACAGTCTAGAAATGCCACCTGCCCGTAACGGTATGTCACCAAATCTGACAATTCAATATAGCAGTGATGCAGGAAGTGGCTGGCTGGGTGAAGGTTGGAATCTGACCACTTCTGCTATTAGTGTGGATACCCGTTGGGGTGTGCCTCGCTATGACGCACAACGTGAAACAGAAACCTACCTGTTGGATGGACAGATGTTGCTGGAAGATGGAATTGGTCTGGCTCATCGTGAGTTGAATCACTCTAGAAAAAGTGGAAATGTGATATTTCATCCACGAAAAGAAAATGCCTTCTCAAAGATTGTCCGCATCGGTAACAAGCCTTCGAATTATATCTGGGAGGTAACAGACAGAAAAGGAACTAAATATTTCTATGGTGCATATAAGATAACAGAGTCAAAAAATGCAGATGGTGAAACCGTCAAGGATACAACTGTCATAGGCGTTGTGAAGGGTAATTCTCAATATGATCCAAACAAACCTGTTATTTCTGAATGGCGACTGACACGCATAGAGGAGATTCACGGAGACTATGTAGAATATACGTATAAGGACACATTCGAACATGTAACTGGTGACTACTATGCTATTTCTCTTTATTTGGATTCTGTTAAAGCAGGAAACAAGGGTCAAAAGCCTCATACTGTGGTCACGTTGATTAACAACAAGCAGAAGAATATAAAACGAAATGATGCACGTTATGGTTATATAACCTCATCTAATCTATTACTGGACAGTGTGAATGTCTATTTTGAAGGAGAGTATCTGAGAGGTTATAAATTTGAATATATGAATGGTGCGTTCGGTGTTGACCTGCTGAAGAGCATCTCACATCTGGACAACAAACGCAATAGATTCTCTACACACAAGTTGGAGTATAACCAACAATTTAATGGCACCCAACTTTATGATGGTGATTCAGAGGCAAAGACCTATGAGGCACAAAACATTTTCGGTGGGAGTTTCTTCAAAAAAATAAAAAATGGATTTGGTAGTGAACTCTCCATGATCAACGGAACCTCCTCCACAGATGGATTCTCGGTCGGTGGAGGATGCAACGGAGGTGTCGGACCTGCCTTTGCAGGAGTATCATATAATTACGGTCAGAATACAGGAAAAGGAAGTGTTTCGCTGACAGACCTGAATGGAGATGGATTGCCTGATAAAGTATATTCAGACGGAAGTGGTCTCCATTATCAAAGACGGTTGGCAGATGGACGTTTCGAAGATCCTGTTTCAATATCTGGACCTAAGTCGTTTGCTGAAAGTTCTTCATCTTCTCATTCGCTAAATGAGGATGTCGGAGTAGGAATTGGTCCAGCCAGTATTAGCGCCACATTCTCGCAAACATGGGGAAATGACAAAACCAGTGTTTATTTCAATGATTTCAACTGCGATGGATTGATTGACATCGCATACGATGGTGCGGTCTTTTTCAATCATTTGGACAAAGATGGCAAACCAACGTTTACAAAGTTTTCTTCACACACTGACAATGCGCTTGGAAAAATGGATAAAAGCTACATTCCTAAAATAGAAGGATTGTCTGAGGTGGCAGAAGGATCAGAGGAATGGAATCAAGCTAAAGACTCTTTGGAAAATGCCTTTCCTATGCACGACATTGTGAGAGTATGGAAAGCTCCATTTACAGGTACTATAAATATTTCAGGTACTGTTGTTTATGACATTCCTCAAAGTAATAATCCTGATACTATAGATGGTGTCACATGTTTGATTCAGAAAAACAATGAAAATAGTATGTTTACCAAGAAACTTTCGGTTGCAAACAATACTGTTTCATGTGAGAAGAATGGCGTTTCCGTCAATGCAGGTGATTATATATTCTTCCGTCTTAACAGTACTTACCAAGGATGGAATGACCGAGTGAGATGGTCACCAACAATAACTTATCAATCAATAAATACGGAATCAGAAGGTAATGTGCCAGAATATGATGAATATGGGTTCTCTCTTAGAACGTATAATTCAAAAGAAGGGTTCTCAAGAGGAATGGATTCCTCATTAATTCTGAACGGACCTTGCAAGTTTATTATTGAGAATCAATATCAGAAAAAGAATCGAACATTCGATGATCTTCGTCTTGAGACGAAGCTAACCGTTCAAAGTGGTACATTCTCTGAAAACTTCCAAGCAATCAATTTGAGTGCCAATACGACGCAGACTGCAGTCACAAATGACCGATCTGTCGAGTACAATTTGCAAGAAGGCGATACAATTAAACTCAATTTCTTTGTTTCTTCAGATTTCCCTGTATATGACAGAGATTTAGATTGGACCGTACTGTTTGAAATTATCAAGGCTGACGGAAATGATGTGTATAAGGATTCTGTTTATCTTTCACCTTATCACAAAATGTACAACAACATAGTAAGAGTTGTGGATACATTCCGATATAGTCCGGAACGAATAGACTCGATTGCATCTGTAGATGGAATAGAAGGTGTAACAGAGGTGTCAAGGACAAGTGATACCATTCAAATAAGGATTAATCGAAACGCTCAGGTTGTGGATGCTAACTGCAAAACATATCTGTTCGAAAGCGATGATTCAACTATCGTCAGAGAGATTCACGATGGTGAGAAGATTCTTATCGAGGATTGGAACAATCAGTTTGCTGGCAAACATCTGAAGTTCATCACTTATTCTGATCGAGCTGAGAAAAAAGCAGCTTCTGTGGATGTGGAATTTGTACGAATCACGAAAGAAGTATTCGATAATGACAGCATCAGCATAGTAGAAGAAAAAGACACTTCGTATGTTTCATCATTATACAGTATTATCAGCGATTATGAATTACGATTAGGACAATTCTATAGAGGCTGGGGACAGTTTGCTTACCTTGGTGAAACAGAAAACGGAGAATTGAAAAAAATCGACATGAATGATTTTGACATCAACAAGGACAAATACGATGAAGACAAAATCAATGAATGGGCTGAAAAAACAGGCGAAGATGGAGATGAAGATATCAGCAAAGATGTTATATCCATGTTGTCAGAAGGATCGACCGATGGGAAGATCAAAGAGAAATTTTATTCTCTGACATATAATACGAAAGAAAATAAGTATTATGGAGCAACTACCTTTGCCTATCTCACGGCAGATTCAGTATGCTCGTCCCGTTTAGGTAATCCTATCATAAACGTACGGGCAGAGTTCCCTTCTTATGACTTACAAGAAGATACTCCAGATAGTTATGGTGCAGCCATAGCCCCTATTCAAAGTTCTAAATCATTTACCAATTCTGCCACATTGGGTGGTGGCGTATCAGCAGGTAAATTTGGTATAGGCGCAGGAGGTAGTTGGTCAAAGACAACTTCAAACACTTTGGCAACTGTAATGGACCTAAATGGTGATGGCTATCCTGATTGGTTGAGCGGAGACGAAAAACTGACGGTCTTGTACACCAATCAGCAAGGTGTTCCATTGGAAGGAAAAACGCACAATAACGTTTCTTTGCCTGAATCGGAAGCACATGCCGACGCACTAAGTGTAAATGTATCTTTATCCTCCTCTGGCGGTGGATGTTCAGGAAAAGGAACTGCAGTTTCCAATCCTTTCAAAAAAGGAACATGGTCAGAAAAGAATCTTAAGGCTATGGCAAAACAGAGGGAAACTTCTGAAAATTCATTGTCAGTCAGTGCCGGAGGTAATTATTCCAATAGTGAATCCACATCCAATAGAGAATGGTATGATGTGAACGGTGATGGCCTTCCCGATATGATTGTGAATGGAGATATTCATTTGAATCTTGGATACAATTTTGTGAATATCGGCGCAATGAATGGAACTTATAATGACCTATATACTGTCCAGTCCTCTACATCAGGAGCCGGCATGGGTATCGGTGTCACATTGAAGGGAAAGGCTAATATCAGCGGGGGGACAAATGCATCCTTCACTGAATCAGCTTCGTTCCTACAACTTATGGATGTTAATGGCGATGGATTGCCAGACAAAATAACCGTTGAAGGAAACTCAAGAAGCACAAAAAATATCTATGCTCAAATTAATACAGGAAATGCATTCGATACGCAGAAATATCTGATTGCAAGTGCAGATGATAATATTCTGAATAAATCAAAGGCTACTTCGCTGTCAGTGTATGCTAATGGTGGTTTTACTTTTTACATTCCACCGCTATGTATTGTGTCTTTGACACCGTTCGTCAATGGAGCGAAATCATGGTCTGTCAGCCGTACTCTTTCTTCTTTGTCTGACTTCGACGGTGATGGTTTCCCTGATTTGTTGGAGTCTAATTCTGAATCAGAAGTCAAAGTTCGCTACTCCCGTATCGGTGCCACCAACAAACTTAAGAGTGTGACGAATCCATTTGGAGGAAAATATTCCATCGAATATACGCATACTCAGCCTACGACTGACCATCCTGGCGGTAAGTGGGCAATGGCTTCACTAATCGTGAGTGATTCGACGGATAATCCTAAAATGATTTCGAAGTTCCGCTACGAAAATGGTAACCGAGACCGTCGTGAACGTGAGTTCCTCGGATTCGGTAAGGTATATACCATGAGCATGGAAGGAACGGACACCATCAGAACGCTTCTACAGGAGTTTGACGTGAACCACTATCTCACAGCAGGTTCTCTAACGAGAACTCTTTTGGCTGGCAAGGACACTACTGTAAAGTTCCGTGACGAACACACAGATTACAAATATTACAGTGTTTCAGGTGAAGGCTCTTTGGCTGAAGATCAGTCTATCTCATCAGACCGTATGTTCTCAGCTCCATCACAAAAGATTACTGTCGCTTATGAGAATGGAAATTCATTGAATCTGAGCAGAGAAACATACACTTACAACTCACTTTATGGAAACATCGGCACGTATCAGCTTGAGGACTTGACTAATGGCGGTTATGGCTACATAACAAGCATTGATTATGCCAATGCACGATATGGCACACCGAACCATGTCATGGTGAAGGGCCAAGATGGTACCATCTTCCGTGATGTGACCGCTTCGTATGCTAATGAGTTCACCCCATGGGCGATGACGGAGATGAAACAAAAAGTGGATAATAAGAATGAGGCTGTTGCAACATTCGAATATGACCATTACGGAAATATTGCAAAGAAGACATTGCCAAAGAATGATAAAGGTGAACGTATGTTCTTCACCTACCTCTATGATCGTAAGTACAACATGTACCCTGAATCGGTTGAAGATGCCTTCGGTTACAGAAGTCAGATGGAGGACTATGATTACCGCTATGGTATTCCTAGAACCGTCAGAGACATGAACGGCTACACCGTACAATACCATATTGATGACCTCGGACGTGTTGACACGATCATTGCTCCGAATGAACAAAGCGCAGGTGTGCCTTATACCATTGCTTATCAGTATGTCAAAGGAGCAGACTACAAGACCTCCTATGCTGTGACCAGTCATTATGATCCGCAGCATCCGAACGATCCGCTGAAGACCATCACTCACGTGGATGGCCTCGGACGTCCATATCAGGTGAAGAAGGAGGCTGAAATTATGAATGACAACCAACAGGCTGAAGTGAAGTATATCGTATCAGGACGTACAAAGTACGACGCACTTGGACGAACAGTCGAGACGACGCATCCAACCATCTGCGCTTCTGCAAATGCCTTGAGTATTGTCGGTTTCAATAACAATATGCTTAATTCCACCACTTACGATGCCATCGACAGACCGCTGACACAGACGTTGCCAGCCGAACAAGGTGGAGATGCAAGCATCACACGAATGAGTTACGCTATCGAAGAAGGTAAGATGGAAACGATTGTTATAGCTCCGAACGATGACGAATCTTACTCTTACACCAATGGTGCAGGACAGACAGTAAAGACAGGACGAATCGATCCTAATACAGGAGATATTGTTTCAATCAACTACACATTCGACCCAATTGGACAGTTGGACAGTCTGATTGATGCAGGTGGAAACATAACGAAGTATGAATATGACATGGCGGGAAGGAAACTGTCCGTCAGACATCCGTCAGCAGGATTGACAAGCTTTATTTATGATAATGCAGGCAATATACTGAAGAAAAATACCGCCAATGGTGACATCGTGGAATATACTTATGAATACAACCGTTTGATCAATGTGAAGTATCCACGACACCCAGAGAACAATGTGACTTACACATACGGTGGACATAATGCCAAGTACAATCGTGCAGGACGAATTGCTCTTGTCGAGGATGGTAGTGGAGCTACCGAGTACTTCTATGGCAAAATGGGTGAAGTGACGAAACAGCGTCGTACACTGATTATTCCTAACGTGGCAGTTGCCACTTACACCACTGAGTGGACCTACGACAGCCACAACCGTCTGATGGAGATGATCTATCCTGATGGTGAAAAAATAAAATATTTTTATAATTTAGGCGGACAATTGTCATCAATTGTCGGAGAAAAGAAGTATCTTTACCGCTACATTGACACCATAGGTTACGATATGTACGAACAGCGTAAATATATGAAATATGGTAACGGAGTAGAAACGAACTATGCGTATTCTCCGAACCGCAGGCGTCTGGAGAGTCTCACAGTCGCTAGCAAGGGTGTAAATATTATGGATAACACCTATACCTATGATGTGATGGATAATATCGTCAGACTTGTAAACAATGGCGTAACTCAGGTTGGCAAAGATGGCAAAACGATTGGAGGTTACACCTCTCATTCATATTCTTACGACAAATGGAATAGATTGACGAATGCAATGGGTAGTTTCAGACCAAATGCTACAGATTCTGCACATTATAATCTTGCCATGACTTACGATAAATTGTATAATGTGACTTCCAAGAAACTCGATTTGATACAAGAGAACTTGCAATTCGCAGGTAGATTGGAGACTGGTCATGAGTTTACCTACCATTACGACAAGGAAAACACATTCAAACTGTTGGATGTCAGTGCTAAAGAATATACATCGGACTCTGCTGTGGTTGACACGTTCATGAGAGTTCATCACTACGACTTTGATGCAAACGGTAACCAGACTATGGTAGCAATGAATCCTATAGTGGATTCCACTTGTGTTGTCGATACAGCAGGCACAAAGGTACGTCAATTGCTTTGGGATGAGGATAATCATCTATTATCCATTAACGACAATGGCTTTGTAAGCAATTATTTCTATGATGTCAATGGTGAACGAACCGTTAAACTCTCGGCTCCTGATTTATCGGTGTTTGTCAATGGAACAGAAGCATTGAATAATGATTCAACGTTGATGAAATTCGTGGGATATGTATCCCCTTACTTAGTTGTCACCAATGGAGGACGTTACACCAAACATATCTATGCAGGTACACAACGTATTGCCAGCAAGATGGGAGACATCGAATCATTCGGTGAAGATCCACGCAGGGTGCAAACAGCAGGAGCAGGAATCAAGGAGATAGATTTTGGTGGCAAATATGATATGCAGAATGCCGCGTTGTTTGCACGTTATGATTCCTTTAACGTGGATAACAAGCCAAAAGAGAACAGTGATTATGTTGGAGGACAATCGTTCTGTTGTGGTAAGGCAAAAGGAGAATATTCTAATAACAATTCAAAAAATAGTGAAAATGCCCAGTTCGAAGGGGACATCCGCTTCTATCATCCCGACCATTTAGGCAGTACGACGGTGGTTACGGACCTTGATGGCGTGGTGACTCAGAACGTGGCTTACATCCCTTACGGAGAGGTCTTTGTGGAGCAGCGAAACGGCACTTGGAACACCCCTTACCTCTTCAA
>CACXCA010000062.1 GCA_902766045.1 uncultured Bacteroidales bacterium
CTCCACCGCCCTTGTTACGGACCTTGACGGCGAGGTGACTCAGAACGTGGCTTACATCCCTTACGGAGAGGTCTTCGTGGAGCAGCGCAACGGCACTTGGAACACCCCATACCTCTTCAATGCGAAGGAACTCGATGAGGAGACGGGACTCTATTATTACGGGGCGAGGTATTTGGATCCGACAGGAACAAGATGGCTGAGCGTTGACCCTCTTTTCGAGAAGTATGTGGGGATGACGCCGTATGGGTATTGTGCGGGGAATCCGGTGAAGTTGGTGGATGTGGATGGAAGAGATTACGATGTGTATATTGATGATGAAAGTAAAACCATTACCATTTCTACCACTTATTATACAACGACTCAAGATTATGAATCTGCACAACAATCTGCTGATTATTGGAACGGACAAAGTGGAAATTTCATTTATCGAGTCACAAACAAAAAAGACAAATCAGACATCAAGGATTATGTTGTTAATTTCGACATAAAAGTGGAAACAGTGGGAGACATAAAAGATAAACGTCTGTTAGGTAATAAAGTAAATATGGATAAACTGTCGTCAAAATCAAGTAATATATATATGGTAATTTCTGATAAAGACATGAATGATGAGAACAAGAATGGAAGAACAACTGCTGGCCAAATAATCGAAGTAAAAGACTCCAGAAAGAATTCTCTAACAGGTCCTCATGAAATGGGACATACGTTAGGATTAGGTCATTATGATTATGGATTAATGACACCAAGTTCAAGTGATGAATTTAGAAATACAAGTATCGGGACTGTTGAAATAAAAGATATGATAGAATATCCATTAAGAGGTAAAAGGAACTCTGGTGCAGGGAAAGGCTCATTGATTCCTAACTCATTTCGAATTGACTTAAAAAGATACAAAGGAAATGTTATACGAAATAAACAACCATAAAACAATTTTTATAATTGCATTTGCAATGTTGTTTGGCATTTTCAGTTCATGCAAATATTATAATAGCATAAATCAGGAACGTATGCCATATATGTCTGAATTTGGATATAAGAATATCTATTTAGTTGATACTATCAGAATAGAAGAGCCTGTCTCGTTTATAACAGAAGGTAATTATTGGGTGGTAACAAACGCTGAGACTTTTAATAAACTAAAAAAATACAATGATGAAGTATTGTTAAGAAATGATGTTTTCCTTTTTGAAAGAGAGATTCCTTTGATTCCGATTGAGATGTTAGATTTCTATACAGAAAGAGTGTCATGTTTACAATATGATAAAATGGAGGATGTTCCACAATCCATTCAGGCAAAAAAATATCGAGAGCCGATTACATTCAACTTTTTTTTAGTGAATCGAAAATTTTACAATGAACGTTTTACTGGTATCGATGGTTCCCCTGAGGTTAATTTCGGCAAAGATTGTTTTTATTTTAAATTATTGATTCCTAAATGATTCAGGATTTAGTAAAAAAAGAATGAATTTGTTAGTCTGATAAATGAATAGAGATATGACGATTAATTACAAAAACACTCTAGAAAATTTAAACAACAATAAAAACACAGATGAAATTATGGATTTGTAAAACTTTGAAAAGGATAGAAAGCCACAAGTCAAAATGAAAGGAATATAACTACACATATCTTTGTCAGTCCCCATGTTACTGACAACGGCGAAGCCGTGCCAGCCCACATGAAAAGCAGTCCAAAATGACGACCAAAACAGTGCAAAAACACGCAAAGGCATCCGCTTATATCACATAGATTCAAGTGGTATTTATGAACCTTATTTGGAAAATTGGGAATTGTTAAATTTCCCTGTTCCCTTTTCAGATAAGCTTAAGGATGCTAAATATACCTTTATGAAAGTAGCACCTTCTTCCTCAGACAAAGTGTCTTTTGTTATACAACAACCATATACTGTTGAATGGATAGATGCATCTCCAAGAAACACAAGGCATAAAAAGATACCAAAAGCAATACGCGATAATGAAATTATGTATGGAAAATTTTTACTTGAAGTCAGGTTCAAATTTTCAGGTGATGATGCAAGAAAAACAAGAAGTATAATTTTATCATTTAATAGAAGTTGTAATTAAACATATAGAAGTAATAGGATACATAATAATAAAGGAAGCTTCACAGCTTCCTTTAATCAATTTAACCTAAACCTTAACTATGAAAAATCTACCTGTTTTGTTTGTTTGGCAAATATGCACTTTTTTTACGAATATTTGCCACTCTTTTCAAAAGTTTTTTATTGATTTTTGTCATTTTTTATTTCAAGACAAATTGGTCTGCATCTTTCCATACAGGAAATTTCATCCTAAAATCTTGTAAATCACTCAATTGAATATCTACAACCTTGTATTCTTCCGTTTCGGCTGATAACTCAACCTTCACCTTGCCCTTCATGTCTATCGCCATCGAACATCCTCCTTGTGGATGCCCTACAGAATCCTCTCCTACTGCATTCACACCACATACATACGCCTCATTCTCTATGGCTCTGGACATCAACATGGTTCGCCAAGCCTCAATCCTGGATTTGGGCCACGATGCCACATATAGTATCATGTCATAATCATTGCCTATCACACGCGAATATACAGGGAAACGTAAATCATAACATATCTGCAACAGAATATTCCAACCCATATACGAAACAATCACTCTTCCATCTCCTGCAGTAAACAATCGTCCCTCCTGCCCCATCCTAAACAAATGATGCTTATCATAAACCGTCACTTCTCCTGATGGATTGAAAAAGAAAGCTCGATTAAAATAATTCCCTTCTCCATCTCGAATCATCAAACTACCAACAATGGCTGTCTTATAAAACGTACTCCATTGCTGAAGCTGATTCCAAACAGTACCATTCATCTCTTCTGCCAACTCCAACGCATCGACACAAAATCCAGTCAAAAACATCTCTGGAAGAACCAACACATCAGCCTCAACAGAATGATTTTCAAGCCATTCATGTAATGATTGAAGATTCTTTCCCTTATCTCCATAAATGACCTGCATTTGATACAAAGCAATTTTCATATAGCAAAATTTTCAGGATAACGGCCCTTAAATTGTAAATAGAATTTCTTTATCTCGTTCATGTCTGTCTCCACATCACCTGTCGGAATAAAGATCTTCTCAACCCCAACTATTTTTTTCGAATAATCTAAATAGCCTAACAAGATTGGCACATCAGCTCCCTGAGCAATATAATAAAACCCCCTTTTCCAGTTCGGATTTGCTTTCCTAGTAGCCTCCGGAGTAACAGCCAAACAAAAATTTTCTTCTGCATTAAACCGCCGAATCATCTGTTCAACCAACGAATTCTTTTTCTCTCGATCGACGGGAAGTCCGCCAATTGCCTTGAAAAAATAGTTCAATGGGAAGAAAAACCACTCTTTTTTTATAAAAAAATGGGCTTTATGACGACCTCCGGATGCAAAATAAAACAATTCGCCCAAAAGCAAATCCCAGTTACTCGTATGGGGTGCTACACAAAACAAACACTTCTGCGGAAATTCCTCCTTCATATCATATTTCCATCCCGCTAATTTCAATAGACATGAACTTAATTTTTTCCTTATAGTAAACTTACTCATCACTTATTCCTTTTCTCTACTATGTGGGTCCTATAAATTCATTTTATCATAAAACGGTGAACATATAAACCACACCTCTAATAAATTTTGGCAAAGATAGAAAGTTTTTAATATTTTTACACTAATTTTGTTATTGAATAAACAGAACATTTTTTGTTAAATTTAATTAAGTTTTTATCTCATTTATAAATCAAGAGACATGAAAAGAAGCTTATATTTCACCTTTCTACTAGCAATCATATTTCTCTTTTCTACCTGCAAAGAAAATTTCACAACCGATAGTTCTTATCGTCTCTCCTACTCTACCGATTCTATCAATTTCGACACCATACTTTCGCATGTCCTAACGCCAACAAAGGTCGTTATGATTTATAACAAAACAGACAAAGACATCAACATCTCTGAATGTTCGTTATCCTCAAACGATAATAAATTTCAAATCAATCTTAATGGAAAAACGGGCAAAATATTCCATGATATAGACATCCTTTCTGGTGATAGTCTATTCTTATTCGTACAATTCATTGACAAAGAGCCCAAACAAGATGAGGCATTGTATTTAGAAGAACATATCAACATCATTTACAATGGAAATCACGAAAAAATCATTCTTTCAAGCTACAGTCAAGACACCTACATCATAAAAGACTCTACAATTACAGAATCAACCTCTTGGGGAAACAACAAACCTTATCATATCTATGATTCGCTTCGCATAGATGAAAATGTCACACTCACCATTCAACCTGGTGCAAAACTATATTTCCACGATGCTGCAACCGTACTGGTCAAAGGCAAACTACTATGTGAAGGGACCATTGATAATCCAATCACTTTTATGGGTGACAGAAAGGATAACATTCAATGGGGACAGGGGAAAAACACATCGTATGAAAACATAAACAATCAATGGGGGGGCATTCGCTTTAGCAACACCAGTCATAGCAACAAAATAACATACACCCATATACGGAATGGTAATTTTGGAATCGCAGTTGACTCATCCGAAATAGACCCCAATCATTTACGACTAACCATCGGAAACTGCCGCATTGACAATGTAAAACAAAGCTGTTTATCAGCCTGCAACGCGAATCTTTATGCTTACAACACCGTATTCTCTTACGGTAGCAACGGCTGCGTTGTCCTTACTGGCGGAATATACACATTCAATCACTGCACCATGGCTTCCTACAATAAAAGTGCCGGGTTCTACAATTATGCCGTCTATCTTTCTGACAACGTTGAAGATGACCTCCCTATCAATGCCATCTTCAACAACTGTATTATTTATGGTTCCGGAAAAAAAGAACTATATTTTAATTACAAAAACATCACGGAGAACTTTCAATATCAATTCAATCACTGTCTAATCCAATACAATAACGATAAAGATGTTTACGATGAGATCATGACGGAAAATCATTTCTCAGAAATCATCTGGAACGAAAACCCTCTATTCCTGAATGAAAGAACATTCGATTTTCATATAGACACATGTTCCCCAGCACGAAACAAAGGATTCAACGAACTCTACACCTTATATCCTGAATGTCTGTATGACAAAGATGGCAGGGAACGGAAAATCGATGAGCAACCTGACTTAGGCGCATATGCCATTTTCAAAGAAACAGAAAAAGAAGAGTAGAATCTACCTTCAAAACCTTTAATAAAAAACATATATGAATAAAAAAATCCACCTATTAATGCTATGCTATCTTCTATTTTCATCCTATTATGGCATGGCTCAAAAATCAGGGTTCGAAACAGTTCGAATCATCAGTTATAATCTTGAAAATCTTTTCGATTGTCAAGACGATTCTCTTACAGCAGACGATTCATTCACCCCACAAGGGGAACATCAATGGACGGAAAACAAATATTGGATAAAAATAAATAATCTGTCTCGAGCCATCACGGCTGCAGGCGAATGGGACATTCCTATTTTAATTGGTCTATGTGAAGTTGAAAACGCTAAAGTCATAAACGATTTATTCTACCGCACTCAACTCAAAGAATGGAAGTACCAATTTGTCCACAAAGACTCACCCGACCCACGAGGCGTTGATGTAGCATTAGCCTATCTTCCTCAGAAATTTCAGCTCATACACGAAGAATTCATTCCAGTTCACATTGAAAGCGGGAAAGCCACACGTGATATATTATATGCGAGAGGTATCATCTCCAATCAAGACACTCTTCACATATTTGTCAACCATTGGCCATCCCGTTATGGAGGCGAACTTGAATCTGAAGAGAAACGAATAACCGCCGCAGAAACATTACGAGAGAAAACGGACTCTCTTCTCACTTGCAACAACCATTGTAAAATCATCATCATGGGTGATTTTAATGATTATCCAGACAGCAAGAGTATTAATGATGGATTGTGTGCTATTTCTCCACAAAAAAATAGTATCTTTGACCAATTATACAATCTAAGCTATTCCATCCACAAAGACGGAATGTACGGCAGTCATAAATTTGGTGGACAATGGGGAATGCTTGATCAAATGATTGTATCCGGCGCACTTTTAGATAGTGAATCAACTTGTTTCGTTGAAAGCAACAGCGTAAACATCTGTCAAGCTGAGTTCCTACTTAAAAAGGACGCTACAGGGACTGCTCCGAAAAGATCTTTTTTGGGAACATTCTTTGCTTACGGATACAGTGATCACTTACCGATTTCAATAAACTTAATAATTAAAGACACAAATATATATGAGCATAATAAGTAAAATCAGCAAGTTGAAAATCACTCCTTTCCTACATATTTGTGTGTGGGTAATGTTTCTGATTTCTCCTCTCTTTGTTTTCCCAAATAGAGATAATCTAGACAGCATCTTCTTTCTCAGACATATTGTCACCACATTATCCATAATGACCATATTTTATCTGAACTACATCTTTTTTGTAAAAAAATACTTCTTCCGAGACAAACTGAAATACTTTGCATTATGCAACCTAATAAGTATCTGCATACTATGCGGTATCAACTTTGTATGTAACGAGATTACAAATCCATATATTGATATGGAACGGCAAGAACGTATAAACAAAGAACGAGAAGAGGTATCCAGATACATGAAAGAGAACAACTGCGGTGAACTCGAAGCCATAATCAAAACTGGAAAAGAAAAGAGGAAAAAAGAGAACGCAGGGAAAATGTGGAAAGTCATCATCAACGCCATTGCATATATATGTTTCATGGGGACTGCTATTGCCCTGATCACCATGAAAAGTCTATATCTGACTGAAGAAAAAAGAAAAGAATCCGAAAAGAAACAAGTTGAAGCTGAACTGAAAAATCTAAAAAGTCAACTCAACCCACACTTCCTTTTCAACACACTAAATAATATCTATGCACTGATTGCTATCAGCCAAGAGAAATCGCAGGAAGCTGTAATGGAACTAAGTAAGATGCTCCGATATGTATTGTATGAAGCAGACGCGAAAGAAGTTCCCCTAAGCAAAGAAATCGTATTCATCAACAATTACATAGACTTGATGCGTTTACGTCTTTCCAATAAAACAGAGATTACGACAGACATAAACATTAACGAAAATCCCAATGCGACAGTTGCACCTCTTCTATTTATTTCACTAATAGAGAACGCTTTCAAGCATGGAATATCCAGTCAACACGATTCCTTTATTCATTTTTCATTACAAACAACGACTGACAATCAGATTGTATGTCGGGTAGAAAACAGTTATTTCCCCAAAACAACAGAAGATAAAAGTGGTTCTGGCATAGGAACAGAAAATACAAAACGAAGATTGGAACTTCTATATCCGAACCAACACAGCTATCAATATTGGATATCCGATCAAAACACGTATGTGTCAGAAATCACAATCAACAATATATCGAACGCTATTCAAGCATAACCAATAAAATCAGAATATTATGACACTATCATGTATAATTATAGACGATGAGCCACTTGCATTAGGACTCATGGAGACATACGTAAAGAAAACTCCTTTTTTAGATCTAGTAGGTAAATTTGAAAATGCGATAGATGCAATATCCACATTAGAAAACGACCCTCCACAATTACTCTTTTTGGATATTCAAATGCCAGAATTAAATGGATTGGAGTTATCTAAGATCATTAAAGACAAAACGAAAATCGTATTCACAACGGCTTTTCAGCAATATGCTCTTGATGGATTCAAAGTAAATGCACTTGATTACTTATTAAAACCTATCAGTTATGCCGATTTTCTACAAGCAGCTAACAAAGCCCTGCAATGGTATGAAATGACTGGCAATCAAGGAGGAAAAGAAGTCGAGAAGAAAGAAGAACAGAAGAGAAGCATCTTTGTTAAATCTGATTACAAACTGATTCAGATCGATTTAGATAAGATAACCCACATAGAAGGTCTTAAAGACTATGTGAAAATATTTGTAGAAGGAGAAACATATCCTATACTATCTCTCATGAGCATGAAATCTCTTGAAGAAATGCTTCCGAAAGATCGATTCATTCGGGTACATCGCTCGTATATCGTGCAACCTAAAAAGATCAAAACAATTGAAAGGAACCGCATAGTATTTGGAAAAGAATATATTCCCATCTCCGACTCATACAAAGAGGCTTTCCAAGATTTTTTAAACAAATACTCAATCCTTAATTAAGACAGAATGGCCTCTTACAAAAACATACAACTGGTTGTAACCCCTAAACAAGCTGCAGTCCTCTCTGATTTAAAAGAACAAGTAGGAAATAATCTGAGGGTTCAACCTTCTCAAATCGATGAGATACAGATTGTTAAAAAATCCATTGACGCAAGGAAACGGAATGAGATAAAAATAAATTTAACACTCAATGTTTATACACAGGGAACTCAATCCGACAAGATTGAATACCCTTTCCATTATCAAGATGTATCAAACAAACAACCTGTGCTTATCATCGGAGCAGGACCTGCCGGTCTTTTTGCTGCACTTCGACTTATCGAACTGGGGTTAAAACCCATCATCATTGAAAGAGGGAAAATGGTCAGTGACCGAAAAAAAGACATTGCGTTACTCAATCGACGAGAAGGTCTCAACACCGAATCCAACTACTGCTTTGGCGAAGGTGGTGCAGGAACATTCTCCGACGGTAAGCTTTTCACCCGTTCGAAAAAGAAAGGCGATTGCAGCCGTATATTGCTCAATTTCCACCAACATGGAGCACAAGACACCATCCTTTATGAAGCACATCCGCATATTGGAACAGACAAACTACCCATCATCATTAAAAACATGAGGGAAACTATTCTAAATCATGGCGGTGAGATTCATTTCGAGACAAAATTCTCAGAACTTATCATCGAAAAAGATTCCGTAAAAGGTGTTCGCACATCCGATGGCAAAGAGTGGTTGACAGAGAATGTCATACTGGCAACCGGTCATTCTGCAAGAGATGTATATAACACGCTCTATCGACAAGGAGTAGAACTAGAAAGCAAAGGATTTGCCATGGGTGTGCGTGTTGAGCACCAGCAATCACTGATTGACAAGATACAATATCATAGTAAAGATGGAAGAGGCAATTACCTACCTGCCGCCACATACAATCTTGTCACACAAGTAAACGGACGTGGAGTCTATTCTTTCTGTATGTGTCCAGGTGGCTTCATCGTACCCGCCTCAACAGGATTAGGCGAAGGCGTTGTAAATGGCATGTCATCTTCTTTACGCAATTCCAAATATGCTAACTCAGGCATTGTTGTAGAGATTCGACCAGAAGACCTACTCGACTACAAACAATATGGTGTGATGGCAGGACTGAAATTTCAAGAAGAATACGAAAGATTATCATACGAAAATGGAGAAGGAGAAAAAGCCATTGCGCCGGCTCAAAGATTAAAAGACTTTGTCTTCGGGAAAGCCTCAACCGACTTACCTGCCACTTCCTATCTGCCAGGCATCAAGCTCTCCGCAATGCACGAATGGATGCCTGAATTTATTCGAGAAAGAATGCAAGAAGGGTTCAAGGCTTTTGATCAAAAGATGCACGGTTTCCTCACCAACGATGCCATAATCATTGGTGTGGAATCACGAACCTCCTCACCTATTCGTATTCCACGCGACCAAGAATCGTTAGAACACATACGTATCAAAGGGTTATATCCATGTGGAGAAGGTGCAGGTTACGCAGGTGGCATCACTTCATCTGCCGTGGATGGCGAACGATGTGCTGAAATGATAGCTGCTAAGCAAATACATTAAATAGTCTTAAAAAGAGTGTCATAAAGAATGGATATACAAAAAATCATTTTTCTGTTATAGCAAATAATCGTACCTTTGCGTCCATTATGATAATAGATTTTCATGCACATATATATCCTGCAAAAATTGCAGAGAAAGCAAGTAAAACCATAGGTGAGTTTTACAACATTAAGATGGAATACAAAGGTAGTCCTGAACAACTTCTCGAAAGTGGTAAGCGAATAGGTACAAGCTATTACATCGTACATTCAACTGCCACCGCTCCCCATCAAGTAGAATCCATCAACAACTACATCATCGGAGAAGTGAACCAACATTCCGAATTCATCGGTTTTGGAACAATTCATCCTGATTACGAGAATTTTGATGCTGAACTAAGGAGAATCAAGCAAGAGGGGTTGAGAGGAATCAAGCTACATCCTGATTTTCAAAAGTTTGCCATCGACACACCTAAGATGGATCCGATTTATAATGTGATTGCTGAATTAGAGCTGCCTGTATTAGTTCATGCGGGTGACTTCAGATACGATTATTCAGGTCCAAAAAGAATCGCTCACGTATTGGACAAACATCCAGATTTGAAATTAATTGCAGCTCACTTTGGTGGATACACTCAATGGGATGAGTCAGAGAAATATCTGGTTGGTAGAAATGTATGGTTTGACACCTCCAGCAGCTTATGGAAATTACCGAAAGAGACTGCAATGAGGATGATACACAACCATGGCGTTGAGAAAATGTTATTCGGCGTTGATTACCCTATGTGGGATCACAAAGAAGAACTAGAACGATTCAATCAATTAGACTTAACGGAAGAAGAACGAGAAGCCATTCTCTACAAAAATGCCATGAAATTATTAAACATGAAATAAGTAGAGACGACAATAAAACAAGAAAGGCCGAAGGATGAACCTTCGACCTTTTTTATTTGCATCTATTTGATCTTCTTACTGAATCATATCTGAAACCAACATACCGATATTATTATCTTTCAAAGCCTTCAAGGCCTCTGGCAGTTTATCTGGTCTGATTACAATGTTTGCATTTGTTCCTTCAGAAAAAGCATACATATATTCAATATAAATGCCCTCTTTCTCCAAAATTTTCAGGACGGCAGACAATGAACCTGGCTTATTACCGATTCTCAAGCATATAACATCCGTCAACGACACAGCAAATTTATTTTCCTTTAATATCTCTTTTGCTTTTTCTGGTTCATGAACGATTACACGCAATATACCGAAATCAGAATTATCAGCCACACTAAATGCAGTCATATTAATACCTGCATTTCCTAATATCTCAGCCACATGATTTAATCTTCCTACCTTATTTTCCAAAAAGACAGAAAGTTGTTTTATAATCATATTATCACACATACTCTTTTTCACTTTAATTTTTAAACACACGTTTATCTAACACTCTCTTGACCTTTCCTTCACTACGTTCAATCGTACGAGGTTCAGCCAATTTAATATCCGGTTGAATACCAACCACACTCTGAATCTTATGAGTAATTTTCTTTTTCAATTCCAACATACTCTTGATATCGTCCGTATAGTATTCTTGTTTCACTTCTACCATTACCTCGAACGTATCTGTATTATTCACACGATCTACCGTAATAAAGAAATGCGGTTCAAACTCTTCCAATTCACAAATAACGGATTCTATCTGGGTTGGGAATACATTCACACCACGAATAATCAACATATCATCACAACGTCCCATGATTTTATCCATGCGAACCAACGTACGTCCGCAAGAGCATTTCTCATAATGCAAAGCCGTAAGGTCTCGTGTACGGAAACGAATCAACGGCATACCCTCCTTCGTCAACGTTGTAAACACCAATTCACCTTTTTCACCCTCTGGCAATGGCTCTCCAGTCTCAGGGTCGATGATTTCTGGGAAGAAATGATCCTCATTTAAGTGAGTACCATGCTGACACTCACACTCGAATCCGACGCCAGGACCCATTATTTCCGTCAATCCATATATATCATAGGCTTTAATACCCATCTTTTGCTCAATCTCTCTACGCATACCTTCTGTCCAAGGCTCTGCACCAAAGACACCCACACGTAACTGAAATTCCTCCTTCTTATACGGAGAAGCTTCCATAGCCTCCGCCAAATACATAGCATAAGAAGGTGTAGCAGCCAATGCCTTAGCACCTAAATCATGCATCATCATTATTTGTTTCTGTGTATTACCACTTGACATCGGAATGACCATTGCACCTATATTTTCAACAGCAGCATGTGCACCTAAACCACCAGTAAATAATCCATAACCATAAGATACCTGAACGATATCATCCTTGCCTAATCCAAAAGAAGTCAGGCATCGAGCACCCACCTCTTTCCATACGGCAAGGTCATTATTCGTTAATCCGACAACAATAGGCTTTCCTGTTGTCCCTGACGAAGCGTGAATTCGTACAATTTCCGACAAGGGAGCAGACAACAATCCAAATGGATAATAGTCTCTTAAATCTTTCTTCGACGAGAAAGGTAATTTCACAATATCCTTGATATCCTTGATATCATTAGGCGTAATGCCTGCTTCTTGCATACGTTTGCGATAGGGCTCACAATTATGATACACTCGTTCTACTACTCGTCTGAGACGTAAACTCTGTAGTTTTCTCATCTCTTCGCGGCCCATGCATTCAACGGTCTCATTCCAAATCATTTTCTTACTACTATTTAAATTATACTCATTCCACTGCAAATATAAATTTTATATTTAACAATATACTAAATTGTTATATTAAAAATTATCATCCGTTAAGAATTTACCATAGGTGGTGGAAAACATTTCTTTTTGCAGAATATTAGAACCTGACTACACTTTTCTCTTTATATAATTTCCCAAATACTTTTCAATTGCTTACATTTGCATAACATAAAATTGCTAACGATTATGGAAAAAAAATTAAAACGTTCAAACAATGTATTAATTGCTGGTGTTTGTGCTGGCTTGGCCGAGTATTTGGAAGTTGACGTCACCTTAGTACGTATAGGCTGGGCACTTCTCACATTATTCTCAGCCATATTCCTAGGTATTATTGCATATGTCATATGTGCTATTCTTATGCCTAAAGCGTAATTAATTCATGAAATTCAAGCTGAAATCCGAATTTGCCCCCACTGGCGACCAACCTCAAGCTATTGAGGAATTGGCGCAGGGGGTCAATGATAATCTTCAGCACCAAACATTATTAGGTGTTACTGGATCTGGCAAGACATTTACAATTGCCAATGTCATAGAGAAGGTTCAACGACCAACTCTCATCCTAAGCCACAACAAAACATTGGCAGCTCAATTGTACAGCGAATTCAAAAGTTTCTTCCCTGATAATGCAGTTGAATATTTTGTGTCATACTATGATTACTTTCAACCAGAAGCATACCTACCCAACACCGACACATATATAGAGAAGGATCTTTCCATCAATGACGAATTGGAAAAACTTCGTCTAGCTACCACCTCTTCCCTACTCTCTGGTCGAAGAGATGTCATTGTTGTCTCTTCTGTTTCTTGTCTCTATGGTATAGGTAATCCGGACGATTTCTATAGCACCATGATTACCATAAAACAAGGTGCCGCCATGAGCATGAACTATCTGCTTCGTAAACTAGTTGAAAGTTTATATGTAAGAAATGAAATCGAACTGGACCATGGTAAATTCCGTGTCAAAGGGGATACGGTTGATGTATATCTCGCCTATAGTGATTACATCATTCGAATTCATTTCTGGGGAGATGAAATCGAAGAAATTGAATCCATTGATCCCATCAACAATCTACATATCGAATCGTTTAGTGAATACAAAATTTATCCAGCCAATTTATTCGTAACAACGCAAGAAAGAATAAACAGAGCGGTCATCGAGATTCAGGATGATCTGAACACCCAAGTCGAATACTTCCAATCCATCGGGAAAGTTTTTGAAGCCAAACGCCTCAACGAACGAGTGAATTACGACTTGGAAATGATCAAAGAACTAGGACACTGTTCTGGTATAGAAAACTACTCTCGCTATTTCGACGGACGTGCACCAGGATCTCGTCCATTCTGCTTGTTAGATTATTTTCCAAAGGATTTCTTATTGGTAATAGATGAAAGTCATGTCACCATTCCACAGATTCACGCCATGTACGGTGGTGACTACTCCAGAAAAAGCACATTGGTGAATTATGGATTCAGACTTCCTTCAGCTTTAGATAATCGTCCGCTGAAATTTGAAGAGTTTGAACAACTCACAGGACAAACCATTTACGTCAGCGCCACGCCTGCAGAATACGAATTAGAGAAAAGCGGAGGCGTATTTGTTGAACAGATCATCCGTCCTACAGGCTTATTAGATCCTATCATCGAAGTAAGACCTAGCACCAATCAGATAGATGACTTATTAGAAGAGATTCATATCAGAGCAGAAAAAGATGAACGAGTTCTAGTTACCACATTAACAAAACGCATGGCAGAGGAACTACAAGCCTATCTGGAGAAAATGAACATCCGATGTAAATACATTCACTCTGACGTAGAGACATTGGAAAGAGTTCAAATCATGGAAGATCTTCGCAACGGTTTGTTTGATGTCCTCGTCGGCGTTAACCTTTTAAGAGAAGGTCTTGATCTTCCGCAAGTATCATTGGTCGCAATCATTGATGCCGACAAAGAAGGCATGCTTCGTTCTCATAGAGCTCTGACCCAAACAGCTGGACGTGCAGCCAGAAATGTCAACGGCAAAGTCATAATGTATGCTGATAAAATAACCAGAAGCATGCAACTCACAATCGACGAAACCAATCGACGCAGAGAGAAACAGATGGCTTACAACATAGCGAACAACATCACCCCTAAATCCGCTATAAAAAACAGTAAATCCGCGCTTGCCAACACTGAAGAGAGTGGCAAGACTGTCAATCCTTCAAAAATGTATATAAACGAGAGTACACCATTCTTAGCAGCAGAAGAAAACAGCTATCTTTCCACTACAGAGATTGAAAAAGCCATCAAAAAAGCCAAAACAGCCATGAAAGAGTGTGCCAAGAATCTGGACTTCATTCAAGCCGCACAATATAGAGATGAGATTATTCGTCTGGAAAAGATGCTAAAAGCATAAATAAAAAAAAGACCGAAAGAAATATCTTCCAGTCTCAGCGGTGAGAGGGGGATTCGAACCCCCGGAACGGTTACCCGTTCGTCAGTTTAGCAAACTGGTGGTTTAAGCCACTCACCCATCTCACCAAACCCCATTTTTTCAATGGTTATATCATTTGACAATCTTTTCTCAATTGCGAGTGCAAATATAAAGACTCTTTTTGAAAATCCAAAAAATATTTCATTATTTTTGTACCAAATTAAGAATATAAAATAAACATGAAAAAGAAAATAGTATTTTGCGTTTTAGCACTCTTTTTAACTCTCTGTATTGGTGGCTTATACCTATACAAAATTCTTATGACAAGTAATGTAGAGACAAAAGAGCCTCAATATCTGCTCATCTATCCCGGACAAGGATATGACTCCATATTAGACAATTTAAAGGAAACAGGTACAATAAAAGATTTCAATTCATTTAAACTAATTGCAAACTTTTCCGGCTACAAAGACAAAATCCACACAGGAAGATATGAATTAACCAACGGACTTTCAAATCTTCGACTGATTCAAAAACTGATTTATGGCAGACAAACACCCGTACGTTTCACATTCAATAACATCCGAACAAAGGATCAATTCGCTGAGAAAGTATCGGAGAAATTAATGATGAGCAAAGAAGATTTCATCAATGCTTTAGACAGTGAGGAGACCCTTAAAGAATACAATCTCACAAAAGAGAATAATCTCGTCATCTTCTTACCCAACACGTATGAGTTTTACTGGGATATCACCCCTAAAAACTTCTTGTCAAAAATGAAAAAAGAATATGATAAGTTCTGGACCGATGAACGTCTAAGCAAATTGAACGAATGTGGACTGTCTCAAATAGAAGCAAGCATTTTAGCTTCTATTGTTGAGGAAGAAACCATCAAAAACGATGAACGTCCTAAAGTTGCAGGTCTATACATCAACCGTCTAAAAATAGGCATGCTACTCCAAGCCGACCCAACTGTCAAATTCGCTTTAGGAGATTTTTCATTAAAAAGAGTGTCTGGCGGATTCAATCAAATAGACTCTCCTTATAACACATACAAATACCAAGGACTTCCTCCTGGTCCAATCCGTATTCCATCTGAAGGCGGCATAGATGCCGTGTTAAATTATGAACATCATGATTATTTATTCATGTGTGCTAAAAGAGATTTCTCTGGTTATCATGATTTCACCACCACATTTGGAGAACATCAAAATAATGCTAGACAATATCATAAAAAACTAGACAAAATAGGCATTAAATAAAATTATGTATAGTCTAAATTACAAAGTAACGACGAGTACCTGCGACAGCGAAGGTAACCTGAAACTTTATTCTGCCCTCCAAATGCTGCAGGACTGTTCTGAAATGTGGATCGAAAACGAACCTAAGGTGAAACAATTTTTCTCTGAACAGAATATGGCCCAACTATTGGCTTCTCGTCAGGTTGAAATCGTCAGAGTACCCAAATACAAAGAGGAACTGACCGTGACAACATTAGTCTATGAGATGAAACCGATGTTTGGATTCAGAAACACTTTTATCTACGACAGGGAAGGAAAACCCTGTTATAAAACATGGAGCATGGGTGCTTTTGTTGATAAATCGACAGGCAAATTGAAAAGCGTGGATGCATCGATTATTGCATCAATGAACATAGAACCATCTATGCAAATGAACTATGTGGGACGACGAATTCTATTACCTAAAGAGGGTGGCATAGTCCTCGACAGAATACCTGTACAGAAAAACGATATAGATTACAATCAGCATGTGAATAATGCCAACTATATCCGCATGGTTGTAGAGCTTCTGCCGAATCAATTCAAGGCTCAAAACATTCGGATGGAGTATCGCAAACCAGCCAAGCTGGGAGATATGCTGACACCCACAATGTATCAAACAGAACACGCTCTGCAATTTTCTCTCTCAATCGGTAATGATGTGAGTACGATCATTGAATTTAGTGAATAAGATTCGCACTTAAGAAAATCTGACAACCTTCCACCGCTTATGCAGTTGTCTGCCCCCCCCTCAGATCAGCATTGCAGAGCCAATTATGACAACCCCTACTCAAGTATAATCAAATGAATTCCCCCTTAAGTTCAAATGAGGAGTGCAATTATTTTCATTGAAAAATTGTCACTTAATAAAAAAACACATATATTTGGGGCGATTTTTAGGAAAAGAAAGCCATTTTAGACAAAGCTTTTTGTAAGTGAATAAGTGAGTGAAATAATATAAAAAACCATGATTTTTTCATTAATTTAAGTGTAAGTCAGTGAAAAAAAATGATTAGTCGCATGTGAGTAAACTATAACAATGAGTTGTACTCTTGAAATAATTAAGTGAATTTTTTCCTTATACAACTACGTTATAAAAACCAACAATCTCACATTAAATTTAAAATATCAAACCATGAAGAAAACGTTCTTATTGAAAAATGTTTTCTCCTCGTTAGCGCTACTCACATGTGTGAGCACGGCTGTTCATGCCGAATCACTAATTGTAGAGCAGTTTAAGGAGAATTCACAACAAACAGAGACGACTTCTTATGATTTAGGAGACAAACCGATCCTAACTTTCAGCGGAACGAATCTCGTAGTGAAAACAGACAGAGTCTCTGCCGAATTCGAATTATCGAAGGTCGTCAAGTATTACTTTGCAGAGTCAGTCCCAACCTCGGCTAAAGAGATTGCAGAAACGCCAATGAGTTATGTCTATCTAACGGAAGAAGCTATACACCTCCGGAAGTTCGAACCTCAACTCCCTGTATATCTTTATTCGATGAGCGGACAGCTTATTCTCACAAAACAAACATCTAACGAAGGAGATTTAGATCTCACTCTTTCTAATCTTGCAAAAGATGTTTATATCATTAAGATCAACAACAATACAATTAAATTCATAAACAAATGAAAAATCTTTTCTCCATAATTTTCATCAGTGCATTTGCGATAGGCGCATTTGCACAAACAACCTACAAAATGAGGGTCGTAATGACTGATGGCTCCGAAGTATTTTACAACACATCCGAGGTAAGCCAAGTTGATTTCGTGGAACAGAATCAGGAAGAAGGCATAAAAGTGTTTCTTTCTGGCGATGATCCTAACAAAGATGGACAGTGTCAGGTGCAAACAGATCGATACACTGGTCCCGACGGTCAATGTTTCCTCAACTACCCTTCTCAACTCTCCAACGATCCTAACGTAAAACATGGTGTCATCATCTGGGGACCTGGTGGCGGTGAAAAACCGGGTAACTATTCAAACATGATCAGACGTCTGGTTTCTCACGGATTCGTGGTATTGGAACTCAAAGAATCTCCTGGCGGTGGAGATCGCGCCATCGACGCGATTAACTGGTTGGAGAAAGAGAACAGCAATCCAAACAGCAAATTCTACGACAAACTAATCATGGACCGTGTCGGTTGTGCTGGACACTCCATGGGAGGATTGGAATCAGAGCAGGCTTGGTTGAAAGATGAACGTGTTTATACAGCATGTTTGAATAATAGCGGCGACTTGAACCACGTAGCCATGTCTCAGATGAAAGATGGAAAATCTATCGCCATCGTCTATGGCGAAGCTGGAATGGAACGTCCAAATGCAGAAGCCGACTACAACAACTACGGAGTATCCTGTCCTGCATGCCTTATCATGTTGACAGGTGGACCTGACCAAGGAGAAGGCGGTTACGGACATGGATCGGGACCTTGGACTGGACATGCAGCCACTTGTGCATGGATGCGTTGGCACATCGGACGTGAATCATTCAGAAAAGATGATTTCACAACACCTAACGGTGAATTCATCAGTGGGAACATTGCCGGTGCACAAGGAAGATGGTCTGGCAAATATAAAAACTGGGAGAACTGGGTAGAGAAATAACCATTCATGATATATTACAATAAGTGTTGAAGAGTGTCCAGTGCAAAAAAAGAACTGGGCACTCTTTTTTATGTCAATCTTACACTAAATCACACAAAAGAAACAAATAAAAACTTTGGTTTTTATAAAAAGAAGTCATACATTTGAAAACCAAATAAAATCGCATGAAAAAAATATTTTCTCTTGTCTTATCGCTATTCATAGCATTCAACATCAATGCAGGGGATGGATTAGCAGTTAGTATAACAGGCTGTATTCCATGCATTTCCAATTCAAAAATAATATATGGAGCTGATTTGATTGCCCTGCGGTATTACGAAGGCATCTATTTTCTAAGATTAATGACAGATCAAAATAAAGAGTATGTCACATACGTACTTGGCCATTCAAAAGAAGATGCCAAAGAGGAATTAAAAAAGTTGGATGAACTTCTCAGAACCAAACCGAAAGACAGTTGGTCTAATCGACAAGACATAGAAGGTCAACAGTTCAAAACATCATACGGATATTGGACGTTGCGTAGAAATGATATGGGGGCACCCTACGGCTGGGGATTGTTATTTAGACAAGATTATGTAAGTGGCGAAGCATACATAGGGAAACCTCACATACGTCACATGTTAAAAGAAATTGAAAAATTCAAAGAATAACATTTATTATTTATTATGGCTAAATTCATTTGTACTGTATGTGGATACGTCCACGAAGGAGATGAGGCTCCTGCACAATGTCCTCAATGTAAAGTTCCTAGTTCAAAATTCAAGAAGTTAGACGAAAGCAAAGCTATCTCCTTTGTAACCGAACACGAAATCGGCGTTGCAAAAGGATGCGATGCTGAGATGATCAAAGATCTCAATGCTCACTTCAACGGAGAATGTTCAGAAGTTGGTATGTATCTAGCAATGAGCCGTCAAGCTGACAGAGAAGGATACCCTGAAATCGCTGAGGCATTTAAAAGATATGCATGGGAGGAAGCTGAACATGCTGCTAAATTTGCTGAACTATTAGGCGATGTTGTATGGGACACCAAAACAAATCTTGACAAGCGCATGAACGCAGAAGCTGGAGCATGCGAAGATAAATTCAGAATTGCAAAGAGAGCTAAAGAATTAAATTTAGATGCTATCCATGACACTGTTCATGAAATGGCGAAAGACGAAGCTCGTCACGGGAAAGGATTCGAAGGCCTTTACAAAAGATATTTCGGGAAATAAACGCTTCCTGTTAATATAAAAATAGAGACGCACAGCCGTGCGTCTCTATTTTTATATGTCATGCGTCTCTATTTCTATAATCAAGAAAGAGTAAATTGTAGAGGCAACAACTCAGCAATGCTATCCACACAATAGATTTTCTCCGTTCCATAAAGCAAGACTTTAATCATTTGTTTGTAGCGAAGCTCTGTCTCAAGCAAGGCTTGACGACATGCGCCACACGGAGTAATCGGTGTAGATAAAAAGCCATTGACATTTTTCGCTGCAATAGCTATAGCATTAACTGGAAGCGTTGGATACTGTGCATTCGCATAAAACAAGGCAGTACGTTCTGCACACAATCCACATGGATAGGATGCATTCTCCTGATTACCGCCTGTCACGATTGTACCATCAGCCAAACGAATAGCAGCCCCTACCGAAAATTGAGAATACGGAGAATAAGAACCTGAAGTTGCCTGTTTGGCCTTCTCAACCAATTCAGCATCTTTCTCATCCAACTCATCATAAGAAAGAATAGTCACATTACATTGAATGTTTTTTTTCTCCATATATAAACTCAATACGATTAATAACGATACAAATCTGATTTATATGGTCCATCAACAGAAACACCAATATATGCTGCCTGCTCTGGAGTTAGTTTTGTCAATTTAGCACCAATCTTACTCAAATGAAGACGAGCGACCTCTTCATCCAGATGTTTAGGCAAACAATACACTCCCACTTCATATTTCTTCGTGAACAACTCAATTTGAGCCAATGTCTGGTTCGTGAAAGAGTTACTCATCACAAACGAAGGGTGACCTGTAGCACATCCTAGATTGACTAAGCGACCTTCTGCCAACAAAATAATCGAATGTCCATCAGGGAAGAAGTATTGATCCACTTGTGGCTTTATATTTCTGCATTTGATTCCTGGATAGGATTTCAACTTAGACACCTGTATTTCACTATCAAAATGTCCAATATTACATACAATAGCATTGTTTTTCATCTTCACCATGTGTTCCACACGAATGATATCGACATTACCCGTTGTGGTTACATAAATATCACCAATAGGGAGAGCATCTTCTACCGTTACGACTTCATATCCCTCCATAGCAGCCTGTAAAGCGCAGATAGGATCTATTTCAGTAATCAACACTCTAGCACCATAAGAACGCATTGAGTGAGCACAACCTTTACCTACATCACCATATCCACAAACAACCACTACTTTACCTGCAACCATGATATCAGTTGCACGTTTAATGCCGTCTGCCAACGACTCACGGCAACCATACAAATTATCGAACTTAGATTTGGTAACAGAATCGTTTACATTGAAAGCAGGAATTTGAAGTCTGCCCTCTTTCTCCATCTGATAAAGACGATGGACACCCGTTGTAGTCTCTTCAGAAACACCAATAACCTCTTTGATGAGCTTACCAAAATAATTTTTATTTACCTTTTGAACCTCAGCCAGAATCTTCAACAATTCAATTTCATCTTCACTTTCGGCATTGCGATTAAGAATGGAAGGATCTTTTTCTGCATCCGCACCTAAATGTAACATAAGTGTTGCATCACCACCATCATCTACTATCATATTAGGGCCTAATCCATCACCAAAATTCAATGCTTGCAACAAACACCACCAATACTCCTCAAGAGTCTCACCTTTCCATGCAAATACAGGCACTCCTGCG
The DNA here is from genome assembly GCA_902766045.1 of uncultured Bacteroidales bacterium. Taxonomy (GTDB): domain Bacteria; phylum Bacteroidota; class Bacteroidia; order Bacteroidales; family Paludibacteraceae; genus UBA1181. The sequence goes on from CACXCA010000062.1 coordinate 21,771, forward strand.
GCAGCAATAGCAGCAGCAGCATGATCCTGTGTGGAAAAAATATTACAACTTGCCCATCTAACCTGAGCTCCCAAATCAACCAATGTTTCAATAAGAACCGCCGTTTGGATTGTCATGTGAAGAGATCCCGATATACGTGCACCCTTCAACGGCTTCTGCTTCCCATATTTCTCTCGAAGAGCCATTAATCCTGGCATCTCATTCTCTGCCAACTCTATTTCTTTTCTACCGAAATCTACCAAATTCATATCAGCCACCTTATACGGAAGCATAGAAAACAAATCTTCTTTCATTCTTATCTTATATTAATCTTAATTACTAGATTTTTTTATTTCACCACAGAATTATTTCTTTTGTGTAGAATAACGCAGATTTAATTGTTCTAACACATCAGAAGTAATGTCCATTGACTCATCTGCATACAACAAATCAGCTCTATTTAAAATCATCTTATAACGATGATCAGCATTATAAATCTTAAAAAAGGTATCAATCGTATCCATCAACTGTTTGGTGAGTTTTATCTGCTCATTAGCAAACTCCTGTTCCAAACGCATTTGTAATGCCTGAAGCTCTTGATCTTTCTTATACAAACGAGTTTGTTCCTGTTCGAACGACTCCTTTGTCAAAAAGCCTCCAGATTGATACTTCTGCTGAAACACTTCCAATTCAGCTTGCAACTTCTGTTGTGCACTTTTTAACTCTTTAGTCGATTTAGACTCTTTTTGCAATAGTCTTTCATTCCATTTCTTATAAAAATCAAACTTCTGCAAACTTTCCTGCAGTTGCTGTACATTTACATAAGCAATAGAATAATCCGAAACATTCGATTTATCAGATGACTGATTTGAAACAAGAGTATCTGTTGTAGGAGCCTCAACCTTCGTTGTATCAGATTCAACAACAGAATTAGTAACCTCAGAATTTGGAGATTTACACCCCAATACACACATTGCAAATATAGTCAACGCAATTATATTAAAACTTTTCATCATTTATATTATTTAGAATTTTTAGATTCTGTTTTATGATTAGAAGATGCTTTTATTCCATGATACTCCATGTAATCTTGTGTTTGAACACAATATATTCCTTTTTCCTTCAAAGCTTTGTTTCCACCTATGTGCGTATTAGGAAATTTCCCTTTTTTAGTAAAGAAAACCTTAACGCCTAAAAACAACAACGCAATAGCGATAAATAAAAGTGTTATTAAAAACAATGCCAACATATTAAATCATTAATGCCAACATAATAAAATTTCAGTAGCATGAAAACCATATCATGAAACTTTGCGCAAATATAGAGTTTCTAGCAACATAAAAAATCAATCTATCATTATTTTAGGATTATTTCAGAACTTCAAGAGTTATTTAACATCTTTTAAGTACCTTACTTTTTCGAATCAGCAACTTCAATTACATTGATCACGTAGTCGCCCAATTTCTCACACTCTGAAATCATATCCATGTAATAGACACCCATCTGATAATCATATAGCTTATTGTTAATATCTACTACATTTTGATTCTTTAGTTGTTTTCTATAATTGTTTATTTCGTTTTCTATGTTTTGTGATTTATTTATATCTGATATTTTCAGATCTTGTGCCTCAACAATGTAAATCATCTGAGACAAGGAACTTTCTGCCAAATTCAACATATTATGAATATGCTCATATTGTTTTTCTGTAAAATCTGATGCCGAAGAATTCTGCCTTTTACGACGAATTGTACGAGCCAAGTTATAACAGCTATCCCCTATACTCTCCAACTCTGACACTTGACGCATCATGTGTTGAATTTCAGTCTTACTTTCCGCACTCAAACGTCCTTCCGATACCTTATTCAAGTAATCAGCTATCCGCACCTCCATATCATCTGTTATATTCTCATATTTTTCAATACGACTAAATAATTTATTGAAATCATCCCCTTTTTCCGTATGAAGGAGTTCTGGAACCATACGAAACATCTTCAGACATCTTTCTGCAAACATATTCAACTCTTTCTTCGCCTCAAGAATAGACAACTCAGCTGTCGATAGCAGACCACCTCCGATAAATGTCAATCGTGATTCATCCTCCTCATCACCACCCTTTGAGGAAATGATAAAACATACTAATTTTTCCAATGGTTTAATAAACCATATCAAAATCAATACATTACATATATTAAACGATGTATGGAATGCAGCCAAGACAACCGTTAGAATCGTCTTATCCTCTATATTAGAATGTGGATCACATCCCACTAATGAACATACAAAATCGACGAAATAAGGGAATATACTAAACACCCAGATTACACCGAAGACATTAAATACCATATGTGCCATGGCCGCTCGTCTCGCCTGAGTAGATGCAGACAATGCTACAATATTAGAAGTTACCGTCGTTCCTATGTTCTCACCCATCACAAGAGCAATACCCATATAAATATCCAGCACTCCCGCAGAACACAATGTCATAGTGATAGCCATAATAGCCGCCGAACTCTGCACGGAACAGGTTAATATTCCACCAATCAGTAGAAACAGAATGTATGAACCATATCCCCAACTACTTAATGTACCAAACACATGCTGTACGGTTTCGTTCTGGTCCAAATGCATTCCTTTTGCATTGGCACTTAATGTGGTTAATCCTAAAAGCAACAAAGCGAGTCCCATAATGAACTCGCCGAAATTTCTACTCTTATTTGAATAAATGCAGGCAATCGCTATGACAATCGCAGCATAAACTACATATTGCATATAGTTACCTGAACCTCCCAATACCATAATCCATGCTGTGGCCGTTGTTCCTATATTGGCACCCATAATGACCGAAATGGCCTGTGCCAAAGTTAACAAACCTGCACTTACAAAACTCACGGTCATCACCGTAGTTGCTGTTGAAGATTGAATTGCTGTAGTAATAAACGCACCCGTCAAAAGTCCTGTAAAACGATTGGTGGTCATCTTGCCCAAAACTTGTCTAAGTTTACTACCGGCCATTTTCTGTAAACCTTCGCTCATCACCTTCATACCATACATGAGGAGCGCAACAGAACCTGCCAGAATCAATAGTGGTAAGTAGTTCATCTCTATACTTTAAAGTTAATAGATCTATTCTTCTCAAAAAAAAAATAGAACAACAAATTTCGTTTCCAAAATTAATATTTTTTTTCCTTTCTGTACGTATTTACACAAAATTTCAAACAAAATAACATTTTATAACATAAAAAACCTATTAACCTATAGACTAATTTTCTTAAAATCCGAGTAAAAAAAACAGTTTGTTCTTAAATACTTTATTGACAAAGGCTGATTTTCCCTATATACGACAATACCTTATTCATTCTGATATTTTTCAAAGAAAAAGAACGAAAGTATCAGATAAATTCAGTAATTTTGCATACAAGAAATTTTTTAGCAATGATAAACAGAAACTTACTCCGATTAAAAATCATTCAAGTCTTGTATTCATACTACAAGAACGAAGAAAATGATTTTAACAAAGCAAAAGAAGAGTTGCTTCTAAGCATAGACAAAACCTATGAGTTATATCACTATTTTTTCCAGTTAATCATTGAAATCACCAATCAAGCTGAGAAGAAATTAAACAAAAAACTAATCTCAGAAGAGGATTTAAACAAAAATAAAAGATTAGCTTTCAACAAATTCGCACAACAGCTGAAATCCAACCGACAATTGCAAACATACATGGAAGAGCATGAGGTGGATTGGAATTTCGAAGACAGCGAAGCTGTTAAAGAATTATACAAGCAAATAATCGACTCTGAAGTTTTCGCTGAATATATCAAAGAAGAAAGATCATATACTGAAGATAAAGAACTCTGGAGAAATATTTTTAGAAAAATCATCTCTGAGTCAGAAAATCTAGGAAAAGAACTGGAGGATTTATCCATATATTGGAACGATGATGCTGAAATTGTAGTTAGCTTCGTCATTAAAACCATCAAGCAGTTTGAAGAAAGCAATGGTGAAAACCAAACTTTGTTACCTAAGTTCAAAGATTCGGAAGACGAACAATATGTTCTCACCCTATTTAAGAACGCTATTTTCAATGCGAATGATTATAAAGAGCTAATCACTACTCATGCAAAAAACTGGGACGCTGACAGAATTGCCTTCTTAGACATCATAATCATGCAGACTGCATTAGCTGAGATTTGTACATTCCCTTCTATTCCTGTAAGCGTTTCAATGAATGAATATCTTGAAATAGCAAAAGCCTACAGCACAAATAAAAGTAGCAACTTTATCAACGGTATATTAGATGCTATCGTGAAGGATCTAACAAAAGAAAAGAAGATCACTAAAGTAGCCTACATGAATAGTTATAAAAAGTAAATACTTATAATTTAAATATACGAATATGTTAAACACAGTTTTATTACAAGAACAAGTTGGGTCTTCATCTGGACTCATTATGATGTTATTAATCTTTGTTATTTTTTATTTCTTTATGATCCGTCCTCAAACTAAACGTCAAAAAGAGATTAAAAAATTCAGAGAAGCACTTATGGTAGGAGACCAAGTCGTAACTGGTGGCGGAATCTACGGAAAAGTCAAAGAGATAAAAGACTTGTCTGTCATTATTGAAATAGCAAACAACGTCAACATTCAAGTTGATAAAAACTCTGTATTTGCCGATCCTTCAAGTGCAAATCAGACCACTACAACAAAATAAAGACTAGATTACACAAGTTCAGATAGGTTTTTATTAGTGAGTTCTATAGAATGAACAAAGAAGAATTAGAAAAAGAGGGGCAAAATATTCTGGCAAATATTAAAAAATTTGTCACGAGTAAAGATTTATTTGTTTTCACTCTTTTTCTTTTTTTATCTGCTGCCTTATGGGTTCTTCATGCTTTAAAAGAAAAGTATGAAACCATGATTGTTATTCCTGTAAACTATACAAATCTACCCAATCAATACATTACAAAAAGTGAACTACCCTCCTCTCTTCGTATCACTATCGTAGGACAGGGTACTAATCTAATAGCATATAGATGGGCTAGTAAACTAGATCCTATAGATATAGATTTATCAAAAGTAACGATTGGGAAAAATACAATTCACTCTCAGGACTTGATTCAGAATCTAAAGAAACAAATAAAATCAGAAACACAAATTACAAAAGTCTCTCCTGATGTTTTCTCCTTTGATATTGAAAAATTGGCTCAAAAGAAGGTGCGAATCAAACTAAATGGCACGTTTGAACTCGCACAACAATATACATTCTGTGACTCTATAGAAATGGAGCCGAACTATGTCATGGCCTATGGTCCACAGGATGACATTGACAGTTTATACATAGCTTTCTCCGAAGAAACTAACATTTCCGATATCAAAGACACACTGAGTCTGAAAATCAAACTAATACGCATACCTCATATCACCTTCTCGGATTCTATTATCAATCTAACAATTAGGACAGAAAGATTTACAGAAAAACAGATACAAACACCAATATCAATCGTTAATCTACCCAAAGATAGACAACTACGGATATTTCCTTCTTCTGTATCTGCCATTTGCAGAGTAGGTCTGTCTAATTATGACAAAATAGACGCTTCGTCTTTTACATTCGTCGTAGATTACAAAGAAACAAGCCATCATAAAAGCAAACTTCCTATTGAGATAAAAGAATCACCCAAAGAAGTATTCAACATAAAGTTGGAAACGGAAGAAGTGGATTATATCATTGAAGAAAAATTTCTCCCACAATGAAAAAATTAGGCATCACTGGAGGCATAGGTTCAGGGAAATCAATTGTATCAGAAATCTTCAGACTCAAGGGAATTCCCGTATATGATGCAGATTCTGAATCAAAGAAGCTATTGATAACCAACAACGAACTGAAAAAGAAATTAATCAACCTTCTAGGAGAAAAAATATACTTTGCCGATGGTTCTCTAAACAAAAAAGAAATGGCCCAGATGATATTCAGCAATGCCTCTCTATTATGTGAAGTGAATCATATCATTCATCCTGTTGTAGGTCTGGATTTCCTAAAATGGTGCAACAATCAATCTTCTGAAATCGTAGCAACAGAAAGCGCTCTCTTATTTGAATCAGGATTGTATAAAAGAATCGACACCTCTATCATGGTATATGCTCCGATTGATATACGCATAGAACGAGCCGTTTCTCGTGACAAATCCTCTCGAGAACAAATCGAAGCACGTATCAAAAACCAAATGGATGACGAAGAGAAAAGAGTCCTTTCTCACCACGTAATCATCAATGACGGACAATCTCCTATTCTCCCACAGATTGAGAATCTTCTTAAATCATTATAAAATAATCATTCAGATTACTCTTTCATTATTTTTCTAGTTACCCTACCGTTTTCAAACGTAACACTTAATAAATAAACTCCTTTCGGATAATCAGACATGTCTTGTTCAAAATAAGTATCACCGACAGAACGTTCACTCAACATCATTCCATTTACGGAATAAATAGCGACTTGTACAATAGGTCGTTCTGTAATCAAAGAGAAGCTCTCTTCGTTCCAATACATCAACGATAAAGGAATAGATTCATTATCATTCACGTCTGTTCGTCCCAAATACAATTCTGACTGATCAATTATATACGAAGATCTCTTCAATGCAAACGTTTTCATTGAAGACGCAGCCGAAGTAGCTGTTTTCCCATAATGAGCACAATACTCAGCATCCATTATAGTCGTCATACTATCAAATACGGCCTCTATGTTCTCATCTGAAAATGTCGTTGATAAATGATACAAAAATTTATCTACCAGTTTTTCTCTGAATTCGTGATTCTTACTCAACTGTGCAAATATCTTTGTCATCCAAGAAGCAGAATTAGCCCATTGTTTTCCTCCTATACCTTGACACCAATTAAACATGTTCTTCGTATAATTTCCTAAGTTTGCGTAGCCAGGAAGTCCTAAGCCGAAATCTGTATCAAACAAGATCCAACGGAACTTTGCTCCCTCTTTTCTTTCTCTCCACATCTTTGTGTTATTCCCTGGCCAGTCTGAGTTAACAATAAACTGTTGAAATACCTGATAGTCCATATACTCATCCATATCCATTCGTTCACATGCACCTTCAAAGAAAATGGAATCCGAAGGGTCAGTATTGGATAAATAACTCACCAACTCATCGTATGCCACTTTATCACCTTTTGATGCACGTATTCCCAACTGATCTGAAATAGTAATCAAATCAACATCCTCCTCATCTATACCATAATTTGCTTTTAGATAATCAACATTAGTACGTTCATTCAGGTTCATAATACCTATATACTTACCATTGATATAGTATGCTACTGGCTGAAAGGCTTGGTAATCAATATTCATTCCGATGGCAAATGCTTGCATCAATCCATCACGGAATCGAACTTTTCCATATGCTGTTCCACCATTACGTAAATAAAGAGTCTGATGAACAATATCCGGTTTGGACTGGAAGAAAACATATTTGAATTCATCCTGTCCAGTTTTCTTAGATGCCTTTAATGCCAATGATTTTACAGTCTCTTTACGAGAACAGCCACCCTCTACAGAGGCTTCCACCTCCTGACTTAAAACCTCTTCTCCATCCACAAAATAAGAGAACACAACAGGTCGTTCCCAATCTCTATTATAATTTGCTTTGGATCGTGTACATTCTTTCTCTCCTAACTTCCCGTTTACACCCTTTACACAAATACCCAAACTATCATCATAGAAATACAAGCTATCAACTGTAATAGAAACAACAGGAATCGTATATCCTCCACAATTATCATGGGCTTCATCATGGAATATATATGTAAAAGACGATATTTCGCTTGGAAGTTTGCCTTCTTCATAAGCTATCACTCTCAAATTCATATTTTCAGCCACATAAATAGGCGTCGAATAGGTTAATCCATTGGCAATAGATGGTTCTGTTCCATTTAAAGTATAATAAATATCCGCATGTTCTGATTCTGACGATAAAGTCAGATAAAACGGTTCTGTTTTAATTCCTGACGTAACATCTGCCGACGGCTGCGCAGCCCGTGTTGAATCATTCAACACCCCATAGGCAACTGTATTCTCCTTTTCTGGAGAGGGTAACATGTAACCCTCTTGTGCCTCATATCTACCATAAGCTATACGAGGCAACATCTTCTGATAAGAAATAGAATCAATTAGCTGAGAATCTATCGACAAGGTAACATAACCTCCATCAGCATCCAATTTATAAGGACAATGATTTACCATTGTCATTTCATCCATCCATACGATCTGATATGAATGAGCTGGTATGACAACATCTTTATCAACAGTCCATATCCATTTCTTTGAATATTTACCACTCTTCTTTAGTTTATAGTGGCTCAACGTATAATCTCTCAATGAGATAGTGTCCTCCGAATCATTATAAAACTCAACATAGCCAGAGAAATTAAAATAATCTCTGTCCATATAGGTTGAAAAATTACATGGCATCACTTCATTTATACGAACAGATGCAGTCACATGCATAGGGATATACGACAGGACGAATCCCAATAAAAACAATTTATTGAATTTCATAACATTTATACTTTACAATCGAACAATTCTATAATTCATTCTCATAACTATAAGCAAATGAAAAACATGCAAATATAACACAAAAAAAGTTGGAAACATATACACATTTCCAACTTTATAAACTTTTCTCATTAATAATAATTATTCAGCTAACTCATCCAAAAGAGCAAAATCAGTTACCTGACGTATATCTTCCACATAATGGAATGTAACCCCTTTCAAGTAAGCAGGTTTGATTTCTAGAATATCCTTTTCATTCTCTTTACAAAGAATAATATCTGTAATACCGGCTCTTTTTGCAGCTAATATTTTTTCTCTGATTCCTCCGACAGGCAACACTTTACCTCGTAGTGTGATTTCACCTGTCATTGCCAAATTCTTACGAACCTTACGTTTTGTCAAGGCAGATACCAACGACGTAACCATCGTCACACCAGCAGAAGGACCATCTTTAGGCACTGCACCTTCTGGTACATGGACATGAATGCTATACTCATCAAACACAGAGGAATCGATATTCCAATAATCTGCATGTACACGAATATATTCCAAGGCAATAATAGCCGATTCCTTCATCACATCGCCCAAACTTCCTGTCAAAGTTAATTTAGGTGTTTTGGATTTACTTAAGCTCGATTCCACAAAAAGAATTTCACCTCCGACAGAAGTCCACGCCAAACCGGTAACGACACCTGCATATTCATTTCCTTGATACTTATCGCGTGAGAAGCGAACCGTTCCCAAGAAATCTTCTATATGATCAGGGTTCAAGACAGGCTCATATTCCTCTTTCATGGCTATTTTATATGCCACCTTACGCATTATCTTGCATATCTGCTTATCTAATTCGCGAACACCAGACTCACGCGTATATCCATCAATGATTTTATCTACAGATTCCTCTGTCAAGGTAATCTGATCCTCCTTTAATCCATGATTCTCTCTTTCCTTAGGCAATAAATGATCCAAAGCAATGCGGACCTTTTCTTCCTGGATATACCCTCCAACTTCAATAATCTCCATACGATCTAAAAGAGGCTTAGAGATTGTGCTTAAATCATTGGCTGTTGCAATGAACATCACCTTTGACAAATCGAAATCAATATCCAAAAAGTTATCATGAAAAGCATTATTCTGTTCTGGGTCTAACACCTCCAGCAATGCTGATTCTGGATCTCCCTTAAAATCATGATTTACTTTATCTATTTCATCCAAGACAAATACAGGATTTGCCGAGCCTGATTTTTGAATACCTTGTATGATTCGTCCAGGCATAGCTCCAATATACGTTCTACGATGACCTCTAATTTCCGCTTCATCATGTAAACCACCTAATGATACTCTGACATACTTTCGATTCAATGACTCTGCAATGGATTTCCCCAAAGAAGTCTTACCCACCCCTGGAGGACCGACCAAACAGATAATTGGAGATTTCATATCATTTTTCATCTTCAAAACAGCCAGATGTTCAATGATACGTTCTTTCACCTTCTCCATTCCAAAATGGTCTCTGTCAAGAATCTTTTTAACATTCTTCAAGTTCAGAGAATCTTTCGTGTATTCATTCCATGGCAAGGCTACGATAGTTTCCAAATAGCCTAACTGAACAGAATAATCAGGAGAATGTTGAGACATACGGTCCAACTTTGACAACTCATTGTCAAAGATTTCCTTGACTTCCTTCGTCCACTTTTTCTTTTTAGCCTTTTCTCTTAAATCTTCAACATATTTCGATTGAGAATCACCTAATTCATCCTGAATCGTTTTAATCTGTTGTTGCAAGAAGTATTCACGCTGTTGCTGGTCAATTCCTTCATGGGTTTTATGTTGAATAGACTGTTTGATTTCAATCATTTGTAACTCTTTATTCAAGAATTCCAACAATTTATACCCTTTCTGTTCAACCTCATCTATCTCTAAAAGAATCTGTTTTTCTTCAACCGAAAGACCTAAGTTAGCACATGCAAAATTCAACAAAGCCATTGGTTGTTCGATATTTTTTATAGCGAACATAGCCTCAGGTGGCATATTTCCAGATCCTTTAATAATCTTAGATGCAGTATCCTTAACCGCCTCCAGCAATGCATCAACCTCTTTCTTTTTGCTCTTTTCAGGTTGAACATCCAATAATGGAGAAACAGTACCTCTATAAAAAGGTTTTACACTGTTAATATAATCCAAATGAACACGATGTTTACCTTGCAAAATAGCAGTTGTACTACCATCTGGCAACTCTAAAATCTTGATAACAGTAGCAACCGTTCCCACTTCAAAAAGTTCTTCCTGGATAGGTTCCTCTATTTTGGCATCCCTCTGAGTGAATACAGCAACTAAACTCTTGTTTTTATACGCATTTTTAACGGCAAGCAAAGATTTTTTCCTTCCCATAGAAACAGGAAGTATCACCTCCGGAAATAATACCACATTACGCAAAGGTAACAATGGAAGATTCTCGATATCTGAATCCTTCAAATCCATCGGTTCTTCTCCATCTGATATCAATGGAATAAATCCTGCATCTTCTACATCCATGTCATCACTAAATAATGACGTTCCTACAATCATATTTTTTTTCACTATACGACAATTTGTCAGTTTATACTATTCTATTTATAATCTCATTCTGTCGGAAAGCTTGTATATTCTATCATTTACAAAAACAAAATCATATTAAACCTTCCACATTATATTATTTCAATTGTTATGCCAAACTATAAAACATGACAAATTTTCAGTATTTCTCAAAATTTCTCTCCATTCTGGCATAAAACCACCAACCCAGTTCATTCCTCTCTATACATAATTATATCTGCCCAATTTTTAGTTTATTGCTTTCTCTCCCTCCAAATTTTCAACCTAACAGATGGGTATTTGAGAATAATTTACTAAATTTGCATAATTTTTTACAAGCTCAGACAAAAGAATCAAAAACAAGAAAACAATATAGATTATGGCTAAAATTATCAGCGATGTATCCCACACTTTTGGAGAGTATCTTCTTATTCCGGGATTGACCACTAAAGAGTGTATTCCAAACAATGTTTGTTTACAAACCCCTTTGGTTAAATTCAAAAAAGGCGAGAAATCTGCCATTAACTTGAATATACCATTTGTTTCTGCAATCATGCAGGCGGTTTCAGACTCTGGTCTCGCCATAGAATTGGCTCGTAACGGTGGGTTGTCATTCATATATGGATCTCAACCTATTGAATCTCAGGCAGAGATGGTTAGAAAGGTAAAGAATTTCAAGGCTGGATTCGTTATCAGTGATTCAAACGTAACGCCTGAAACCAGTTTGGCTGACGCTATTGAACTCATTCAAAAAACAGGTCACTCAACAATTGGAGTCACAACCGATGGTACACCTAACGGAAAACTAGAAGGTATTTTGACTAGCAGGGATTATCGAATTGATAAAGTAGATACCTCTTCTCCTGTCAAGAATTTCATGACACCTTTTTCAAAACTAACTGTTGGGAAAATCGGCATCACCTTAAGTGAAGCTAACACCATCATCTGGGATCACAAGCTAAACACTCTTCCTATCATTGATGATGACCAGAAGTTACGCTACTTTGTTTTCCGTAAAGATTATGATAGTCACCACGAAAACCCACAAGAGCTATCTGATGGCAGCAAAAAACTTTTGGTCGGCGCTGGTATTAATTCTAGAGATTTTGAAAAACGTGTTCCCGCATTGGTAGATGCTGGTGTTGACGTTCTTTGTATAGATTCTTCTGATGGTTTTTCTGAATGGCAAAAAGATACCATTACATGGGTTCGTTCAAAATATGGTGATACGGTAAAAATCGGAGCTGGTAATGTGGTAGATGCTGAAGGTTTTAGATATCTTGTTGATGCAGGTGCCGATTTCGTTAAAGTAGGTATCGGTGGTGGTTCCATCTGTATCACCCGTGAACAAAAAGGAATCGGACGTGGACAAGCGACTGCCATTATGGAAGTTGCTAAAGCACGTGACGAATATTTTGAAAAAACAGGCATCTATGTTCCTATTTGTAGTGACGGTGGACTTGTTCAAGATTACCATATGGTACTTGCACTAGCCATGGGGGCTGATTTCTTGATGATGGGACGTTATTTTGCTCGCTTCGACGAATCTCCTACTAAAAAATTAACCATTGGAAATCGTATAGTTAAAGAGTACTGGGGAGAAGGTTCTAACCGTGCTAAAAACTGGCAACGTTATGACATGGGAGGCAGTTCAAATCTTAAATTTGAGGAAGGTGTTGATAGTTATGTACCTTATGCTGGAAAGATGAAAGACAACTTGAATCAAACATTGGCTAAGATTATTTCTACAATGTGCAGCTGCGGTGCAATAACAATCCCTCAACTTCAAAAAGAGGCTAAAATAACATTAGTATCCTCTACTTCTATCATTGAAGGTGGTGCTCATGATGTTATCTTAAAAGAATCTTAATCGACTTCTTTATTTATACTAAAATAGCAATACAGAAATGTATTGCTATTTTTTTTGAGGGTTCTATAAATTTCTATAATTTTTTTTGAGAAGCAATGAATTTGCGTTTCTACTGAGAATAGATGAAGGACATACAAAAAAAGGAGGTTTTACAACCTCCTTTTTTTTGACATATAAATAATATTACTTCACTACTATTTTTCCAACCATGCCACCTGCCTTGATTACATATACACCTTTAACAGAAAGAGACACTTTGTTTTCAAAATCAGGTATAGCAATAAACGTCTTAACAACATTACCCATCAAATCATATATATTCACTTCACATTTTTCTGGAACTAATACAGAGAATGTTCCATTTGATGGATTTGGATAGATTACCAATTTATCTAATGAAGAATTGTATTTATCTGCATCAGAAACCATACCGACACATGTAACATCATCAATCTCCAAGGTTTTAGAATTATTTGCATCACCTTTCACTTGCCAACTGAATTTACGTATGTCAGTTCTATCCAAAGACATATCAACACCCCAATCTGAAGCTTGTTTCAAACCACCCCAAGTTATAGTTACGTCTGTCCAGTCTTTAGAACCAGAAACATTAGCACTATGGTAATCTTCATCTTTCACTGCAGACATTTCTACTCTAAATTCGTGTGATGAACCTCTGAATCTGTACGTAATTCTTGAACATTCCGACAAATCCATTGCCGTTTTCTCTTCATTTAAATATAATTCAACACCACAATAAGGATCACCCATCCATCCTTCTCCTTGCCACTGGTTACCCATTTTTATATCTGCTTTAATTCTTCCATCACTAGGTAATTGAGAGGCCGATGTAACAGTAGAATGAGGATTAGCATTCTTATTGGAATCATCAAACACATCCCATGAACCACCCCATCTACTAATGATATCATTGTCATCTATGTTATCAATCAGGCCTGGATCTACATATCCTTCTGGATAAACGATCAAAGATGTTGTTTCTGACAACTCATCCTCACCATCACTGATTACCAACATAAAGCTATAACTGCCTGCCACGATACCACTAACTGTTGTTTTTTCACTGTTAGGTGACGAGAAATCAACTTGACTAGGTCCTGAGACCTGCTTCCATGTATATGTATATTTTTCTGTACCACCTTTAGCTGATCCCGACAAGTTAACAGCATCGACTGGCAAAAATACCTTTTGACTTGAACAAATAGACATAGAGAACTCTTCTGAATCATCTAATATCACCGGTTTAAAATTAATCCAACCTTTAGTTGTCTCCAACAAAAACGCGCCATTCTCTGTCATATCATTATTTGACCAATCACTGACTTTATAGCAATTGTCTTTTAGCACAGACCAAATTGCATCATCACCACCTAAATTACACATAGACCAGAAACAATTGATTACACCTCTTTGTTTAAAGGTATTTAGCAATCCTCCATCAGCCTTTCCTCCATTCAATCCCCATTCCGTAACAATTACAGGAACACCATTATTCCATGTATTATTACTCCAATCACCTTGATGATCATACTTGACATATCCATGCCATGTATAAGCAATATTAGAATAGCCATCACCTGCTGATGTAACTTGATCTGGTTCTCGAGAGAATCTTTTAGAACCTACAATAATGATATTATCTTTATCTATCGCACGAATAACTGGGATAACCTGTTTTGCATAAGAAATTACAATTGAATTATCCACCTCATACAACGGTTCGTTGTATATCTCATACATCACATTAGGGAATTCACCCCACTTCGTGGCAAAATAAGTAAAAAATTCTTTTGCCAAATTTGTCCAATCCTCTGCTTTATGCTCATGAAAATCAATGACAACATAAATATCATTTTCAATAGCTGCCTTAACTACTTCATCCACCAACTTCTTTGTGTAGTCCGGACGATAATAGTAACAATCCTTGTTCCATGTATCAGGTGGGTTGCCACAACTAGTTTGTCCAGAAGATCCACACGGTGCTATAGCAACTGGAAGTCGAATAACTTGGATATTGTATTTTTCCACCAAAAAATTCACGGTTTCTTTATTCCACCACAATGGAGCTGAACAGCTCCAGAAAAGACTTGGACCCATCAAGCAAACCTTATTACCACTTGCATCTGCCACATATCCTTTGTCTGTTCTCAAACTACCATATTTTGACACGACAAATTCTTTCTTTTTTGTTGGTTTTGCAATATCAACCTTTATCGTCTTAGAGATACTACCCATTGTCAAAACAATTTCATCTGTACCATAAGAACCAGCCGTATAACGACCATCCTTCACGTTACTAGACCATGTCACAGGTGCTGCAATCATTTCACCTGATTTATTGTATGCTCTTGGATAGACATCCCCATATTCACCCTGCATCAATACGACCTTGGAAGGTGTTGTTTTTACTTGAGCCACTTCATTGTCTGTTACGGAAGACTTCTGCATCATAAAGCAATCCAAGTTAAAAACTGCTTCCTCATTCGTCACCGTCATAATATGTTTTCCTTGAGTCAAATAAAATGATGGTCCATTGTCGATTGGAAATTCATACCAATCAGAGAATGGCAACTGCCACCAATTATCACCCAACAAACGATATGCAGTCAAATTATATACAAAATAAGATCCATCATCCATGGAAATACGAATTTTTCCATCTGTCTGTGACACATACTTGAATGTCATCTTATACATTCCTGTAGTTTCAACATTTATTTCATAAATCAACTGTTCCCCATACTCATCAAAGTAGCCTACACTTCTATCATTTTCTATTTTTATATCAGTACTACCACTTTTGGAATCAATAAATGACTCTGCCTCAATTTTTGTCGTTTGAGACCATGAAGGTAAACCACACATCCAACCCACAGATGTCAATAAGAAGATTTTACGTAAAATGTTTTTCATGTGTAAAATATTTATTAAGATTAACGATCAGAAAACAATAACACTTAGATACATTCAAAATCCGTGCCAAAACAAAAAAAACAGGGGAAAATATACAAAAAAAAAATCCGGACCTCAAAGGACCGGATTTTAAAAAAAAGGGGCAGCTACCTACTCTCCCACTGGTGTGCAGTACCATCGGCGATGGCGGGCTTAACTTCTCTGTTCGGAATGGGAAGAG
>CACXCA010000063.1 GCA_902766045.1 uncultured Bacteroidales bacterium
AGAAAATATTGGAAAGCTATGCGTACCAACTCCACGTTTTAATGCTGTGTATCAATTAACACATATTTTCATTCATTTCATTATAGAAGGAATTGGCTTAAGGCACTTTGTAGATTACTATTATGTGATGAAATTCTTAAAAAAAGAAGACCATAAGTATGTTCAAAATCAATTAAAGAAGATCAATCTCTATGGTTTTTCACAAGCTGTAATGTACGTACTAAAGGAGACTTTGGGATTAGAAGACCATCATCTAATATCTCCTCCCAATGAAAAAAAAGGGAAAATTTTAATCAATGAAATATTAGAAGGTGGGAATTTCGGAAAGTATGGTACAAAATATTGGCAAGAGGATTCTGGTTTTATGATGAAGAACTGGGAAAAATTAAAACGTAATATGCACTTTCTATCCAGTTATCCTGGAGAGATACTATTCGAGCCTTTCTCTCGAGTAATAAGGACTTATTACTGTAAAAAAGTAAAGAAAAGAGCATTGAAAAGAATTGAAAGGAATCCATAATTATGGCCTAATTCTTACAATGACAATAAAGCAAGCATATAAGTTATTAAATAGATTCATAACTGATATGTGTAAAATCAATAGTCCGAGGTGATATTATTTAAACCACCTCGGACTAAACCTATTTAAGATTTACATAAGGACTTCAACAAAATGATGACCAGGAGTAGATTTGATAACATTTCCCTGGATACTTATTCCATCAATTGAAATTTGTTTAACATAAGCTTGCTTTCCATCAGGATTCTTTATAACGATATCGTATACAGCATCACGAAGTACACGTTTCACCTTGAATTCTTTCATTGACGAAGGGATACAAGGATCGATTTCCAATCCGTCAAAAGTAGGTTTTATGCCAAGAATGAATTGAGTAATTGTATACCAGTTCCAAGCCGCTGTTCCAGTCAGCCATGAGTTTTTCCCCTCTCCTGGTTTTGCAGCATCTTTTCCTGCAACCATCTGACAATAAACATATGGCTCAACCTTATGGAGTTCTTGATCCTCAATCCACGCCGGACAAATTTTTGTATAATGTTCCCAAGCATCATTACCTCTCCTTGCCACGGTCTCACCAATAATTACCCATGGATTATTGTGACAGAAAATACCAGCATTTTCCTTATACCCAGCAGGGTAACTTGAGATTTCCCCCATTTCAACGTAATAACGAGTAAATGCGGGATTATTAAGAACCATACCATGAGAAGTGTCAAGATACTTTTTACAAGAATCAAGTGATTTCTCAACCATACCATCTTTCAATCCAATTCCAGCCATGGTGCAAAAACCTTGCGATTCAATAAAAATTTTTCCCTCTTCACATTCCTTTGATCCTATTTTATTACCATAAAAATCATAAGCACGAAGATACCAGTCTCCGTCCCATCCATGTTTTTTCACAGCATCAATCATAGCATCAATACATTGCTGAGCTCTTTTTGCCTCTTGATGTTTGTCAACATATTCACATAGTTCCACATATTGTTTTCCACAGAAAACAAAAAGTCCAGCAATCATAATGGATTCCGCCATAGAACCCTCACTTTTGTTTTCTGTAGTTTGAAAACTTTCATTAGGATCCCATGAAAAACAGTTAAGATTCAGACAATCATTCCAATCCGCCCTACCAATAAGTGGAAGCATATGAGGTCCAAGATTATCCACGACATGATTAAAAGAAATTCTTAAATGTTCAAAGAGCGAAACTTCAGAACCTGGCTGATTATCAAAGGGTACCATTTCATCCAGAATAGAGAAATCTCCAGTTTCCTTGATGTATGCAACGGTTCCAAAAATCAGCCAACAAGGATCATCATTGAATCCTCCTCCAATGTCATTGTTTCCACGTTTTGTAAGCGGTTGATATTGATGATAGCAACCACCATCCGGGAATTGAGTTGATGCTATATCAATAATTCTTTGTCTCGCTCTAACTGGTATCTGATGCACAAATCCAACAAGATCCTGATTTGAATCCCGGAATCCCATTCCTCTTCCAACACCACTCTCAAAGAAAGAAGCAGAACGAGAAAAATTAAACGTAATCATGCACTGATACTGATTCCATATGTTGACCATACGGTCGAGTCTCTCGTCGCCACTGTCGACTACAAATTTTGATAGTAATTCATTC
>CACXCA010000064.1 GCA_902766045.1 uncultured Bacteroidales bacterium
GAGCGATAGACGGGGCTCGAAGGATGGCCGGAAAGCTCCTCAACCCTAATAAAATAAAGGAGTTTCGAATAATGCAGGCAAATGGTGCACCAGGAAAGTGCACCAGTTTTTCTTGTCCGTTTAATCATTATCTCTTATTTTTCTTCCTGATTTCTTCTTCCTGTTTGTCCCGTTCTATTAAATGGTTTATCTCCACCGCAACGGAGTCCAGAATCATTTCTAAATACTGTTCTGGAGTTTGATATGTTTCTTTTCGAGCTTTAAATCCGTTCAAAGACTCAATTAATCTTTTGATGGAATCAGGATACTTTAGGATATTCAAATATATTCCTTGTTTTCTTTTTTTATTTTTATCATCAAATGATGAATAATCGTTATAAACAAAGTTTTCATAATAGTCTATGATTCCCATTTCCCATAAGGCATAAAAACAATTTACGATTTTTCTTCCTTCATCCGGAGCCGTAGAAATAAAAGCTTTATTCTCATCGCCATAATACAGTCGATCAATGCTTACGCCCAATGCTTTTGCTATTTTCGCAGTTGTGAAAAGCCCTGGTGTCTTTTTCCCATTTTCGTATTGACTCAGCATTGTATTAGAAAAACCGCATTTCTCAGCAACCGCTTGCTGAGATAGGCCTTTTGATAATCTTACCTCTCTAATATTTTCGCCAATATAATCTTCATAATTCATTTTCGTTTCCTCCATATATCAATTAGTATACTAGGTTTTACTATTTAGTCAACTAGTTTCCCTTTTGATAAATAGCGTTTTACCATCTAAATATATGGTTTGTATTGCTATCTCTTACACATTCATTAAAGCACTGTTCATAAAAGAGGGAAATTTTTTACTCGGCAAAAATGAGCAACAATAACGATGAAAAAACTCAAAAAAGGAGGTAGCAGTAATGCGTAAAAAATACAACATTATTGATGATGGTTTTCATCCTGAACTAGTTGAAAAGGCATTCTTTGATGGGATCCTTGAGATTCCAATAATCCAGGCTCCTAAAGAGATTATTATTCCCAAAACCATGACACCATTCACTAAAAGAAACTATGTCGATTCTTATGACACTGCGATTTGTGAATATGAGCATGATTATCGATTTGCCAACCTGATATATGACCCAGAAGCCGTATATGAGGATATTAGCAGGTTTTCAGCGTTTATTACACCTGATGCCTCTTTATATATTGATATGCCTCTTTGTCTGCAAATTGTAAATACCTATTTTAATCGTGCTGTCGGGGCTTATTTCCAATCCAGAGGGGAATATGTTATCCCAAATATACGTTGGGGAGATGAACGTACCTATACTACCTGTGAATTACCAGAGAAAATAGCCTTCCTTGGGGCTCCAAAACACAGCATTGTTTCCATTGGTACTTTTGGATGCATCAGATCGGCTGAAAACAAATATTATTTCAAAGCAGGATTAGAAGCAATGCTTATAGAATTAGAGCCTGTAGTAGTACTGGTCTATGGACGAATGCCGGATTCAATTTTCAAGGATTATGCCGGAAGTACACAATTCATCCAATATGATGACTGGACCACCAGAAAAAGAAGGGGGCGAAGCTAATGGGTACTACAAAAAGTGGTCGATATATTAATACAAAAGGCTCCGGACATTCCGCCAGCGACTATGCTGTGATTCACTCCAATGAGGGAACTTACTTATGGACTTCTGGTAAGGATTCCCGCTTACGATTAAAAAGTGGCGGTCACGGACAAACAGGCTTAAAAGAACTGGAAAAATATGGTATAAAATATAACATAGTTAAAACATATCCTAATGGAGTACGGATTGGTAATATTCCTGATCATAAAGACAAGAGAAAGCAATCAGGAACTAACCAGGCCTGGTTCCCGGCAAGTTGGACGTCAAGGGATATTCGTCATGCAGGAGAGCATGTTGCTGGTCTGCGTAAAAATCGCCATGTACCTGACGGAAAAACCATATGGGGCATATATAAAGGTGTTCGCGTAGGTGTTATGCGAACCCACGGAAAGATAGCGACCATATTTCCTGATTCACATCAGAGCAAAGCAGCAAGGAGGAAACGATAATGGATATAGCCAAATTGAAAGAAACCATACAGAGAAGAATATCCCTGGAGCTTAATGATGATTTTGCTCAAGAAGAATGTTGGAACATTGAAAGAGATATTCTCGTTAATGATATTCCTGGTGCAATTGATTTCCTCAAAACATGTTCTGAAGAGGAATTCTATTGGCTTGCTGAAGTGTTTGACGAAGTCATTGATCAAACTCAAAGTCAAGAACTATATCAAGTAATGTGGGACAGAAATGAATCCCTTGAAAATCAAGAATACAAAGAAAGCAACCTGACTGAACTAAACTTTGCCAAAAATGCTCTTAATCCGTAAAACTATTCATGGCAATCATTTTGATTCGCTACATATCTCACCTATTATTCTGATTAATTGCAAAAAAGGACATCCAATTGGATGTCCTTTTCCTTAAGCGATAGACGGGGCTCGAAGGGTGGCC
>CACXCA010000065.1 GCA_902766045.1 uncultured Bacteroidales bacterium
ATCAGGCACCTCAGACACTCCATGCTTGTCGTATGTACTACCGCATGGGAAGATGAAGACACCCGGTCCATCCACACCAGAAACCCAGTCTCTTGTTGCACCATACTCAAAATTATTATCCAGACTCATCACACCCACTTTGATGTAATTCAGACTGTTACATTTCTCAAACATGTTATTATAGCATCCATTCACCAACTCTGTCGCCGGTAATTCTGGTGCAGTTGTCAGACTCGTACATCCTGAGAACATATAATAATAACAATAATCTGCCAAGGTAGTAGCTGGTAATTCGGGAGCTTCCGTCAAAGATGAACATTCTGAGAACATTCCATCATAACAGCCATATGCCAAAGTTGTCGCAGGTAGTTCTGGTGCTTTTGTCAAACTTGTACATTCACCGAACATCCATCTATAGCACTCTCCAGATAGCGTCGTTGCAATTAACTTCGGTGCTTCTGTAAGACTCGTACAAGAAGAGAACATGGAAGAATAACAGGCATTAGCCAATTGGGTCGCTGGTAGTTCAGGTGCCGTAACCAGACTTACACAGTCTTTAAACATAGAAGAATAACAACCAGGAGCCAATTCTGTAGCTGGAAGCTTTGGTGCCTCAGTAAGATCTGAACAAAACTTAAACATAGATTCATAACATATGTCTGCCAACTTTGTAGCAGGCAATGCTGGTGCTTGTGTCAAAGATGTGCACAGCGAGAACATAGATTCATAACAACTTTCTTTCAATGTAGTGGCCGGCAATTCCGGTGCTTGAATCAAAGATGAACATCCCACAAATAACTTATAAAAGCAATATGCATTAGGAATTTCTGTTGTCTCTCCTACCCCATCAATCAGACTCATCACACTACCAGAAGCTGCAATCGAACCCGTCATTCCAAAATGAGTATAAATGCCAAGCATAATCATGTCTAGCGATGTTAGGTCTCCCACTAGTGAGAAACCGGATGCGTTATCACCTCGAAGATAAACTTTATCACCCACAGAAGTCAAAACCACATGTTCTTTGGGCGCCAACACGTTCCAAGTACGTCCTCCATCTACAGAATACTGTACATCCGGAGCATTATCCATTTCATTCTCATACCACACTTCAGATCCAGCCTCCTCTGCTGTGAAACAAAGACACTTGCTAACATCCGTGATAGGGGTCAGTTCTTCTTCATATACTGCCGTATAATAGAACGTGTCGGGTTCTGGATGTACCGTCAGTTCCTTGTCCCAACCTTTGAAAACAAGTCCTTCACCGTAGGTCGGCGTTTCTCCTTTGTATTCAGCCACCACATCACATGCGATGGTGTCTCGATACAACTCCCCACCGTCTGGATTCTGGAAGATGACAACAGGAGAACTGATGATCTTGAAATTAACGGGAACCTCTGATATACCATGTTTATCATACTTACTACCGCAAGGGAAGATGAACGTACCCTCTTTCTTCACATCATAAACCCAATAGGATGAAGTTCCAAAACCATCCAATGTCATGACACCCACCTTGATGTAAGTTAAGTTAGAACAACCACGAAACATAGAATAATAGCATTCATTAACCAATTCAGCAGCCGGTAATTCAGGTGCTTCCGTCAAACTCGTACAGCCATTGAACATATCATAATAACATCCGTCCATCAAAGTCGTTGCAGGTAATTCTGGTGCTTTCGTCAAACTTGAGCAACCATAGAACATTCCATTATAACATCCAACCGCCAACGTTGTAGCTGGTAATTCAGGAGCTTCCGTCAAACTTGTACAATTATAGAACATACTATTATAACATCCTTTTGCCAAAGTCGTCGCAGGTAATTCAGGCGCATCGGTCAGACTTATACATTTATAGAACATCGATTCATAACATCCTTCCGTTAAAGTAGTTGCCGGCAATTCTGTAGTTTTGATCAACTTTGAACATTCAGAAAACATATCACTATAACAACTATCTGCCAAAGTAGTAGCAGGCAATTCAGGCATATCTGTCAATCTCGAGCAACGACTAAACATACCCATATAACATGCTTTTGACAAGGTAGTAGCAGGAAGTTCAGGTGCTTTCGTCAAAGATGCACATCCGCCAAACAAGTAACGAAAACAAGATTCATTTGGAATAACGTTAGAAACGCCTTCCCCATCCAACAAACTCATCACACTTCCACTGGCTGCAATCATACCGGACATTTCAAAAAAAGTATAATCAGAATCTCCATGTGAGAATCCTTCTGGATTAATACCTTTAAAATATACTTTATCATCCACCGAATTTAAAACTACATGTTCATCTGCCGCCAACGGAATCCATGTTCGACCTTCATCTACAGAATACTGTATATCAGGAGCATTATTACCGTGGTTCTGACACCACACTTCAGAACCCTTTTCTGCTGCCGTAAAACAGAGACATTTGCTAACATCCGTGATAGGGGTCAGTTCTTCTTCATATACTGCTGTATAATAGAATGTATCTGGTTCCGGATGTATCGTCAGTTCTGGATCCCAACCTTTGAAGACAAGTCCTTCACCATAGCTTGGTGTCTCTCCCCTGTATTCAGCCACCACATCACAACCGATCGTGTCACGATACAACTCCTCACCGTCTGGGTTCTGAAAGACCACAACAGGCGAACTGATGATCTTGAAATTATCAGGAACCTCCGAAACACCATGTTTGTCATACTTGCTACCACATGGGAAGATGAAGACACCTTCGCCATCGATACCTTTCACCCAATCTAATGTAGCTTCATCATCATTATCCAAGGACATGACACCTACTTTAATGTAGTTCAGATTTGTACATCCATTGAACATATTTTGGTAGCAACTAGACTTCAATTCTTTTGCTGGCAGTTCCGGTGCAGTAGATAGTCTCTTGCATCTTGCAAACATTTCTTCATAACAAAAGGTTGATAAAACCTCAGCTGGCAATGCGGGAGCCTTTTCTAGATGGGAACAATCTGAAAACATACTAGAATAACAATCATCCTCCAACGTTGTGGCAGGTAATTCTGGAGCTTCTACTAAAGCATAACAATCCTTGAACATCATAGTATAACATGAAGTGGCCATCACAGTAGCTGGCAACACAGGTGCATCTGTCAAACTCGTACATCCACGGAACATATAACCATAACAAGCCTCTGCCAAGTTAGTAGCTGGCAGTTCTGGAACATCTACCAAATAATAACAATCCGCGAACATGCCATAATAACAACGTGTAGCCAATGTTTTAGCTGGCAATGCTGGCGCCTTAGTTAATTTCACACACCCTGCAAACATAGCCACATAACATTCCTCTGCCATTTGCAGAGCTGGCAACTCAGGTGCATATACCAGGTCATCACAGAATCTAAACATTTCTTCATAACAACCTCTCGTCAATGTAGTAGCAGGCAATTCTGGTGCCTTAACTAAAGAGAGACATCCTTCAAACAAAGAGGCGAAACAAAAATCATTTGGAATGACCGTAGAGGTACCTTCTCCATCAACTAGACTCATCACACTACCACTGGCTGCAATTGAACCCGACATTCTAAATGTTGTCGATCTAGAAAGAACCTCACCATCCTCACTACGAGAAAATCCGTCAGGATTATCACCTTTGAAATAGACCTTATCATTTTCTGATTTCAACACAATATGTTCGTTCGGTGCCAACGGATTCCAAGTGCGACCTCCATCCAAAGAATATTGTACATCAGGTCCCTCTTCAAATGTATTATTTTTATACCACACTTCTGATTCAGCCTTTTCTGCTGTAAAACAAAGCCAGTTACCAGACACTGGTTGATCTTCCTCATACACAGCTGTAAAATAATATGTATTAAGATCAGTTAAAACAGTCAGAGGTTTGTCCCATCCAACAAAAACCATTCCCTCTCCATACGTTGGTTCATCTCCGATATACTCAGGTATCACGTCACATGCTATTGTATCTCGATAAAGCTCCCTACCGTCTGGATTCTGGAAGACTACTATAGGAGAAGATTGTATCTCGAAATTAACTGGCACTTCAGAATCTCCATGTTTATCATATTTGCTACCACAAGGGAAAACAAAAACGCCTGGGTTCTTTATAGCCACCACCCAGTTAAGTGTTGCTTCATACTCATTATCCAATGTATTTGCCCCCACCTTAATATAATTCAAATTATAACAGCCATTGAACATAAGAAAACAACTTTGCTCTGCAAAAGAGGTCATAGCTATTTCAGGCACCTTTTCCAAGTAGGTACATCCTGCAAACATTCCTGCGTAACAGAATGGCTTCAATATAGTAGCTGGTAATACAGGAGCCTCAACGATTGATGAGCAAGCAGTGAACATATATTCATAACAAGACCGTGACAATTCTTCAGCTGGTAATTCTGGAGGTGTTTGCATATTACGACAACCTGCGAACATGACTGTATAACAACTATCCGCTAATGTCGTAGCAGGCAACGCAGGTGCCTCAACCAAACTTGAACATCCTGAGAACATTCCTGTATAGCAGTTTCTTTCCAAATGAGTGGCTGGTAATGATGTTACCTCAGTCAAACTAGTACAATTGGTAAACATATACATATAAGCCGCAACAACCATATCTGTAGCTGTCAAATTCGGGGTTTTCGTCAGATTATGACATTCATTAAACATCGCACAATAACAACTATCCGCCAATGTCGTAGCAGGCAATGCAGGAGCCTCTGCTAATGAATAACAATCTCTGAACATTCCATAATAACATTCCCTTTCCATTTCTTCAGCTGGCAATGTTGGAGCTTTCGTAAGCTTCATACAATGCTGAAACATATCCTGATAGCATCGTTCCGCCATCGTGACAGCTGGTAATACAGGTGCTTCTGTCAAATCCTCACAATAAGCAAACATCTGTCGATAACACCCTTCTGTCAAAACAGTAGCCGACAACTCTGGTGCTGCTGTAAGATGCAGATTCTGGTAAAACAATCGATAAAAACAATATGGATTCGGAATCTCTGTTACAGTTCCCTCTCCATCAATCAAACTCATCACACTACCACTGACTGATAATTCATTATACGTTGTAAACCGAACTTGTGATTCCTCCGTAGAAAGTCCATCAGGATTAATTCCTTTGAAATATACTTTTTCGCCCTTCGCTAATACTAATTCTACATTCGGAGCCAAATACTCCCACGTCTTTCCATTATCTACAGAATATTGCATGTCAGGATGTCCCTCTCCATTAATTGTGTACCCGACACTACATTCTTCACCTTCTGCCGTGAAACATAACCAATTGTTATATAATGGATCCGATTTTTTCTCATACACAGCTTTATAATAATAGACATCTGGTTCGGTCAATATCGTCAGGTCTTTATCCCATCCGATAAATTCGTATGCGTCTCCCCTGCTCGGCGTATCTCCCTTGTATTCTGGTACTACATCACATCCAACCGTATCACGCCACAACTCTGTTCCATCATAATTCTGGAAGACCACAATTGGAGAGGCAACGATATCAAAATTTGTTGGAACTTCTGATGCTCCATGTTTATTATACTTACTACCACAAGGGAAAATGAAAACGCCTGGTCCATCTATACCTGAGACCCATTCTCTTGTCGCACTGACATCGTTATCTAATGTCATCACCCCAACCTTAATGTAGTTCAGATTTGTACATTCCTTAAACATATCTTTATAGCATGAAGAAACCAACGTAGTAGCTGGCAACTCTGGAGCTTCGGTCAAACTTGTACAATAAGAAAACATCAACTCATAACAGAAGTTGGTTAATTCTTGAGCAGGCAATGCTGGTGCCTTGACTAAATTGGCACATCTACTAAACATATTAGCATAACATCTATATGTCAGTTCCGTAGCTGGCAATTCAGGGGCTTCTGTCAAATTTGCATTATTGAACATATTCACATAACAAGATCCAGCCAATTTAAGAGCCGGCAATACTGGTGCCTTGGAGAGTTTACGGCAACCAGAGAACATGTTTCCATAGCAGAAATCTGCCATCGTAGTAGCTGGTAATTCAGGGGCTTCTATTAGATTGGAGCATCCCAAGAACATAGATTCATAGCATCTCTCTGTAAGGTCCATAGCTGGCAAATTCGGAGCTTGTGTAAGAGAACCACATCCAACAAATAAATGGCTAAAACATCCCACACATGGAATGGTCGTTGTGCTACCTTCTTCGTCTATCAAACTCATCACATTACCTGAGGCGGCGATAGATCCCTTCATCTGAAAATAGGTACATTCTAGATCTTTAGCATCCCTGATAGTAGCATTACCCTTGTCATGGGAAAATCCATCAGGATTATTACCTCGCACATAGACCTTAGCATCTTTTTTCAATTTAATATGTGTATCAGGTGTCCATTCTATCCATGTAACTCCACCATCTAATGAGTATTGTATATTAGGAGCATTATTTGCTCCATTCCCATACCAAACTTCAGAGTCATCCTTTCCTGCCGTGAAACAGAGCCATTTATTAGCTAAAGGATCCACAATCTCATCATATACTGCAGTATAGTAATAAACATCAGGGATCTTTATTTGTGTCAATTCCTTGTCCCATCCTCTAAAGGCATATCCAGCACCTATGGTTGGTATGTCGCCCCCGTACTCAGGAATCACATCACAGCTAATCGTGTCACGCCACAACTCCCGACCATCAGGATTCTGGAAAACAATAATTGGAGAACCTGTGATTGTAAAGTTTGTTGGCACCTCTGATTTCCCGTGTTTATTGTACTTACTACCACATGGGAAGATGAACTCACCCTCTCCTTCTATCCCATATACCCAATCTTCAGTAGGACTTAAAGTCATATCGGATGTCATGTCTAGACTCAATACGCCGACTTTGATGTAATTCAAGTTTTCACATCCATAGAACATACCATTATAGCATGCAGACTCCAGTTTTTCAGCAAGTAAATCAGGAGCCTTTTCCAAACTTGCACATCCCCTAAACATATCAAGATAACAAGCATACGTCAACTCTGTCGCAGGCAATTTAGGAGCCGATTTCAAATTAATGCATGAATTAAACATACCAGAATAGCATAACGGAGCCAACGCAGTAGATATAAGTATAGGTGCCTGAGTCAAATCCGTACAGCCTTGGAACATGCACTGATAACAACCGTCTTTCATAGTCCTAGCAGGCAATTCAGGTGCTGTCAAAAGAGACGTACAGCCTTGGAACATAAAATAATAACAATATTGTGCCAACGTTTCAGCTGGTAAAGCTGGTGCATCAGTCAAAGAGACACATTCGAAGAACATTGAAGCATAACAATGATCATACATTACTGTGGCTGGCAAAATATCAGGTGCTTTTGTTAAATTTCTACAATACGCAAACATAGTACCATAGCATGCAGGAGCTAATTCCGTAGCTGGCAAGTCAGGCGTAGCCATAAGGCTCTCACAAGAAGCAAACATACTATTGTAACAATTCGTAGTCAACTGGGTAGCAGGCAATTCAGGTGCTACAGTCAACCTCGAACAACCTTCAAACATCTCCTCATAGCATGATTTACTCAATGTTGTAGCTGGTAACTCAGGCGCCTGCGTAAGAGAACGACAGTATTTAAACAAATTAAGGAAGCAATAATCATTAGGTATCTCTTTCGAGACGCCACTTCCATCAATCAAACTCATCACACTACCGCTTGCCGCAATAGAACCCGTCATAACAAACTGACTATAACTAGACAAATCATTAGAGAAACCTTTCGGATTATTTCCTCTCAAATAAACCTTGTCTCCTATTTCCGCTATCGTAACAACCTGGTCACCTATCATCGGTTGCCATGTTTCTCCGCCATCAAGAGAATATTCAACAGAAGGACTATTACCGTTTTCATTTAATAAATAAAAAGTAGAGTTGGTTTCTTCTGCTGTAAAGCAAAGCCAATTCGATGGGGCTTGTTGCCGATAAAGAGCCGTATAGCGATACTCTCCAGGCTTCGTAATTTCCGTTAATGTTTTATTCCATCCTATAAACTCAAGTTCTTCAGGTTCCTCTGGAGCTGGTCCATTATATTCGGGAACAACCCCACAACTAACAGTATCCCGCCACAACTCTTCATCGTCAGAATACTGGAAAATCACAATGGCATGGCCGATGATTGTGAAATTATAAGGCACCTCAGATTCTCCGTGTTTGTTATATTTAGTTCCGCAAGGGAATTCAAACCGTCCTTTCCCATTGATTTCGGACACCCAATTTTCGGTTGCATCCACCTCATTATCCAAGGACATAACACCCACTTTAATATAGTTGAGACCGGTACATCCTTTAAACATCTCACTATAACAGGACTCTACAAGAGATTCTGAAGGTAACTCAGGTGCCGTTGTCAGACTCGTACAACCAGAGAACATTTTCCTATAACACTGCTTTTTCAATTCCATCGCCGGCAATTGTGGCGCTTCTGTCAAACTTGTACATTCAAGGAACATGCTATGATAACAACCATCAGCCAACTCCTCAGCTGGCAATGCAGGTGCCTTAACCAAACTTTTACACCCATGGAACATATCTGTATAGCAGTCCTGCTCCATTTGCGTAGCTGGTAAGACTGGAGCTTCTGTCAAATTTATACACTCTTGGAACATACCCTGATAACAATGTTTCATCAATTCTGTAGCAGGCAATTCAGGTGCTTTTGTGAAACTTTCACATCTAATGAACATACAAAAATAACAAGCAGAAGCCAATTGCGTAGCAGGCAACGCAGGTGCTTCCTTCATGCTAACACACCCATTGAACATATAATAATAACATGAAGCAGCCAACTCGGTTGCTGGTAACACAGGAGCCTCAGCAAGACTGGAACAGTCAGAGAACATCAAGGAATAACACGATGAAGTCAACTCGGTTGCTGGCAATTCTGGTGCTCTTGTAAGAGCGGAACAATCTTTAAATAAGCAACGGAAACAATTAGAATTTGGAATCTTAGTGGAAGTACCTTCTCCATCGACCAGACTCATCACACTTCCACTGGCAGCAACACTTCCACCCATATAGAACGTGGTATAATCATCATCATTAAAGGAGAACCCTTTAGGATTAGATCCTTTAATGAAAACTCTATCACCTTCTTTTCCCAACGTCACTCTTTCATTGGGAGGTAACGGGTACCAGCTTTTTCCTTCATCTATTGAATACTGTATGTATGGACTATTTCCCCCTTTATTTTCATATCCAATATAAGAACCATCCACATTAGCTGTGAAACATAGCCAATTACCTGGAGCTGGTGCTTCCACTTTTTTATATTCAGCAATATAATAATATATATCTGGCTCCGTAAGAGGCGTTAATTCCTTGTTCCACTTCACAAACTGATGTTCATCATCCAAGACAGGATCTGTATCTCCATAATTAGGTGTTTCTCCACATGCGATGGTGTCTGCTCTCAAAACTGTTCCATCAGGATTTTGAAAGACGACGACTGGAGAATTGATAATCGTAAAATCCACTGGAACTGCCGAGGCTCCACGCTTATCATAATCGCTACCACAAGGGAAGATAAATACACCATCCTTCACACCTTCCACATAACTCATCCAATTCGAGGTTGCACCGTTTGAACCGTTATAATCTAAACTAATACAGCCTACTTTTACATAATTCAAACTAGTACATATTTGAAACATTTCACTGTAGCAACCATTCGCAAATGTTTCCGCTGGCAAATAGACTACTTTTCTTAAACTGGAACATAGTGTAAACATTCCACTATAACAAGAATCAGCCAACTCGGTTGCTGGTAATAAAGGTGTTTCTTCCAAGGACATACACATTCCAAACATACCCGAGTAACATGATTTCGCCAATTTTTTTGCAGGTAATTCTGGAGCTTCTGAGAAAGAACAAGACCAAAACATCAACATATAACAGTTAGGCTCCATCTCTGTAGCAGGTAATTCTGGAGCTACTTTCAAACTATAACAGTTTTCAAACATTGAAGCATAACAAAAGGCTTTCAATGTCGTTGCAGGCAATTCTGGGGCTGTTGTAACTTCACATCCCTTAAATAGACTATAAAAACAATATTCATTCGGTATGACAGTGGATTCCCCCTCTCCATCAATCAAACTCATCACACTACCCGAAACGGTTGCCGATTTACTAATAGAAAATTGAGTAAATGATTTATCACTAAAAGAAAATCCATCGGGATTATCACCCTTTACATATAATTTTTCATCTTGCATCAAGCTTATCGGTTCGGTCCATTCTATCCAATTCGTCCCATCATAAGAATAACGCACATCAGGTTTATGCTCTTCATCAGCAGATGAATATGAAATTTTAACATAATCTTCATTTGCTGTAAAACAAAGATAATTCGCGGCTGTTCCTGTGAAATAACTAAAAAAAGCGAAAAGGAATGCAACAACATAGTTGCAACTCATACGTGTGTTTATCATTATATAAAAATTTACGGTCTAAACCAATATTAAAATCTTGACTTGTATTAACGTATCTCTATATAGACATAGCAAATATATAATTTATACCCCAACGACCCAAATTAGTTTGTTGAAAAATCAATCAATTTGTACAATTTATTCATTCAATCGCAATGAACTTCATGATATTTTTTTAGAATCTCTATATTCTGTAGGGGTCATGCCATACTTCTGTTTGAAACAACGGCTGAAATAACGTGAATCGGTCATGCCAATCATATATGACACTTGCGTCATCGAATATTTCCCTTCCTCAATTAACTGTGCTGCATGTGTCAACCGTGTTTCCTTGATAAACTCCATTGGCGTCAATCCCACCAATGACTTCACCTTCGATAATAAATGCCAACGACTTACCTTCAAAGCATTCTGCGCATCTTCAACTGAGAATGACACATTATCCATATTTTTCTCAATCAGTTCAATAAACTGATGCATTAATTCATCATCCTTCACATTCAACAACGTATCATCTGAAGGCTCATCCGACTGCTGATCCGAGATAGTTACAGGTGACACATGCATCAAATCTGCCCGATATCTCTCCTGCCATTGTTGTCTCTCCTTCAGAATATTATTAATTCTAGCCTCCAAATAAGGCATACTGAAAGGCTTGGTGATATAATCGTTAGCTCCGATATTCAAACATTCAATTTTACTTTGTAGATCTGTCTTGGCTGTAAGCAAGACAATTGGGATATGTGACACCTGTTCATTGTTTCGAATCAATCGAGTCATCTCGATACCATCCATCTCCGGCATCATAATATCTGTAATAATGAAACTTGGCATCTCACGCAATGCTGCTTCATAACCTAATCGTCCATTCGAAGCTTCAATCACCATAAATTGCTTCTGCAAAACGCTTTTAAGGAACTCCCTCATCTGATCATTGTCTTCTACAATCAACAGCAACTGTTTCTCGTCTGACACCATCTTGTTTTCAGACTCCTGCAAGTTGGATTCCTCTTCCTCATGCGACTCTTCTACAATAATATCTATCGATTTATCAAAATGATCTACACCAGGCTGGAAGGTAATGGTGAATACCGAACCTTTCTGTTCTTCACTCTGAACCGTGATGGTCGCCTTGTGCATATCTACAATTTCCTTCACCAACGAAAGACCTATTCCTGTTCCGCTCTGTTTGGTCAGTGAATAATCTTGCAATGTCGTATATCGGTCAAAGATAATCGACAATTTATCCTTCGGCATTCCACAGCCTTCATCTGCCACTTGAATCACACCCTTTCCGTCTTTTACAGCAATCAGGACAGAGACTTTATTTCCTTCTGGTGTGAATTTAAATGCATTGGACAAGAGATTGAACATCACCGTATCCAGTTTATCTTTATCTACCCAATAGGTAGCGCCATTTGTTTGATCATCAATGGAGAAACGAATATTACGATTCTCAGCCAAACGCAGGAAATTGGAACTACAGGATGAAACGAATTGTCCCAAATTCGTCTTCTCCACCTTCAACTGCATCTTATTACTTTGAATCTTACGAAAATCCAATATCTGATTCATCATCCGCAACATACGATTGGCATTGGTTCGAACCACTTCCAACTGTTTTCTCTCCTCCTCCCCTAAAGAGCCATTCTCCAACACATTTTCCAACGGCGCGTTGATTAACGTAAGTGGCGTACGTAACTCATGTGAGATATCTGTAAAAAACTGCAACTTGGAATCTGAGATTTCTTGTTCCATCTTCATCCTCGTCCGCAACCGATACACAAACGCACAGATGACCAACAGAACAACCACCATCAACGCATACATGAGATATGCCCATCCGCTCTCCCAAAATGAAGGAAGAACAATAATCTTCATCTCTCGAACATTATCACACCATGTTCCTTCACTATTGGTCGATTTCACTACAAAACGATACTCTCCTTTCGGCAGATTCGTATAGGTAGCCAATCGCTGTGTTCCCACATAATTCCACTCTGTCTCAAATGGTTCTAATTTATATGCATACTGGATATGTTCGGGGAACCGATAATCTAATGCAGCATATCCAACAGAGAAAAACGACTGGTTGGATTCCAAAGTTATCTCTGTCAATGAATTAACATCCTGATGAATCGGTGATTCTTTCGAATGGATGTCTTGTTCCTTATTAAAAAGTAAGAAACGGGTATATACAATCTGTGGCGCATAGTCGGTCGTCACAATATCGGATGGTCGAAATGTATAAAATCCATCATTCGTTCCTGCCACCAAACTGCCGGCATAACGACGCACCAGACTTCTACCAGAGAAGTGATCTGTTCGGAATCCCCTGAACTGACCAAACGACTCAAACAATCGATTCTGTTCATTGAATTTCACAATTGACTCCTCTGTCAAAATCCATAGATGATTATGTTCATCTTCTTGTATATCCAGCAACAAATCCGAAGGGAAGAGATTATTCTGTCGATTGTATGATTCAAACTCTGGAGTTTGAAACAACACAAAATCATGAGAGAGTCGGAACAAACCGCCTCCGTAAGAGGCTAACCAGATATTTTCCTTCTGATCCTGAAAGATATCATAAATACAACTATTGGTCAGATTGGTGTTCTCCGTGTTGTAGAAAAGGAAACGAATCTCTTCTGGCGATTCAAACTCTGATGAAAAGATGGTCAATCCTTCACTTGAACCCAACCATATATTCCCCTGCTGATCCTCCAACAAGGTATGAGACTGCTCTACCGTAGGCGGATAACTATTCTTCCATACATTTTCTTTATGGATAAATGAACAATGTGTTCCTTCCAGCAACAGAAGATGCAATCCTCCATTGCGTGATGCAAGCCAAATATGACCTTTGGAATCTTCCAATATATCACTGATATCATAAGACAAAGGTTCATACTCAGGAGAATCTGGCACACAATGCGTAATATGATAACCTGATGAGGCTGTTGGGGTCAAATAAATAATTGACTGTTCACATGCCATCCAGATCCTACCCTTCCGATCCTGGTCTATAGCTGATACTATGGCAAAAAAGGAGGGAGCGGACTGCACATCCCCCTGCTTATTCAAATAACCAATCCGATTGTTGTGTATATCATATAAGCAGACCGTTCCATCTTTCGATGCAACCCATAACTGCTTGGCATCATCTTCAAAGAGAGCCGACACATCCATTGTTTTCAGTTCCGCCGATACATGTTGAAAAGATTCATTAAAATAAACCGTCTTTACAATACCTGAATTTTCCTTGGCAGTCCAAACCACCCCCATAGTATCTACAATCGACACCTGATCATCATAGTCAATCAGATAATTCTTTTTTACTGAATATGTCTGGGCATCCAAGACATATACGCTACGCTCACCCTTCAACGTATATGTGATCTCACCCTGTTGATTTTGCCAATATCTATCCAGTACATTTCCAAACGCAACCTCCTTCATCATCATGCCATCCGACAGACGGAACAGACACAATGCCTTTCCCGTCAACGCACAGCAATACGTGTCATCTAAAACATATAAAGCAATAACGGATTGTTTGGCTGGTAATGATACTGGGAGAACTCTTTTTTTTACTTTTTCATATTTATATACTGTACCCGACGAAGAGGCAAACAGTAATTCATTGGAAGACTCCGCCATACAATTGATGGATGAATTCAGCTCTGGTATCGACATGGAGGCTAACACGCTATCTTGTCCCTGAACATAGAAAGCCCCCACATTAGACAACAACCATCTTTTATTGTTTTTATCTAAAAAGACTGAATAGACACTTCCATTCACCTCAGCCGCTTGTGGTACAAAATGATATAGACTCACATGCGAAGCTGAATCAACAATCAAACGAATAGCTCCTGTATTCGACCCTAATAACCAGAACTCTCCTGCATCAATCTGTTGAAGCTTCAACGTAGAGAAATAATCATCTCCCTTGTTCTCCTCGGCCGACGGATACAACGAAAACTGTTCCGTCTGCGGATTAAATCGCAAGACCTGACCAATATCATTCACAATCCAGAAGCAACCACAGATATCACGTTTCAGAGATAAGAATTGATTGCTGACACTCCGCTGTAGATCCTTCGAACTTGCCTTGTAATTCTTAAAATCATATCCATCAAAACGACTCAATCCATCTTTTGAAACCACCCATAAAAAACCATTCTCCTCTTTATACATGTCTTTAATGGAATTCTGAGCTAATCCATCTTGAACGGTATAAAAATCAAAATGAGAAGAAAGCGGTATTGTGCCCAAATGCTCAACCGAATAAGTCTCCTGCACCTTACTCACAAAAAGCAAGGAAAGAAGGAACACTATGATAAATAACTTATTCTTACGCATCAGACATTCTTTATTTCTAACAAATAATCTTCTACAAAGATAAAATTATTTTAACTCTTACGACTCAACTCTACTCGTTTTCCGCAAATTTCAAATATTGTCTAAACGAATCCGTGTATTTCACCTGCAACTGATCCTGGTCATCTGAATAAATAAAATAGGCTGCCAAGTCATTCTGTTGAGAAGCAAATGCATAGGCGCTATCCAATCCCATCACCATAAAAGAGGTTGCATAAGCATCTGCCGTCATACAATCTGGGGCAATCACCGTTGCACTTAACAGATTTCGCTCGGCAGGGAAACCCGTATGAGGATTAATCGTATGCGAGTAACGTTTACCATCTTTATAATAGAACTGACGATAGTTTCCTGAAGTTGCCAATCCCACACCTGTGAGACATACGACTGTCTGCAAATCAGGTGATTCAATACCATTGGTCTCTGTTGGCTGCGTGATACCTATATTCCAAGTCTCTCCATGAGAGTTCTTTCCAGCAGTCACAATCTCACCACCAATCTCCACCATATAATTTTTTATCTGCAAAGAGGCTAAATAATGAGCCACCACATCACACGAAAAGCCTTTTGCTATCGCTGAAGCATCCAACATGATATTTGGATTCTCTTTTATAATCTTATTGTCTTCCAAACGCACCTTTTGATAACCGACATACTGTTTTATTGTCTCAATCATCTGCGGAGTCACTTGATCACTTTTCTTAAAACCAAAGCCCCAGCAGTTAACCAACGGAGCTACAGTCATATCAAATGCGCCATCTGTCATCTTTGAAATATATTGTCCCTTGCGAAATACTGTCACAAAATAATCATCCAACTTCACCGTTGGATCATTTTGATTCACCCTGGATATAACCGAAGTCGGGACAAACGTCGAAAGGGAGTTATCTATTAACGCAAAGACACTATCCAACTTATCTATCTCCACACATTCGCTCTCCGCACCATAGATAATCGAATAATAGGTTCCATAGATTTCACCTTTCATCTGATAGTATTTCTCTGTTTTTCCCTGCTGTTGATAGTTTTTCTCTGTTTTCTCCTGACAAGAACAAAGGATGAGCGATACACATACGCACCCTATCATTTGCATTAATCGATTCGTTTTCATACAATCTTTTTTTATGGCTTATGGATGTAACATAATACCCGATACCATTCTTCCCGACGCAAAACCATCACGTCTTGCAGAAAAATAGCGATCGTTATCATACG
Source organism: uncultured Bacteroidales bacterium (assembly GCA_902766045.1). Classification (GTDB taxonomy): domain Bacteria; phylum Bacteroidota; class Bacteroidia; order Bacteroidales; family Paludibacteraceae; genus UBA1181. The sequence continues at coordinate 16,051 of CACXCA010000065.1, forward strand.
TACATTCGTTTGATATACTAATATTATCACGTTTCACACCGCAAGCTTCCGCTTGTTGTTTTATCGCTTTACGTAAATCAATATGAGGCTTGGTATAATTGGAGGAACGAATAACTATATCATGATCCAACCCCTCTTTTTCAAATAGCTTTGCAACCTCCTCTCCCACTTCGAAACAAGCAGCAGAGATACAAGCATTAACGCGCATATTCAGATGTTCAGGCATGATAGCCATCTGAGATGCAATCTCCTTCACAACCTTTGGAAGGATTCCCTTCACCACACCTTTCCATCCTGCATGAACAGCAGCCACCACACGTTGCGAATCATCATAAAGCAAGATGGGAACACAATCGGCAGTTGTCACTCCAATACAGATGCCCGGTTCCTTGGTCAACAATGCATCACAAACAAAGAGCTGTTCTCTCTCTGCCACAGACAGACGTGTATGCATTGATTCAACCCATATCCATTGGGTCTCATGCACCTCCTTCGGAATAATTAAATGAGAAGAGGTTATTCCCAGACATTGAGACAAGGCTTCTCTATTTCTCAGGACAGAAGACTCATCATCACCCGAATAGAATCCAAGATTCAATGACTGATAAGCATTCGTACTATAACCGCCTTCACGGTTACTCATAAACCATTCGACTCTACCGATTTTATCTCTATAGCCGAACATGTATCCTTTTAGAAATTAAACATCATCACAGCTACGGCTCTATGATTCGTCACCTGATGTGTATTCTCCACTTTTCCCGTTTCCAATTTCAAATCACCATAAAAAGCAGATGTCATCTCATACTCCACACCGAATGTCCAACGTTTCAGATTATAACATAACATTGGAGAAAGACGGAATACCTTATCCAAATTATTATAACCGAAGATATAGGTAGTTTCAGGTGAATAAAGTTTATCATCAGAACCTAGATTCTTCATGAATCCAGCGAAGAAGCCCACCTGCCACTTATCGCCATACACGATGTTCATCCATGAGGTTGAATTACGAATGTTGGTATATTCAAATGAACCATCTGGAAGCACCTTTGACACACCATATCCACTCAATAATAACAGATGTGACATATTCTCTCCATACACAGTCTTAGCTCTAATAGAGAACTTCTTATTCGGTGTCGTATATTTCATGAAAGCTGTCAACGAAAGAGATGTCAGCTTCTCATCCACTGTATGACGATAAGAAGAATCTGCATTCACCTTCACTTCTACAACCTCACGCGGATGGATGTGCAACAAATCAGCACCTGCTCCTACTATCCAGCCATTCTTTTTCCAATCCAGTCCGAAATAGAGTTCTGGCACCTTACCATGATTCTGATAAGCAGTGCTTCCACCTTCTGGTCCCCAAGAAGTATATTGCAACTGATACAAGCCAGCTAAATAAACACGAACTGTTTTGGATAACTTCCAATCCAGACGTAGTTGCGGACTACGATTGAAAGGTTGGAACGGACTACCGGTTGCCAAACTCTGAATCTCTGGCACCACCTCACCAAACATTGGATGCCACGTCTGACCGAGAGTCAAGTCCCACTTCTTCCATGACATTTTCATGTATGCCTGACGAATACGGAACATCGTAGTGTTCGTCGAGAAACCAGCAAAATCGGTTTCCACCTGAGCCATCAACTCAGCACCTAGAATAGGTTTCTGTGCATATACCTTTAAGCCCAAACGGGTGGCAATACTTAAAAATCGAGAAGAAGTTATCTCATTGATATCTTCACCGAAAGCATTCAATTCTCTATCCTTAGGGATGATATAAAATAGGCCGGAAGCGGTTTCAAAATTTTCTCGTGAGTCAAAATAAAAATCATTCCGTATAAATCCATAAGGAACAAACTTTACCGCCTTGGTATTTAATTCGATTGATGAGGGAGATTGCTGATTATTAACCACTGGTTTGCTATCCACCTGAACTGAATCCACTATCATCTGCTGCGCCCATGCACTACCTACCGCAAAGGTAATGACCATAGACAATATCACTTTTTTCATAAAAACTTTTTTTTCAAAACTTCGCAAAGATACATCATACTTAAACAAAAAACAACCAGACTGCAAGAAAGTTAAGTCTGATTCTTCATAATTTTTTGTTAATAAGTTTTTTTGCATCATCCAAAGCAACATTTTACCTTTGTAAAAATTTAAATAAGAAAGAAAAGAAATGGACGTAACAGGTAAAATCATAGTCGTTTGTCCTTTGCAACAAGGAGAAAGCGCAAAAGGGCCATGGAAATCCCAAGATTATGTGATTGAATACTACGAACCAGGCTCTCAATACAGCCGTAAAATGGTTTTTAATGTGTTTGGTGAAAATATTGATAAATTTGCCATTCAAGAGGGTCAAGAATATACCGTCAGTGTAGATATTGATGCTAGAGAATGGAATGGACGCTGGTTCAGCAACATCCGTGCTTGGCGTGTGATGAGTCCTCAAAACACAACTGCTCAAGCACCGCAACAAGCACCTATCGATGCTCCTATCTCAGCCATGCCAAACAACATGAAGACGCCAGACCCATTTGATGCTACTTCTCAACCATCAGATGCTTCAAGCGATCTTCCTTTCTAAAAAAGGCGGATTGAATCGATAGAACCACCTATAATCTGTGATATATTCTGTAGAGGTGCTTGTGCATCTCTACATTTTTCTTTTAATAGAACCCATGACACAAAAAGAACGATATGCAGCCATACTCGATTGGTTTCAAGAAAACCGTCCCGAGGCAGAAAGCGAGCTTTCCTTTAACAACCCGTTTGAATGCATCGTCGCTGTCATGTTATCCGCCCAATGTACCGACAAGAGAGTCAACATGGTGACCCCCGCCTTATTTCGCAGATTCCCTACCCCAAAGGAGATGTCACTAAGCTCTTTCGATGAGATCCTCTCTTATATCAAAAGTATCTCATACCCCAATGCCAAGGCTCAACATCTTCTGGAGATGTCTCGCAAACTGATTACCGACTTCGACGGAACAGTTCCCGACGATTTTGAGAAACTCCAAACCCTGCCCGGCGTCGGAAGAAAAACAGCCAACGTAGTCTGCGCCGTAGCCTTCCATCAACCTGCTATGCCTGTTGATACGCATGTGTTTCGTGTAGCCAACCGCCTAGGACTTACCATCAAAGCAAAGAATCCTCACGAGAGCGAGATGACGTTACGCAAACACATTCCCGAAAACCTACTGTCCAAAGCTCATCATTGGCTGCTACTGCATGGAAGATACACCTGCACCGCACGAAATCCTCATTGTCCTCAATGTGGCTTATATCCGTTCTGCAAACATCCAGTTTGTCAGAATCAACGACAAGACGACTGACAATTTGACACGAAAAAGAGTGTGGCATATTCTTTGAAAGAACTCTTTACGGGTGAATGACACCTATCATATTATGTATAACTAAAGATTCATATAAGATATGCAAAAAGGTAACATTGGGGTAACGACAGACAATATTTTCCCCGTCATCAAAAAATTTCTTTACAGCGACCACGAAATTTTTCTTCGCGAACTAGTTTCTAATGCAGTAGATGCCACACAAAAGTTGAAGACATTAGCTTCTGTGGGTGAATTTAAAGGTGAACTGGGAAATCTTACCGTCCAAATAAAAGCAGACAAAGATGCAGGCACACTGACCATCTCCGACCGTGGTATCGGAATGACCGAGGAAGAGATCGATAAATACATCAACCAAATAGCCTTTTCTGGCGCAAATGATTTCCTTGAAAAATATAAAAACGATGCAAATGCTATCATCGGTCACTTTGGATTAGGTTTCTACTCTTCATTCATGGTTTCTAAAAAGGTAGAAATCATCACAAAATCATTCAGAGAAGGTGCCAAAGCTGTTAAATGGAGCTGCGACGGTAGCCCTGAATATTCTATTGAAGAAATTGAAAAATCTGATCGTGGAACGGATATCGTGCTCTACATAGAAGACGAAAACAAAGAGTTCCTTGAGGAGTATAAAATCAATGAGCTTCTAAATAAATATTGTAAATTCTTGGCTATCCCAGTTGCATTCGGCAAGAAGAAGGACTGGAAAGACGGCAAACAAATAGAGACTGAAGAAGACAATGTCATCAATAACACCAATCCTGCATGGACACGTAAACCATCAGAATTAAAAGAGGAAGATTACAAAAACTTCTATCATGAACTCTACCCTATGGCTGAAGACCCATTATTCAACATACATCTGAATGTTGATTACCCATTCAACCTGACAGGTATTCTCTATTTCCCTAAAATCAAAAACAACATTGAAATACAGAAAAATAAGATTCAGCTCTACTGCAATCAAGTGTTCGTCACTGATTCTGTTGAAGGCATCGTTCCTGAATTCTTGACACTGCTTCATGGTGTGATCGATTCGCCAGACATCCCTCTGAACGTTTCCAGAAGCTATTTGCAAAGCGATAGTAACGTAAAGAAGATATCAAACCATATCACAAAGAAAGTAGCAGACCGTTTACAGGAAATCTTCAACCAACAACGTGCTGATTTCGAAGAGAAATGGGACGATCTAAAAGTATTCATTGAATATGGTATTCTGACAGATGAGAAATTCGCTGAGAAAGCTGAGAAGTTCGTTCTGTTGAAAAATGTGGATGGTAAATATTTCACTCTTGAGGAATACAAGACATTGATCGAAGCTAACCAGACAGACAAAGACAAGAATCTTATCTATCTGTATGCTACCAATAAAGAGGAACAATACACCTATATCAACGCTGCAAAAAGCAAAGGATATGATGTATTGATGCTCGACGGTCAACTGGATGTTCACTTCATCAGCAAATTGGAACATAAAAGCGAAGGCAAGTGTCGTTTTGTCCGCGTAGATTCTGATGTGATCGACAAATTAATTCAAAAGGAAGAAACAAAGAAAGTGGAGCTGTCGGCCGACGACCAGGATGCTCTTACTCAAGTTTTCAGTTCTCTTTTGCCTAACAACAGCAAAAGCAACTTCATCGTCACTTTCGAAAACCTTTCTGCCAACAGTCAACCTGCATTCATCACACAGAATGAATTCATGCGCCGTATGAAAGAGATGGCTGCTACGCAATCAGGTATGAACTTCTATGGTGAAATGCCAGACTCCTTCAACATGGTAATCAATACAGCCCACCCTCTTGTTCAACGTATCTTAAAGAACGAAAACGAGGCTTGCAACGAAAAGGTAACACCTATTCTTAACAAGATAGCTGAACTGGATAAAAAACGTACCGAATTGAAAGGTGGCAAAAATGAATCAGATTTGGCTGAAGCAATCAAAGACGAGATCAAGAAAATCGATGACGAGCTATCTTCCAACAAGAAAGAGAAGCAAGATATATTTAACGACTTCGCTAAAAACAGCAAAGAGGTTAAACAACTGGTCGATCTGACTTTGCTTTCCAATAACCTATTGAAAGGTGAAGCGTTGAACCAATTCATTCAACGCAGCATCGAAATGATATAATTAACATTGTAGAGACGCACGGCCGTGCGTCTCTACAAAATTTTAATCTCCATGAAAAAAATTGCATGGTTCCCTTTTCTCTTCTGCTCTTCTGTTCTTCTCAGTTGTTGTCAACCTAAAGCTGAACAGCAACCCGAGACACCCCAGAACGTGACACCGCTATGCAATCAGACACCAATCCAAGAGGATTCTGCACGTTATGATGTCATCTCCTTTATTCGCAAAGGTGGAGGAAACATGGCTTTTTTACTTCAAGCAAAAAAGGATTCTCTTTCTTTCTTCCTTTATCAAATGAACTTTCAAGACACTTCTTTGGTCTTTTCTTTCGAGAAACAACATTTCGACTCAACCGATGTTGCCCTCCTTGATAGCTTGCTAAACGGAACCATCGATCTTAAGGAACCAATAGCAGAACAACCCCAACGTCCTATGATGACGGGAACATGGGTCTATACGTATGCCATTAAACCATCAGGAGAAACCGACACCATCACACTAAAACGAGCCGAAGAGGTTTTGATTCACATAGAAGACTCTATTCGAAACATGCTGTCGAACTAAAGGTCAACAAGAATTGACATATACATTTCAAACCTTATAAAAATAAGACAAGTTCCAAAAGCAAGAAAACTTTGGAACTTGTTCTTTTCTGAAGAGAATCATCTCTTCCATAGCCATTGAACGACTAACGTAAACCTACATCAGCAAGATCGATATAGGCATTTACACTCGGACCGTCAGTCACCACAAGGCTATCTACCTGACATTGTTCTATAATATCTCGGAGTTCGTCAAGATTCTTAATTTGTGTATAATCACATGGTCCTGTTCCTTTAAATAGATCTGTATAGGCTACGTAAAAGAAATTCTTTTTATCACCCATAGGAGATTCACGAACAAAAACCTTTTGTGTTTTCTTATCGCATAATACATACATGAAACCATTACTCTCTAATTGAGAGATAATAACCGATGCATACATGCGCTGTATCTTAGTAAAATAGTCTATCATATTCACATCATTCTTCTGCATTGCCATCGGAATATATTTCGATCTAATCAACATCTGAGAAAAACAATTCTCATGAATGGTGTTCTTTTGAAGACTCTCTATCACTTCTTTCTGCGTCGTACCTTCCGGACTGAAAATAGCCTTGTTCAATTCCTCACTTCTACTTTCCGAGATAACAAACGGATTGCTATAATTGTAAACATTCACTGGATTGAAACGGATTGGCACGCCCGATTTATTCAGCATATCTGTGAAATTCTTCGATTCGCTGGAAGTCAATCGTATATTAAATGACCTTTTATCTATCACGCCAATACTTTTCAGGAACCAATCAATATCAAAGAACGAAGTGCCATCAAGCATAGCATACTTGATACCGAGCGCACTGGCAATCATCATCATGTTTTTTATGTTCGTCAGCTTGTCCTGCTTTTCCATTGAACCAATAGGATAAGCACAATCGAAACGATCAAGATCATTCTCATCTATAAATGCCTTGGCTGCCTCATATTCACGGAACAGAATAACATTCTCTCCCGGCTGACCATGTCCTTCCTTCATATAGGTCTTATGGATATCAAGCAGAATGAACACTCTTTCTCGGTCATTTAAATCAAATGCCTGTTTAACATCATCCATCAACTGAAGATTCGATGAATCATCCGACTTCGCACTATCTGTGGATGCATCTTTTTCTGCCTCAGGAACAGAATCGTTCACCTTAGGCTCCTCCCTCACAGGTTCTGCTTCGCTTACCTCCTCATCTTCTTTCTCAACTTCTAATTTAGGACATTCCTCAAAGACATTGTCTCCCAGTTGCGTGTTATCCGAAATCGATACCTTAGCAAGGTTTTCACACTCACTGAAAGCACAATCCCCTATTCGTTCAACGGATTCAGGAATCTCAACGCTCTCCAAATTAACACACGTACGAAATGCCTCATCTCCGATTTTCTTCAATCCTTTTGGAAACACAATCTCTTTCAACTCCTGACACTCCTGGAATGCCTGTCTTTCAATTACCTCTATTGTGTCGGGCAATATTACTTTCTCAAAATTGCCTGAATACAAAGCAAACCGTTTGATTCGAACTACCTTATATGTAACATCATCTATATCCACCGTTGCAGGAATCTCAACCGTCTTCAATTCTCCATACTTGGCAACCGCACAAGTATCCTCACTCAAAATTTCATATCTTCTGTAGGTTCCTTCCAAAGGTGTGGAAATGAATGCACCCTCATCAATATATGAAACCTTATCCAGATTGATCTTACTCAGTTGGTTACATTGAATAAAGGCATCCTTTTCAATCCGTTTTACAGAGGATGGCAGATGCACCTCTTCCAATGCCGAACATTTATTGAACGTCTCTTTCTGTATCACTTTGACCCCTTCCGGTATAGTGATACTTTTTAAACTTGAAGAACCTGAAAACGCCAACATATCCAATGTCTCCAGTCCTTCCGAAAGGATAACTTTCGTCAACTGAGAACAATCATCAAAGGCAAACCGCCTAATCAACTTTACCGATGCAGGAATCTCTATCTCAGCCAAAGAGGATTCTGAGAAAGCATAATCACCAATGCTTTCAACCGTATCGGGCAACACCACTTTCTGTAATGTCTTCTGCTTGGCAAAAGCATATTCACCAATCTTCACAACCGTATAGCTCTTCCCATCCTTCTCAATGAAAGATGGTATTTCAACCAAAGCATCTGAGCCAGAATACTTTTTGATTGCACATGTAACATCCGACAATGGACTAATAATTAATTCAGCTTGTCCCATATAGCCGTTTTATAACAGATTCCTAACCCAACAAATCATCATTAACAAAAACCGTTACGTTAATGGATGAAATATTGTTCAAAAAACAACACTCCAAAGATAATAAAAGCCAATTAAAATGATAGAATTATTACAAATAAAATACCGCTTCAGTGTAATTCTTGATTATTATCAACTTTAAATCAGTCAAAATCGAGAGGTAAAATCAGCCACACCCCTACTTTTTATAGGGCAAGCAGAAGTTTTTTTAACAACAATAAATAAATACAAAAAAATGTAAATTTTTCATAATTAGACACTTTCATCACGCCATATTCTTGAAAAAAATTGTAATTAAAGAGGAAAATAAATAAATTTGTTACAGTAAAAAATGCTAAAATCGCCTCAAATGATGATAAAAAAGAGTACAATCTTATTATTTTTTGGATTAGAGATAGGTACAATCGTCAATGCACAAACGATGAAAGAAAATCTATTCAACATGGTGTCAAGATGTCACGATGCATGGAAAGATGAAGGCACGGATGTTGATGAGAATGGGAAAAAGTTTGAATATGGAAGTATTAAGTACGACTTACCCAATGGGTATGTAGAGACATCTGGAGGATGGCCTACCTGCGGATGCGGCTGTGAAGCTCAAGCGGCAGCATTCAAGGATATCAACGGACGATACACCTATCTTAAATACGAAGAGTTCAACTGCGATGATTACGGTAAATCTGAATCCAATAGAGATATTCTGGATATCATGCCAGAAGGGTTTGGACTAAAATCTTTCACCAGCTATTACTCATGGAAACCCTCAGACTACTCCTTCCAATTAAAATTTATCATTCCGCAAAAAGGCACCGACATGTATGTTAAACTTCGTGTGCTCCCCTTAGGCTCTGTTCCCAATGATGTAAATGGATTGACATACAAATCGAGCGGAAATATAAAAAATTATACTACTTTACATTGTTTGAGACACGTGGCAGAAGCGGTTGATAATAAAACTCTTCTCATGATGGCTGAAGGTAAATTTGACGAAATATCAACCGAACAGAGAGAGCTATTTCAAAAGAGTGTTTCATCACACAGCAATGGTGGTGAGGTCTCTATCTCTGATGTCGTTCCTTGTATTATAGATTTAAAGAGGATGTATGACATATATCAGTCATTGGATTGTGTTGACATGACACTGAAATGGAACAAACAGACGGCACGATTTGAAATAAAATCGAAAGGCACAAAAGCTCCTGCTTGCTCTTTCAAAGAGTTTCTGACAAAAGTAATAGAATATGCAGACTATAGATGCTGATGTTTGATTCGCTACAAAAAAAATTATAAATTTGTATCCACTCAAAATAAAAATTAGGAAAGATGATTGTTTGCATTGCGGAGAAGCCCAGTGTGGCAAGAGAAATAGCTACATTATTGGGCGCACGAAACAAAAGGGATGGATACATTGAAGGCAACGGATACCAAGTCACTTGGGTATTCGGTCATCTTTGTACACTAAAAGAACCTCACGAATATAACCCTAACTGGAAAAGATGGTCAATCGCCGACCTACCGCTGATTCCCCAACGTTTCGGTATCAAACTGATTGAAAACGACGGGTCAATCAAACAGTTCCATATCATAGAAGAATTGATTAAAAATGCTGACGAAGTAATCAACTGCGGGGATGCCGGACAGGAAGGTGAACTCATTCAACGATGGGTAATGCAAAAAGCTGAATGTAAATGTCCCGTCAAACGTCTGTGGACCTCCTCCCTGACTGAAGAAGCGCTCAAAGAAGGATTCCAAAATCTTCGTCCGCAGTCCGACTACGACAAACTATACGAAGCGGGTGCTATGCGCGCCATTGGCGACTGGCTGTTGGGCATGAATGCAACTCGCCTTTATACCCTCCGTTTCGGCAACAACAAACAGGTACTCTCCATCGGTAGAGTGCAAACACCTACTCTCGCTCTGGTGGTGAAACGTCACTTCGAAATCGTCAACTTCAAACCCGAAAAATACTGGGAACTAAAAACAGTTTACAGAGATACAACCTTCTCCGCCACAAAAGGAAAATTCACCTCAAAAGAAGAGGGTTTGAACTTTTTGGAGACTGTCAAAAATGATCTGTTCTCCGTAACAGACGTGACCGCTAAAGAGGGAAAAGAATTCGCTCCTCGCCTATTCGATCTAACATCTCTTCAGGTTGAATGTAACAAGAAATATGGGTTCTCGGCAGACGATACGCTGAAACTTATTCAGTCTCTCTACGAAAAGAAAGTCACCACCTACCCCCGTGTTGATACCACGTTTCTCAGCGATGACATCTATCCTAAGATTGGTCCAATCATGCAGGGATTAAAGAGCTATGCAGCCCTGACCGAACCTGTCCTGAAAACTAAAATACCTAAAAGCAAAAAGGTATTCGACAACTCCAAGGTGACCGACCACCATGCCATCATCCCTACGGGTGTCAACCCCGTCAATCTGACAGCCGACGAACAGAAAGTATTCGATCTAATCGCAAAACGATTCATCGCCAATTTCTATCCTGTCTGCGAGACATCCACCACCACTGTATTAGGTACAGTGAAAGACATTGAATTCAAAGTCAATGGTAAACAGATATTAGTCCCCGGTTGGCGCGCCGTTTATGAAAAGGACATCAAGGATGAAGAGTCAAAAGACGACGATGAAAAGACACTACCCCTCTTCACCGTCGGGGAACAAGGTCCGCATACACCAGACCTGACAGAGAAAGAGACAACACCGCCAAAACCCTATACTGAAGCAACATTGCTCCGTGCCATGGAAACAGCAGGAAAACAGATCGACGACGAAGAACTAAGAGACCTGCTGAAAGAAAATGGTATTGGTCGCCCATCCACACGCGCCAACATCATCGAAACCCTATACAAACGTAACTACATGCGTAAAAAAGGGAAAAGCATAGAAGCAACGGATACAGGTATCAGTTTGATAGGCACTATCCAAAATGAACTGCTCAAATCTGCAGAACTAACAGGTCAATGGGAAAAGAAACTACGCATGATAGAGAAAAACACCTACGCAACCAGTGCTTTCATGAATGATCTAAAACAAATGGTGTGCTCTATCGTCGAAAGTGAACGTTATAGCTATACATACGGACGAACAGTAAAAATCGAAGATACTCAACCAAAGGATAAAACGAAGAAAAAATAACAATAAAGCTGTAACACAACAATCAGAACTATCCAACCTTATGCTACAACTTTCATAGATTTTACGTCCAAAAATGAATCAAAATATATTGATTTTTGAGAAATTTGTTTATATTTTTGCATATAACAATCTAAAATCGAAATAATATTATGGCAGCTATTATCGGAACAATTGCCTTTTCTATCGTAATTGTTTTATCCATACTGATTATCTGTGGATTACCCTTAGGAGAATTAACCATGGGCGGACAACACAAAGTGTTTCCACCCCGACTAAGAATCGTGTTAATCTCACAATTGTTCTTACAGCTATTCTTTGTCGTCATCCTCCTACAAATGGGGGGCTACCTACCCTTATGGTTTTCCGAGCGAACAACAAGAATAATAGCTATCGTCATGGCTGTATATCTTTCAATCAATACCCTGATGAACCTTATTTCCAAAAGCAAAAAAGAAAAATACATCATGACGCCATTGTCATTGATCACGGCCATCTGCTTTTGGGTTACAATACTATAAATAGCATTAACTAAAAATAAAAGATATGACAAAAGAAGAACTTTTTAAATTGATGAACGAACATCCAGTGATGTACGTAGCCACCAACGACAATGGTCAGCCACGTGTGCGAGGCATATTAATGTACAAGGCCGATGCGGATGGCATTGTATTCCATACGGGTGTAACAAAGGATTTCTATCGTCAGTTGATAGCTGATCCTCGTTCGGAGGTATGTTTTGCTTGTGGCAAATATCAGATACGTGTGGAAGGCAAATTCGACTTGGTAGAAGATCGTGCAATAAAAGAGGAGATCGTCAACCACCCTTCTCGTAAGTTCCTTCAACCATGGAGAGCACAACAAGGTGACGAAGCCTTCTTCAACTTCTTGAAAGTGTTCCGTATGCAACACGGCAAAGCTTATGTATGGTGCATGGAGGATAACTTCAAACCAAAAGAGTACATTGAGTTGTAACTTATTTGACGAAGATAATTTGCCAAGGGTACCATCCGTCTATATACTACCGTAAAACTTTTTGGGTCAACCCCTGGCATTTTCTTTTACCTCATAATTCATCTGCCTATTTGTAAAGTTCTATCTGTAAGCAGTTACAATAAGGGCAAATAACATAAAATGTCAACCTGTAAAAATAAAATAACGATGAAAAAAGAGAATGACCTGGCAAGAAAGGCCAATTTACAAACTGAATCCACCAATACGACTGATATTGAAAACATGATTTTCAATATCCGAGGGCAACAAGTTATGCTTGACCGTGATTTAGCAAAATTGTATGGTGTCGAAACTAAAGTGTTGAACCAAGCTGTCAAAAGAAATTTAGAGCGTTTTCCCGAACGATTCAGATTTCAACTAACAGTAACAGAGACAGATAAACTGGTCACAATTTGTGACCGGTTACAAAATTTGAAACATTCTACTGTATGTCCATTCGTATTTACAGAACAAGGAGTTGCTATGCTATCGTCCGTATTACGTAGTCAAACTGCAGCAGAAGTCAGCGTACATATAATGGACGCATTTGTGGCTATGCGACGTTTCATTGCATCAAACGCCAATGTGTTTCAAAGGTTAGCCACTGTTGAACAAAATCAACTGGCTATATCAGCCCACCAAATTGAGACGGACAACAAATTAAATGAGGTATTCAACCGATTAGACGCAGGAAATCAAGTTCCAGCGCAAGGTATCTTTTTTGATGGTCAAATATTTGATGCGTATTCTTTTGTATGCAATTTGGTTCGTATAGCAAAAAATAGCATTATTTTATTCGACAATTATATTGACGACACCGTGCTATTGATGCTAGACAAACGGGAAAAAGAAGTCTCTGCTCTTATTTATACAAAAAAGATTACCCCTCAGTTGAGAACCGACCTCAATCGACACAATGCACAATACCAACCAATCATTATAGAGGAATACGCCAATGCTCACGATCGATTTCTCTGTATCGACAATCAGGTTTACCACATTGGTGCATCTCTCAAAGACTTAGGGAAAAAATGGTTTGCTTTCAGCAAAATGGAGATTGAAACAGACCATTTAGTTCAAAAAGTTCACCAGACTTAATAGAGGCATATTATGTTATGCCTCTACTAAAATGGATTCCAGTCTTCAGCCTTTTCATACACATATTCAGGTGAGTTATTGAGATACCACATACCATTGCGCATCTCCACTATACCTCCTACGTATTTGAACTTATCACTTTTTTGATTCAGTTCCGCAATATGTTTTGCCAAACACTCTGCCTTATCTTTTGTTTCTTGTGATTTAGCGGTGATGCCTCCTTTGGTGTCATAGAATGTACTATACTATACAAAAACAAAAAAGCCCGACAATCGCCGGGCTTCTTTTATTAGCGTAACATCAATTACTTAACTTGTACGATCAACTTATGAGTATTTGACCAGAATGCGCTGAAGTTAGTGATCTTCAAAACAAGATTCTTATCATCAGCAGACTTCTTTTGGATTGTGTAAGAATTGATTGGGTGAGAAGTCAACACGATAGCCTTAGGTGAACCAAGATCAATCTCAGATACTTCACGGATATCGATCTTAGTGAAATAGCTAGTGTTGATATTAGCAGAAGTTAACAACTTAGCTCTCAAACCTTTTTCTTTGATAGTTGACTTGTTACCAATGAAATAGTAAGCTGTATTCAACTCAGCATCTTGTTGTTGCATTGCAGCAAATTGTTGAGCGTTAACTTGATTGATAGAATCTTGAAGACGATTCAAATTAGATACTGCGCTATCCAAACTTGCGATTTGAACATCCTTAGCATCCAATTTAGCCTTCATTTCCTTCAAGTTAGCTTCGCTAGCTTTCAAGTCTCTTTGCAAACCGCTAACCAATCCACGGAAGTAAGCAGCATTACCTTGAGCCTTTGACAATGCAGAATCCAAAGAAGCGATCTTCTCACGATTAGCACGGATAGCCTCTGTAATTGTTTGGAAATCTTTCTGAAGTTTTGCCTTAGTGTCAGAATTTACACCTTCTGCTCCAGCTGTCTCTTCAATAATACCCAACTCTGCACTCTTGATTGTGCTGAAGTTAGATTGTACTTCTTGAATCATCTCCAAATAATTATTCATTTCTTCTTCTACCAAATTCTTTTCTTGTTGAATAGAATCTCTTTGATAGGTCAAACGATCAATCTCCTTTTGATTACAAGAAGACATCACTAGTGCAACACATGCACCACACAATAAAACTTTCTTCATTTCTTTTATGATTTTAGTAATTAATTAAAGTCGTTTTAAATTTATTTATTCATCCTCCTCCGATTCATCATATTTATTTTTTTTCTTTTTCTCTTTTCCTCCAAGCACCATGACGATCTCACCCTTCGGTTCATGTTGCTCAAAATGAGCTTTCACCTCCGACAAGGTCCCTCGAACCGTTTCTTCATGCAACTTGGATATCTCACGGGTGACCGAAACTTTACGCTCCTCTCCCATCACCTCAATCAAATGGCCAAGCGTTTTTACCAACCGAAAAGGTGACTCATAGATAATCACACTACGCTCCTCCTTTTCTAACTCTTGCAGACGTGTCTGACGTCCTTTCTTCTGTGGTAAAAATCCTTCGAAACAGAATCGATCATTGGGAAGTCCGGAATCAACCAAGGCAGGCACAAATGCTGTTGCGCCTGGCAGACATTCAATCTCGACATTCGCCTCCACACAAGCCCTTACCAACAGAAATCCTGGATCTGAAATGGCTGGCGTTCCTGCGTCTGATATAAGCGCAATCGTCTCTCCGGCTTTCAATCGCTCCACGATGTTCCCTACCGTTTTATGCTCGTTAAACTTATGATGAGACATCAACTTGTTTTCTATCTCATAATGCTTTAACAAAACACTGGATGTCCGCGTATCTTCTGCCAAAATCAAATCGACCTCTTTCAAGATCCGTATGGCCCGAAACGTCATATCCTCCAGATTTCCAACCGGTGTAGGTACTAAATACAGTTTTCCAAATGTATTCTCTTTCATGAAAAACGATTTTGTAATAAATTTAGAAAATCTTCCACCGCAGGGTTCTCCTCATCCCAATCGAAACGCTCAATATACGCAAACGCTTCTTCCAATGTGGATAAAGCATCCAACTCTGCCATGGTCTTATTCAACAAACTCATATCATCTCCAAACAACTCCTTTTTATATCTAAATTTATCACCTAAACATAATTTCAAAGACTTAACGAACCGACTCTCTGCCGATACGTTCTTTGTCGGAACACGCGTACTAATCGTTTTCTCCGACTTCTTCTCTTTCGTCGGACTCACAACTGATCCTTGTGCTCCTACTATTTCTTTTTTTATCTCTTGATTCGTATCTTTCCGAATCGCTTCTTTCGAATCCTTTTCTACTTTGTTCTCTACAATTTTCGTGCCAAAATTCTCTTTTTCACTCTCAACTTTGCATTTTTTTTGTTCTTTCTCCTCTTTATGGTTCTCTTTCACCTCTAAAGTCTCTGTCAACTGCACGTTATCTTTCATCGGAACAGACTCCTTTGCTACTGACTTCTTCTCCTCACACTCTTCCCTCTTCTCTTCTACATTTCGTTTTTCCTCATGGCTCTTTCCCTGCAATCGATCCAAAATAATCGACATCGAATCAACTTTCTCTCTCGATAAACATAATAACCCATTCGGTATTTCATCCAATTCAGACAATGACGCACATAAAAGAGACATTTCCTTAATCTCCCTTAATAAAAGATGCACTAAGTCTTTGTTATCCATTTTGGCTCTTATTGATAATAAATTTTTTATCTTTGTAAAGATATACAAAATTATTTTTTTACGACAATTAAAAACAAATTAATTTAATATGATTCATCCTTTTTCAAAACCTTTTACCTTAGATAGAACAGTACGACTTTTCCTTTTTTTACTGATATTTATATCCATCGTATTATTATTCAGACACTTATCTCCTGTATTATTACCTTTTTTTGTCGCTTGTCTAATTGCTTACTTGCTACATCCATTAGTAGTTTTTACCCAAAGAAAACTTAAAATAAAGAACAGAACCATCGTAGTTTTCTTTATTCTGCTCTTTTTTCTTACCCTCATTGGCTCTTTATTTTACTTTTTAACCCCCGCTCTTATCAGCGAAATCATCAAATTGAAGAACTTCGTGCTACAATTTGCTACCGATGAATCAATCACACCCGACAACACCTGGCAGATTTTTCTGCAGGAATTCCTGATTTCTAACAAAATTCCTGAACTTCTCAACGCAGAAAGCATGGACGACCTCATCAACGAGTTGTTCCCTCATATCTACCAGATTCTAAGCAGTTCTTGGAGCCTTGCAGGTGAAATTCTGACCGGCTTCGTCTCTCTTCTCTATTTATTCTTCATCCTCAAAGATTACAACTCTATTACACAACATTTCATATCCCTTATTCCCAACCGATATCAAAACTTTGTCTCCACGCTTCTTCACGACATGGGCAAAGGCATGAACAATTACTATAGAGGTCAGTTCCTGGTGGTCATCATCGTCACCATCCTGTTCTCCACCGGTTTCTCTATTATCGGAATGCCTATCGGTCTTCTGATGGGAATCATCGTGGGACTGCTCAACCTTGTTCCTTACCTACAAATCATAGGTATTCCTCCTTGTATCCTGCTAATGCTGGTACACTCTGCAGAAACAGGCACTTCCCCACTCTATTCTCTGGGTGCCCTGTTCATCGTATTCATCATCGTACAAATCATTCAAGACCTCTTCCTTGTGCCTAAAATCATGAGCAAAGCAATGGGCCTCAACGCCGCCATCATACTGCTTTCTTTATCCATATTCAGTATGCTATTTGGTATCATCGGACTTATCATTGCCCTGCCTATCACAACACTGCTCATCTCCTATTACAAACGTTATATATTATCGAACGTAAATAATAAATACAATACAATTGATCTTTCCAACGCAAATCAAACTGACAACCCCCAAGAAACCCGATGACAATCACATTACCCATATTCAAACAGCTGATAGATAATCTTTATGATGAAAGGGAGTCTAAATCGCTCTACTACGATATTCTCATGAGGATATTGGATTGTGACATGACCACCCTACTGATGAAAGGGGATGATTTGATGACGCCTGAAAAGGAGAGCTATTTCAAAGAGATCATCGACCGTCTGAAGACAGGAGAACCAATTCAATACATCTGGGGTGATTGCTATTTCCACGGAAATCGGTTCATCGTATCGCCTAATGTACTGATTCCTCGTCCCGAGACGGAAGAACTTGTGGATTGGGTGCTAGAGGAAGGTGAATTTCACTCATTACTGGACATCGGCACAGGAAGCGGATGCATCGCCATCTCCCTTAAAAAAGAAAGGTCTTCTGCCGAGATCTATGCCATGGACATCTCAGAGAAAGCATTATCCATCGCCCAAGAGAATGCCCAACTGAATGACGCTCCGATACACTTCATTCAGGACTCAATCTTAATACCCAAAGCATCCAATCAGACTTACGACATCATCGTCAGCAATCCTCCATACATCCTACAGAAAGAGAAAGTCGCCATGCACAAGAATGTTCTGGAGCATGAGCCTCATTTAGCACTGTTTGTGGAAGATGAGAAACCACTGCTTTTTTATGAGAAAATAGCGGAGTATGGTATTCATCATCTAACGGAACAGGGACTATTATTCTTTGAAATCAATGCGTTATTAGGCAAAGAGACCAAAGAGATGCTGGAAGAGTACGGCTATCATGATGTGGTCATACGAAAAGACATAAACGGTAAAGAAAGAATGATACGATGCAGAAAGAAATGACCGATAAAAAGACAATCAGCAAAGAAGCGGCATTGAGCCGACTAGCTGCACTCTGCGCAAGATCTGAGCAGTGCATACAATCATGCATGGAGAAGCTCTCCCGTTGGGGCGTTTCTGCCGACGATTCTGCCACCATCATTCAACACCTTGTTGCTGAGAAATACATTGACGAAAGGAGATACGCAACTCTCTTCACAAAGGATAAACACAGATTGGCGCATTGGGGGAAAAATAAAATCGCCAACGCATTGAAACTCAATAAGATTCCTTCTGCTTATATCGACGAAGCCTTGGCGCAGATTCCAGACGAATCCTATGAGACACAACTGACCGATTTAGTAATGAAGAAACTGAAAAGCTGTAAGGCAAAAAACGCTTACGATTTGAAAGCTAAACTATATCGTTTTGCTATAAGCAGAGGGTTTGAAAGCAACCTTGCCCTATCCGCTATCGAAGACATTCTTAAAAATAACGCTATTAACTATACAGACCAAGATGAAACATTTAATGATTAAAGGCTTATATGCCGACAGCAGTCCCATAAGGAAATTTTTCGTATCCTTTTTCATGATTATCTTTTGTTCGATACTGTTCATGTGCATCGGTCTCCTCATCATGAACCAGATCAGTGACTATGTCGTAGGCATGAAAGTATATCAGCTTATTTCTGCCACAGGGACATTTTGCATTGCACCGCTCTCCGCCAGTTACCTAATCTGTCACTCATGTAAAGACTATCTCTCCTTACACAAAACCAAGGCAATCTTCTACCCCATAGCCATATTGATTGTCATTGCAGCCATACCTTTCATCAACTTCACCACTGTACTAAATGAACAGATAGAGTTACCCGAGAGCTGGCAATTCATCGAATCATGGATGAAAGAGATGGAAGAAAAAAACGGTGACCTGACCCAACAGTTCTTAGACGTAAGCAACTTCGGCGAATATTTGTTCAACTTGCTCGTGTTAGCATTGATTCCAGCCATCGGTGAAGAGCTGTTATTCCGTGGTTTCATTCAAAAGGCGTTGCAAAAACATACGAAAAACATACACATAGCTATCTGGTGTTCAGCCATTTTATTCAGTGCGATCCACTGCCAGTTCTATGGTTTCTTCCCTCGTATGTTCATGGGTATTATCTTTGGTTACCTACTCTACTGGAGCGGCAGTATATTTGTACCCATGGCCTGTCATTTCTTTAACAATGCTGTCATCGTGACCGGCAGCTATTTCATCAATGAGAATGAAGAGAACATTGCCGAGACACTTGGCAAGGAAGACCTTCTGCTTTGTCTTCTCAGTTTTGCTCTCATCATCGGAGGATGTTATATCATAAAGAGAATAAGCAACACAATAACCATGCAAAAAGAAACAAATAAAGAGATATGAAAAACGGACTAGTATTAGAAGGTGGCGGAATGCGAGGCATGTTTTCTGCCGGAGTCATCGATGAGATGATGGAACAGAACATCCGTCCAGACGGTATCATCGGAGTATCTGCCGGAGCCACATTCGGTTGCAACTTCAAATCGAACCAGAAGGGACGTGTCTTACGCTATAACACACGGTTCCGTCACGATCCTCGCTACATGGGACTCTGCTCACTTATCTGTACCGGCAACTGGGTAAACGTTCAATTCAGCTATCACACCATGCCGTTCCAATTAGATGTATTCGACACAGAAGCGTTCAAAAACGACCCTATGGAGTTTTACGTAGTCTGCACAAACATCGACACAGGAGAAGCAGTTTATAAGAAACTAGATGAACTGGATGAAAACAATATTGACTGGATACGCGCCTCAGCCTCTCTCCCGATTGTCTCCCACCCCGTTGTCATCGACAATCTGCGACTGCTGGATGGAGGTATGTCTGATTCTATTCCACTGAAATATTTTCATTCCATCGGCTATACCCACAACATCGTTGTTCTCACACAACCCAAAGGATTTCGCAAGGAAGCTCCTTCCATCATGCCCCTCATACGGTTTACACAGAAGAAAAATCCACAAATTGTCGAAATCCTTGCCTCCCGACACATCATGTACAATCAAGAACTGGACTATATCAGCGAACATGAACAATTAGGCAACACTCTGCTGATCTACCCAGAGGAGGAATTACCTATCGGCAGAATCGATCAAAACAAAAAAAGAATGAAACGGGTATATGATATGGGAAGAGAAGCGTGTAAGTGCAAACTGGCCGAAATAAAGGAATTATACCGTATCGAAAATAAATTATAAGCGTTAAACCTGGGTGTTCGTAGATTCACAACGGACGCGGCACGTCACGTCCGTACAGCGTTGCCAATGTCCATATCATATTTTATAATGGACGGTTGTTTCACCATGGGCGAATATGATTCGCCCCTACATCATTGCAACTCTTAACTCTTAACTTCCCCTATTTTCCCTTAATCAAATTCACGAATTCCTCTCTTGTCTTCTGTGTGTTGAAGATACCCGTGAAATCGGAGGTTGTTGTGATAGAATGCATTTTTTCCACACCACGCATCTGCATACACATGTGTTGAGCCTCAATCACCACCATCACACCCAATGGTTCCAAGGTCTTTTGAATACAATCTTTTATCTGAGTCGTCAATCGTTCTTGAATCTGAAGGCGACGAGAAAGGATCTCCACCACACGAGCGATTTTGCTCAGTCCGGTAATCTTACCGTTCGGTATATAGGCTACATGAGCTTTCCCAAAGAATGGCAACATATGATGCTCGCAGAGAGAGAAGAAATCGATGTCTTTCACAATCACCATCTGGCGGTAATCCTCTTCAAAGACAGCCGAACGCAATACATCAGCAGGATCAATTTTATAGCCATACGTCATGAACTGCATAGCCTTAGCCACACGTTCAGGCGTTTTCAATAGACCTTCACGGTGAACATCCTCACCCAACAAATCTATAATAGACGCAATCTGCGGTGCGATCTTCTCTGTTATCTCTTTACTTGGATACTTGGCAATATCCCATGGTTTAATTATCAAATCATTCTCCATCACTTTGCCACCTCCAATGACATATCTCTTGTTTCTTCATCACGAACGATACAAATATCTCCCTGCATCTCTGGAAACTCAGCCAATAACTGTTTAGAAAAAACCAACGCATCCGTATGGGTTCTGAAATCCCCTACTCGTAATTTCCAGAAAGGTGAAGAAAAGGTGAGATAAGAGGTGAGTTCAGGATATTTTGCTTTAATTTTTTTCTCACGTTCCATGGCAGCCGTTTTGGAAAGCTTCTGATTGTTTCCCATATAGACCTGAACACGATATCCTAAAAATGTGATGTATTGTTTATCCTCGTTCTCAGCAATTTTTTTATCCATTAAGACGTTCATCTTTGGATCCTGTACAATGACAACATTGCCTTCTCCGATGTTCTTTTTAGACAAACATTCAAATATATCCTCCTCGTTTGTCTGTTTAGGACCCTTTGCTTGTGAATAGGAAGCCACACAAACAAAAGAAGCTATTACTAAGAATAAAAATTTACGAACCATATTCAATTTCTATTTTTATTATCATGCAAAGATACGAAATTATTTGGTATGCAACACTACTCACAAAAAAAAGTAAGGATAAGTGAAACACCTACCCTTACCGTATGATTTATTTACAAGAAGAATCAGCTAAATAACTTTTTCAAAGCCTCAACCTGATCTGTCTTTTCCCATGTGAACAGTTCCACCTCACGAGTGATCACCTTCCCCATTGGATCAACAAATTGTTTGGTCACCACCTGCGGCTGACGACCCATGTGACCATACGCTGCACTCTCCTCATAGATCGGATTACGCAATTTCAAACGATCCTCGATTGCTTTCGGACGCATATCAAAGATTTTGCTGTCTGCTATCTTCTTAGCAATCTCACCATCAGTCAACTTCACTTTGGATGTACCATACGTATTCACGAACAAGTTCATCGGTTCTGCCACACCGATAGCGTATGCTACTTGAACCAACACTTCGTCGGCAATTCCTGCAGCCACAATGTTCTTTGCCAGATGACGAGCCGCATACGCAGCCGAGCGATCCACCTTCGAAGGATCTTTACCCGAAAATGCTCCACCACCATGAGCGCCTTTACCTCCGTATGTATCAACAATGATCTTACGACCTGTCAGACCCGTGTCTCCACATGGTCCGCCAAGCACGAACTTACCTGTTGGGTTGACAAACAACTTATAATCGCCCTTGAAGAGAGATGCATACTGCGGATGTTTTTTCAACACACGAGGCAACAAGATCTCCTGTACATC
This sequence comes from uncultured Bacteroidales bacterium, assembly GCA_902766045.1. Classification (GTDB taxonomy): domain Bacteria; phylum Bacteroidota; class Bacteroidia; order Bacteroidales; family Paludibacteraceae; genus UBA1181. The sequence continues at coordinate 38,658 of CACXCA010000065.1, forward strand.
CTTACGAATCTGAGCAACCATTTCCTCATCCGCTTTCAACTGATTCTGTTCATCCACGATAAACTCATCATGTTGTGTGGAAACAACAATCGTATCCACTCTAACCGGCTTATTATCATCACCATATTCGATTGTAACCTGAGATTTTGAATCAGGACGAAGATAAGTCATTTCACGTCCTTCCTTACGAATCTGAGACAACTCGTAAAGCAAAGAATGAGACATGTCCAATGCAATCGGCATAAGGCTCTCTGTCTCGTTACAAGCATAACCGAACATCATACCTTGGTCGCCAGCACCTTGATTATAAGGATCTTCACGTTCCACACCACGGTTGATATCAGGAGATTGACCATGAAGAGCATTGAAGATACCACAAGACTCTGCATCGAACTTATAATCGCTTTTCGTATAGCCAATACGTTTAATCACACCACGGGCAATATCCTGCTCGTTGATGTGAGCTGTCGTTTTGATTTCCCCTGCAAGAACCACCTGACCAGTAGTGACAAGTGTTTCGCAAGCCACCTTAGAATTAGGATCTTGTGCAAGGATATTGTCCAAAATAGCATCGGAGATTTGGTCAGCCACTTTATCAGGATGACCTTCAGAAACAGATTCTGATGAAAAAAAATAACTCATAACCTTAAAATTAATTCATTCAACTTAATGAATAAGAATTGATCACATAAGGCACACAAACTTCAAAAAAACAACGAGGATTATTCGTTTTAGCATTTTTTTGAGTGGTTGCAAGCAGTCAAATCTATCCACATATTTTTTATGGGTGCAAAAGTACAACTTTTTCCCCTATTGTCAAACCATTCCGTTATTATTTTTTCAACATTTTTATCACATCTATTTCATATGTGTGTACGGACGTGGCGTGCAACGTCCGCTGTGGTAGCGTAACCTACCTATTTATCTCAGCCGCCAAATTTATAAGCAGTACACCAGTCGAACCAATATACGGTCTGTAGTCATCGCCATCCACCTTTTCGCTTATCGCATAGCGGAGGGTAAGCCACTCATCTATCTTTTTCTCAAGTCCTTTTCGATTTGATTCGGCATTCTTCTTAAGTGATAACTCGTATTCCCTTCTCGTATCTCCCTCATAATACTCAGGGTGGTTTAACTGTTCAAGATTGAAGTCGATTGTCTTACAGAGAGCCTCTGCAGCAATTTTTCCAGGTATTCCCTCTTTCAAATGGTAACTATCACGTTTCAGTCGGCATTTCAACACGTTAGCATTATAAAAACCAATCTCCTGAATAGAGGCTATCAAATTGGAGCTCTCGGATCCGCTCATGGATCCTTCAAAATAGGTCAGATAAGCAATAACAATACCTAAGCACCCCACCTGATCAGCCAACAGATTCCACTTTGCATATTCAGCAGCAATTAGTTCGTGTATGGACTGTGCATCTTTCAGTTCAACTATCTCAGAATATTCTCTTATCGTCTTGTAAAACGCGAGGTTACATCTAACATTAGCAGCTAAAACCATATCCCCAGTATTACCACTTTCGTCCAGATTATCATAAAATTGTTCTATCTCAGCAATGGTACTATCGGTAAATTCAGGCAATTTATCGAAGGCATTGAGTGCTGCATCGAGTGGTTGTAAGGATGGCGGTCCGTATTTGCCACGGAATTCATCTATCAGGAAGACAGATTTGGGTGTTTCCGGTGGATAGCTATCGTAATCCACTTTGTAATCTTCCTCAGGGACGGAAGGAGTCGTTTTGGCAGACGATTCTTCCTTTTCAGAAAGCAGGACCTCACTCGCCACCTGTTCAGCGACTGAATCAATGAGATCAACCGTGATTGTATCCTCTTTTGTAACATCAACGTTGTCTTGCTTTCCTCCGCAAGAACAGAGGGAAATAAGCAGCAAGGGGAATAAATATTTCTTCATATTATGCATTTTGTTTTTCGTAATTCTAATAGTGAAATGTCTCTTTGTATTGCAAATTTAGGAATAAAATTGTAATTTACAATCGTGATCAGGAGCATCAGTCGTACCCATTTTGGGTACAACTGATTGTCTATCATTCATATTTAATAATAAATTTCACGAACTCGACTAGGGTACAATTTGTACCCCACTTGAACAGAAAATATTTAAACAAAAAAACATGACACCCCACAAAACACAAACCAGCCCCCTTATCCCCCTTGTGATCCTATGTATCATGGGATGGGCGCTCCTATTCACCAGCACCTCCTGCAAGAGGATAAAAAAGGAGATGAAGGAACTGATCATCAACGGAGGAAAGGAAATAGACGCTCAAATCTCTTCTCTCTACCCCGAATTAGCCGACACCGCATGTGTTGGCATGAAATGCGACAACGGCTTTAGCTACCAGTATTGGTTTAGGTATAAAGCCACCCCATCCACGGTGGAGACGGCGTTGATGACTCACATTTGTGAATTCGTAGAGATAGAGCCTGACATCACACTCATACCGTGTGACAGAGAGTATGCCATAAATCATTTCCAACTTAGGGAGAGTACCGATTTCAATCACTTTGCAGAATGGAAAGCTGCGCCAGAAGATCATCTTGTCTATTATCACTGTAGGAGGACCCCACTCAATCATGTGTTAGTGTTCGATACAATTGAGGGGTATGCTTATCATTATATCAGTGAGTTTAGAGAATAAATGAAGGCGACTCCCAAAAGAGCCGCCTTAAATGTTTTCACAACGGAATAATCCTTATTGTGAATTGCTTCAATTTTGTGTTGCTAAATTAATTGTTTTTTTCTACCTTGCAAAACAAAAAAAAGAAAATTTATACATTATGAAGAAAATATTAGGACTAGACTTAGGTACAAATAGCATTGGATGGGCGGTGGTGAATGCCGAAACAGAGACTCGAATGGTAGAGAACGAATACCAAAGTGGGGAGAAAACATACTTGAAACCGATAGGCATTAGTTCCGCAGGTAGTAGAATTATTCCAATGTCAGCAGACATATTAGGAGATTTTGACAAAGGAAATTCTATTTCCCAAACTGCAGATCGCACAAAATCCAGAATGGCAAGACGAATCAGAGAAAGGAACCTACTTCGTCGGGAAAGGCTTTTACGAGTATTAAAAAAAATAGGATTCTTTCCAGAACACTTTGCCAATCAAATAAATGAATACGGGAAATTCCTTAACTACGATGAACCAAAACTTGCATGGAAGAAAAATCCAGAGGGGAAAAACGAATTCCTTTTTCAACAATCCTTCAATGAAATGTTGGAAGATTTCAAGAAGAATCAACCCGAACTAGTTCCTGTTAAAGAGAATGGAGAACAAAGGAAAGTGCCATACGATTGGACAATCTATTATCTACGCAAAAAAGCTCTCACTCAAAAAATTTCAAAAGAAGAACTCGCATGGATTTTGTTACAGTTTAACCAAAAGCGAGGATATTACCAATTACGTGGCGAAGAAGATGAAGACGACAACTCAAAATTAGTTGAATATCTTGAGCAAGAAGTTGTAAGAGTTGAAGCCACCAATGAGAAAAAAGGCGAAGATATCTGGTACAATGTCTATTTGAAAAACGGAATGATTTATAGACGAACAAGTCGAATTCCACTTGATTGGGAAGGAAAAGTAAAGGAATTCATTGTCACAACTGACCTTGAAAAAGATGGCACACCTAAAAAGGACAAAGATGGCAACATCAAACGTTCGTTCCGTGCACCAAAAGAAGATGATTGGACTTTGCTGAAAAAGAAAACCGAATATGACATTGACAACAGCCATAAAACCGTTGGTTGCTACATTTACGATGCCTTGCTTCAGAATCCAAATCAGAAGATTATCGGCAAACTTGTCCGCACCGTTGAGAGAAAATACTACAAAGATGAAATAAAGGAAATCCTTGATGTACAAAAGGATTTGATACCTGAACTCAAAGATGAAAATCTGTACAAAGCTTGTATTGAGGAACTTTATTCCAACAATGATGCACATCGGAACAATATGGCAAAACCTGATTTTGCAAATTTGTTCATCAATGATATTTTGTTCTATCAGCGTCCTCTCAAGAGCAAAAAATCATTGATAAGCGACTGCCCTTATGAATCTCATTTCGACAAAGACGGGAACGAGCACCCAATAAAATGCATTGCTAAATCAAATCCGTTATTTCAAGAGTTCCGTTTGTGGCAGTTCGTGCAGAACCTAAGAATCTATCAAAGAGAAAAAGAGATAGATAACAAACTATTCACCGATGTTGATGTCACAAACGAAAAGTTGAAAACAGAGGATGATTACATAAAACTATTCGAATGGCTTAACGACCGAACATCAATTAAGCAAGACACATTGCTAAATTCTTATTTCAAAATCAAAAAGGAGAAGGGGAAAGACCTATATCCATACCGTTGGAATTACGTTGAGGAAAAGGAATATCCCTGCAACGAAACACGCGCTGAGATTCTCAAAGGGTTGGATAAATGTAGCATACCCCACGATTTTCTGACAAAAGAACGAGAAATGATGCTTTGGCACATTCTTTATTCTGTCGAGGATAAAATTGAGATTAGCAAGGCACTGAAAAAATATGCCGAAAAGAATGATTTGCCAGAATCATTTGTTGAAGTATTTGGCAAAATCAAACCTTTTGCCAAAGAATATGGATCATATTCTGAAAAGGCTATCAAGAAGTTACTTCCTCTGATGCGAGTTGGCAAATATTGGAGTATCGATGCCTTTGATGTGAAAACCAAAGAACGTATCGAAAAAATTATTACAGGAGAGTATGACGAGAACATAAAGAATCGCGTTCGTGAAAAAGCAATCAATCTGACAGACGAAACACATTTCAAAGGGTTGCCTGTTTGGTTGGCTTGCTACATTGTTTACGACCGCCACTCGGAAGCCAAAGATATTGACAAATGGGATAAGCCTGAAGATATTGATAATTATCTAAAGAATTTCAAACAACATTCGTTACGCAATCCGATTGTGGAGCAAGTTGTTACAGAAACGTTACGCACTGTGCGTGATATTTGGAAGCAGGAAGGACAGATTGATGAGATTCACATTGAACTTGGTCGAGAAATGAAAAATCCCGCAGACAAACGTAAGCGAATGACCGAAAACATTTTGCAAAATGAAAATACAAACCTGCGTATCAAGGCAATGCTTCTTGAGTTTATGAATCCAGAAATGGGTATTGAAAACGTTCGTCCGTATTCACCAAGCCAGCAGGATATTTTGCGCATATACGAAGAAAATGCACTTGATAATTTAAAGAAGGAAGACCCTGAATTTGATTTTATCAATAAAATATCAAAGACTGCCCAACCGTCAAAATCTGACATTGTGCGTTATAAACTGTGGCTTGAGCAAAAATATCGTTCACCCTATACAGGCGAAATGATTCCACTTGCAAAACTCTTTACTTCTGCCTACGAAATTGAGCACGTGATTCCTCAATCACGCTACTTTGATGATTCGTTTAGCAACAAAGTGATTTGCGAAGCCGAAGTAAACAAACTGAAAAACAGACAATTGGGGTTTGAATTTATCAAGAATCACAAAGGCGAGAAAGTTCAAATCAGTCAAGGAAATACGGTTGAGATTCTTTCTGTCGAGGCATTCGAAAAGTTTGTGAAAGACCACTACAATAACAACCGAGCCAAAATGAAGAAGTTGTTGATGGACGATATACCCGATGGTTTTATTGAGCGCCAGCTTAATGATAGCCGTTATATCAGCAAACTTGTAAAAGGATTGTTATCCAACATTGTTCGTGAGAAGTTACCTAATGGCGAATACGAGCAAGAAGCAGTTTCCAAAAATCTAATCTCTTGCAATGGCTCGATAACAGACCGTTTGAAAAAGGATTGGGGAATGAACGACGTTTGGAATAGCATTGTTTTACCACGATTCAAGAGATTGAATGAATTGACAGGGAAAAAATGTTTTACTGCAATAAGCTCAGAAGGTCACGAAATACCAGCTATGCCGCTTGAATTGCAAAGAGGGTTCAATAAAAAACGTATTGACCACCGCCACCACGCTATGGATGCAATTGTGATTGCTTGCGCTACCCGCGACCACATTAACCTACTTAATAATGAAGCTGCACATTCAAAACACAATGCAAACCGCTGCCAACTTCAGCGAAAACTGCGTCGATTTGAAACTAAGTTAATTGACGGAAAAGAGATAGAAGTTGCTAAAGAATTTTTGAAACCGTGGGATAATTTTACGTTTGACGCAAAAGAAAAATTGGGAAATATTATTGTTAGCTTCAAACAGAATTTGCGGGTAATCAACAAAACAACCAATCAGTATCAGCATTATGATAGTGATGGAAAGAAAGTTTTTGTAAAGCAAAAGAAGGGTGATAGCTGGGCTATCCGTAAATCAATGCACAAAGACACTGTATTTGGTGAAGTGAATTTGCGATTTAAAAAGACGGTTTCGTTAAACGAAGCATTGAAAAATCCAAAAGCGATAGTAAACAAGGATTTCAAAGC
>CACXCA010000066.1 GCA_902766045.1 uncultured Bacteroidales bacterium
AAAATCTGAATCCAATGCAGAGGACTTGTCCAAATAGGCTTTCAGTTGGTCTTGTTTGGTTAAATCAAGAGTCTTTGTTTGTAAATCTACGACTTTGATTTTGCCGAAGCCGCTGCGAGTGCCACCGCCAATACGGAAGGTCTGGCTTTGGACTTGCTCCAATATCTTGTTAAAGTTGTCAACGGTCTCACACTTCGCAACCATTTCCAATTCAAAACAGAAGCGAGTGCCGGCGAAACACACTTGCTCGTCAAATTTGCCAGCCTTGTCGGTCACCCCCTTATCGTTGATTCGGACATGCTGGCGAATGGGTAGTTTGTTGTAATTCTGCAATAAAGGATCTTTTGTTCTAACATCCAATTTCATCCCATCAATTACCTTTCCTTCTGAATTCAGGATTTTGGCTTCGGTGAAGATGATTTCGGAGCCTTTACTGAGATCTTCGACTTTCTCATTTTTCGCCTTTTGGGCTTTTTCTCTCGCCTCTTTTTGCTTTTTTGTTTCCTGATAGCCGAAAAGTCTTTCAATCAAACTGCGCCCGTATTCGTCAGCTTCTTGATTTGACACATCTTCCAACATGTGCCTTACCACGCCAGCAATTGCAGTTCCTGGTATATAGGGCAGACCATTAACATCGGTGGCCACAAGCGCATCGGTTAGTACGTCTTTTTCTCCACTGCTTACTGCAAGCGGAGTTTCAGCCTCTATGACAAAACGAGCCAAGAAGCGATGTGTATATTTCTTTATCTGTTCCATTGTTTATCCTCCTTTCTACTCATTTCTTTTGCCATTTCAGCAGCAAGATTAACCATTGCTTCAGAGATTCGTTTTTCTAAATCTTGTTTCTTGATAGAATCAAAGAAGCTTTTAACTACATCAATACGTTTGTTTTCCCATTTTTCTTTGGCAACGCCATGAGTGAGATAGCCATTTGATTCATCTACAACAACTTTGCCTTTTTCGTCTTTCCTTATTCCGAACAATTCGTATGAAAGTCTGTCAAAGCTGTCATATTGCATAGACAATGAACGAATGTTTCCCCATTGTGAAGCAAATTTTTCGCCTTTGTTAGTAAACAAACCGCCTCGTTGTTCATCTTGCACAAATTCATTCACCATTTTATAGATAATCTGCTGTTCTAGTTCATCTTGTTTGCAATCTGCCAAATATCTACAGATGTCAACGTCTGAATTCTTCAAATCAGCAATTTCCTTTTTAATTCGTCTCACTCTTGTCTCTTCATCCTCAGTTGGTTTATTTTCTGTGTCATCTTGTTTTTCAACTTGACAGGACGCGACACCATTCTCATCCGCATTCAGAAACTCAGGGTTGTAAATCACCTTGCCAAAACCTTCATTGTTGTAAGAACCGACATATTGTGACTTCAAATCAAGATTGCCGCAGTTGGAAACATCCACCACAAACACGCTGCCTTTTTCAATGCCACAGCGGTCTGTGTCGAAACACTGGCGTTTGTAGTTCCACGGTGCATATTGGAATGTGCGGATTTGAGATTTCTCCCAAAGAATCTTGGCCTCTTTAGGCAACCCGAGTTGTTCTTCTGTCGGCCTGAAAGTTGGCAAGCCATATTTATCCAAGAAAATCAGGCGGCCATCGGCATAGACGGTTACAACGTTATTTTGGCTTTCGCCACTTGCGATTTCAGAATACTCAAAGGGTTTGATTTCCACCAATCCATATTGCGCGGTGCGCGAACGACCAACGCGTTTCTTCCCAGTCAATGCGTTTTTGATGTCGGTAGCCAATTCATCGCTATCAACTTGAACTTCAAAAAACAGATCCAATCCTTTCTGTAAAGATTCGTAACCGTACATCTTATTATCTTCCGAGCGACGTTTTTCCCTGTCGTAGGCCGATTTTATAGCGAAGTTAGTTTTCGTTTTCACTTCCTCCGCAGCTTTATTGTCAGTAAAAGCGTAGAATCCGTTGCGACATTGCTTCAACTGCTTTTTCTTCAATGTATCATCTTCCAAATTCGGAATTAAATGATGAATATATATTTCACCATCAGTAATCTTTTTCAGTTTCGGATAAAACATCGAAGCCGGAATCTTCAAAGCGCGGAAACCATCTTTTGACGGATGTGCATCGCCAAAACGAACTTTACCGCTATGGAAAATCTTCATAGCCTGACTCATTCTTTGCGCATAATCATCTTTGGCTTTATCTTTATCAGTAGGATATAGTTCGCTTGCCACAATGCCCAAGAAGCAGCTCCCTGGAATGAAATCCAATGTTTGATTCGGTCCTTCGGTGGCTGCTTTTTGGTTGAGTATCACATCAGAAAGTAATGTGCATTTGAATTTAAGCATTTTCATTGTCACCCTCCTTTCTTCCTGTTATTGTACATCTGCCCAAGCCTCTGTTGCGATTTTGTCCCATTCGCTTGATAAAACCAAACGATTGTATGATTTCATTCGCCATTCCTTCATCTGGTACATTCAATATCTCACCATGCAAAGTGCACGGTACCACTACTTGAATTTTTCGCAAACTATGGTCTTTGGCGATACCATCATTACCAATTGCGGTGCTGGCTATGTCTCGGTACATAAAACGTGAAGCATCATTAGAAACAATAGCATCGTACTCTGTCGTTGCCAATTCGGCATTCTTTGCCAATTCGGCGTTCGTAAAGAACATGGAACCCTTCTTCGCAGTTAAAGGATCTTTGTCGAAAAAACCAAAGGTATCAACCAGATCGTCTGTGTTTTTCCCTCGTAAATTTCTGATTTCCTCCACAGCCTCACGCACCAGTCCTTTGATTGTTTTTCCGGGAACGAATGGCATGCCGTTTTTATCCTTTACAACCAAGGCATCCACATCAGCACCAGCAGCCAAGCCACTACCACAATGCCAATCTGTGTGAAATTCTATTTTATATTTTATATTCATTTTTCAACCTCCTATGTCGTTTGTGTGTTAATTGTATGAATCGCAAGAATGTCGTAAACTGGTGTTTTATAGGACAGTTCTTTACTCTTATATTCAAACGTTACTTTATCAATTATATCATACAAATCCTTGTTCGTTGTCATTGACTTCAATCTCAACAACTTTTGGTTTGCCATTCCAGGATTGTCGTGCAGCAACGACATCCATTGGCGCAAATGTGATTTCACGGCATTGCCCTCCTTACAATCCAATTTATCTGCTTTTTTCTTCAAATCCTCAACCAACCATCTATCGCTTTTAGCTTCATTAATATAATATGGTCCATACTCAAAACTAACGTTTGGTTGTGGTGTCAGCTCGCGTTTAGCAATGGCATCCCAACTCTCAGTGAAAGAATCCTGTACTTTATGGAACATCAAGCAAGACTTTGGCAATTCTTTGCCATCCTTAATTTCTTGTTTATCCTTGGCATCTTTCTTTGCCAATGAACAAAGCGTTTCGGCAAGTTCATAACCATAATAGAACGGAAATGACGACTTGATGTAGGCGATTCCAGCACAAGCGGTCAAGTTGGAGAATTTCAGTTCTTTATAATCCTTTACAAAATCAGTTCTTATTTCAAATTGCTTGATGAATTCAGTAATATAATCCAAGGCAATATCTGCACGACATATGACAGTAAAATCGTCCCCACCCAATACAATCGGACGAATTGGTATAAATTCATTTTCATTGAATTTATGTTTCACTTTATCATAAGCACCAACAGCAGCCGATTTTGTAGCCTTATCGAGAGATTCAGAAAACGTCTTGAAACGCTTTGCATCAGTGCCAATGGCTTGAACGACCTGTCCCAATCCATTTCCATCAGCATGAATGATGGCTATCCAGTCGTTATTTTCAGTCATCCTCTCTATGTCGTATGCAATTTGGCTATTTTTCAATCGAGTCTTGCCAAAAGCCATATTGCATAAAGACTTTGTCAATTCAAAATTTGGGTCTTCTGCATCTCTAAACATATCTAACTTGGCACAAGTACTGGCATCAACAGGTGTCATCTTTCCTTTTACTTTTCTCTCACCTACTATAGGTAATCCCGTCTGTCTGCTTCTTTCTATTGCCATCAATCCAAGGGTGACACTACGCATAGGTTTGTTCCTCTGTATGCGAAGACGCTTTTCCAATTCATTGACAGCTTTTTCAAAGTCGGCAAAAACGCCACTCATCTCCACAACTGCCTGACTCACTGTGATACCGGGTGCGAATTCTGCAATTTTTTTTGGAAACTCTTTTACGATTTTTTTGCAATCTTCTTCAGTCCCAAAAATGTATTTGATATTACCAGCCGCATGTAGTATTGAGCCGTATTTTCCATTATACTCAACATATGAAATTCCAACAAGTTCTTCAAACTTGCTTGTGCAAATTTTCTCCACCAACTCACTTGCCCCGACAATCTCTCGAAGTTTGTTGGTCTGAAAAATGAAGCTTTGTATGCCTTGCACCGCCGCTCCGTATAAATACCTCACTTCACTCATGAATATTTTATTTATTATTTTTTTCTACTGATTTTACCGTTCCAAATCCCAAACTAACCCCCTTGCCCAGTCCTATATAGTCGGGCAGGCTGAAATTGGTTTTGAACTCCACATCAAAGCCCATCATCTTTACTCCTTTATATATATACGTACGTGGATTCATAAGATGGGTTATAACACATTTTATCTCTTGTTCTACCGTCAAATTGATTCCCTTACAAAAGGAAAGTATGTTACCAATCAATATCTTCTGCAAAAAAGAACATTGCTCCACAATTCCGTCTAAAGATTGATAAGCTTTGTAATTCTCCGAACTCAATGGTAACCATTTTCGCAATGTATATTGAAATTCTGTGTCCCACACCTGCACCAACGTTTGTCTGGCATCTACATGATCTATCTCCATATATACCAAACGAGGACCTATCTGAAACTTGAAATTCGCACTACTAAAGAATTCTCCTATCACCTCTGTTCCTTCTCCAACACAAACTATCGCTGCTTTCTTCCGTATTCGCTTATATTGAATCAACGGATATTTATACCGGAACTCATCATCACCCAGATGATTATGAAATAACACATTGGCATTCTCCATGGCATGAATGACAGCCCCACGAAAAAGAGGAAATTCCTCCTGAGACATCTCATTCGTAAAAAAAACTACTAACACCTGTAATTTGTTTCGGTTTGTATTTGTCATGTATTAGATTCTATATTAATTCTTTCGAAAAACAAATATAAAAAGAATTATATATACTCTCTAAAATTTTCAAAACAAATTATTCTCCATATCCCATAGAACTATTTATAATCCCACTAACTCTTTTTCTACATAAAAAAAGACGAACCATTTCAGTTCGTCTTTCCTCCATAAAACAATGAATCTATTTCGTCATATAGCGGCAGATGATTTCGCTCCAGATACATATAAAACTGTGCATCGTCAATGTTCCGATTTATCAAATTGACCGTCGTTTTCGAGAGCGAACCATCATCGCGCAACATCTCAATAACCCCATCCTTGACCAGATACAAACATAACCTATCATCTTCATACTTGACATAAAATGATTTGGCATAGGCATTGCATATCAAATGATCGTACTCTGGATAGATCATGGCTGGATTGGAAGTCAGCGTATAGGCTCCATATCGATGTACTCTGGTAGGCGTACCATCATCATACTCAATAATATAATACATCGTATCGGGCTTTATATAAAGCGATCCCAATCGAATCTTTTCCCGCAAGTTCGCCTGCATCTTCTCTTTCAATGTAGGCATCATCCATGCCATCGGATTGGCGGCGTTATATACCAACTGAAACTCTATATCCTTAATCTTCCATCCCCCAAGTATATCCTCTTTGGAAACCTCATTATACACAATACCCTCTATCTCCGGCTTTTCACACGAAAAAAAGAGTGTGAGTATTGCTACAATAGAAACTAAATAATAATGTCTCATATATGGTCAGTTTAGAAGTTAATATTCAAATATACGATGGAAAGGATTTTTTTTGAGTATAGATTGGTATCAATCTGCCCCACCGAATTCCATCAGATACGCCTTTATAAATGCGTCGAGATCTCCATCCATAACTGCCTGCACATTAGAAGTCTGATAGTCCGTACGATGATCTTTCACACGACGATCATCAAAGACGTAACTACGAATCTGTGACCCCCATTCAATCTTCTTCTTTCCAGCTTCGATCTTGGCTGACTCTTCACGTCTCTTCTCCAACTCAATTTCATACAACTGAGATTTCAACAGACGCAAGGCATTCTCCTTATTTTTAGGCTGATCACGCGTCTCCGTGTTCTCAATCACAATCTCATCATCCTGATCTGTCAATACATTGTGGAACTTATAGTGCAAACGAACACCCGATTCCACTTTGTTCACATTCTGACCTCCTGCACCACTCGAACGGAACGTATCCCACGATAATCCAGCAGGATTGATTTCAATCTCTATCGTATCATCCACCAAAGGTACAACAAAAACGGATGTAAAGGAAGTCATTCGTTTACCTTGTGCATTGAACGGAGAAACACGAACCAAACGGTGGACACCATTCTCGCTCTTCAGATAACCATAAGCATAATCTCCCTCCACCTTGATGGTGACGGATTTTATACCTGCCTCATCACCTTCCAGCAAGTTGGCAATCTCTGTCTTATATCCTTTTGACTCACACCAACGAAGATACATACGCATCAACATATCGCCCCAGTCCTGGGCTTCGGTTCCACCTGCACCAGCTACAATTTTCAAGACTGCACCCATCTTATCTTCTTCCTTACGAAGCATGTTCTGAAGCTCTAATTTCTCGATCAAATCGATTGCATGTGCATAGGCTTCATCCACCTCAGCTTCTGTCACTGCCTCTTCCTTGAAAAAGTCAAAGGAGAGTTGCAACTCATCTGCTGCCGCCTTCACTTCATTGTATCCTTCCACCCAACGTTTTAGGTCTTTAATCTTCTTCATTTGCTTTTCAGCATTCTTCTGATCCTCCCAAAAGCCAGGGGCCTGTGTGTGGAGTTCCTCCTCCTCAATTTGTACTAGTTTAGCATCTATGTCAAAGATACCTCCTCAACGCATCCTCGCGTTCCAACACATTCTTCAGTTGGTCTATTGTAATCATGATTCTATAATTGTTTATTATTATTTTATACCAATGATTGGTGCAGCTCCTTTATCTCCCATCATATAGGTAGGAAGCTTACCGTCCCATTTCTCAATTGCATACTGACGTACCAACAGATCATTCAATGACAAAGCCACAACACGGTTGTAATAAGCCTCACCATCACCTTTGATCTTTAACGCATTTGCCTCACCTTGTGCTTTCGCAATCTCTATCTTTGCATTTGCCTCAGCCTCTTTCACCTTGTTTTCAGCCTTCAAAGCATTCTGCACAGCCTCATTCTTCGCATTAATTGCCTCAGCCAATGTGTTAGGAGGAGTGATTTGAGAAGTAAACTCTTCTACAATGAAACCTTCAGCTCCTAAGCTTCTCTCCAAACGCTCACGTACAGCATTCTCGAATCCACCACGATTCGCCATCAAAGAATCTGATGTATATTGGTTCGCACAGATACGATAAGCTTCATAGATACAAGTCAAGATATAACCATTCTCTATATCCTGTAATGACTTTCTATACTTTACAAAGACATCGATAGATTTCTCAGGGTTCAAACGATATGCTATGGTCGGATCCATCGTAAATATACTAGCATCTTTTGCATTTACAGAGAATGCAGCATACGTTTTACGTTGTACATAGATAGGATACTCAAACACATTCTGTGTAATCGGATTATACCACACCCATCCTTTACAGGTTCCAATCACACCTCCACGTTTATCTGAATCACTCGACCATTTATAGAACTTGATTCCCACCGAACCTGAATCGATCGTTGTACAACACTTTGTAGCAATAAAGATTATTACTAGAATGATACCCAATGGCAATAACATCTTTTTAAACTTATTGCCCTTATCCATTAAATTTTTTGCACTCGAACTAATATTGTTCTTCGTATCATTAAATGATTTACTGTAAACTGCCATATTGTATCTTTAATTTATTATTAATTCTCTTTATACATATTCTCAATCTCTTTCTCATAATGCTGAGCGATCACCTTTCGTTTTAACTTCAACGTCAATGTCAACTCATCATTATCCGGTGTAAACGGACGAGACAACAATGTGAACTTCTTCACCTGCTCATAGGCAGACAAGTCAGCCTGAAGATGTTGGATACGTCCCTCATAGAATGCAATAATCTTTTCGTTCTGCAACAAATCCTCGATGGAATCGTAACTAATCTTAGCACTCTCTGCATACGATTTCAGTACAGAATAAGCTGGAACAATCAGAGCTGATACATATTTTCGTTGATCAGCAATGATCGCTGCCTGTTCGATATATTTATCCACGATCAACTTACTTTCCACCTGTTGCGGAGCTACATACTTACCATTTGATGTCTTAAACAACTCCTTGATACGCTCACGGATAACAAGACGTCCCTGTTTGGTTAAATACCCAGCATCGCCCGTACGGAACCAACCATCTACAAAAGCACTGGCATTGGCCTCAGGTCTGTTATAATATCCCTCTGTAATGGTTTTACCACGCAACAAGATCTCATCGTTTTCACCGATTCGGACTTCCACCTCAGGCATGATATCACCAGCAGAGTTTATCTCATAATCCCGATTCGCTGGATTATAACAAGAGACCGTAGCCGTAGATTCTGTCAAACCATATCCCACACATATATTGAAACCGACACTATGCAAGAAGATATTGACATCATCAGAAAGCGCAGCTCCCGCTGTTGGGAAGAACCGTCCCCGATCCAATCCTATCACCTTCTTCAGGATCTTAAACAATGTATGCTCATAAAACCAGTATTGAATCGAAAGCAATGTAGGGACATCCTTATCATAACGTCTGTATTCCAGATTACATTTCTCACCTACTCTGATTGCTCGACGCATCACCTTCTGCATAAAAGGAGAGAAGGAATCAATCTTATCATTCACACCCATATAGATCTTTTCCCAGAAACGAGGAACCGCACACATGTATGACGGACGCACCTCTTTCAGAACGGATTGAATTTTCTTAGGATCCTTATTCACCGCCACCACAATATTATTCAGCATACAGAAATAAGACCATGCTCTCTCAAAGATATGACTGAGCGGTAAGAATGACAACGACAAATCCTTATCAGATAGGTTGGTCAGACGAATATTATGAATATGAAAAGCTTGCTGGTAGTTTGACTGACGGATAATGACACCTTTCGGTTCACCCGTTGTACCAGAAGTGTATATCAAAGTAGTTAAATCCTGCAATGAGAGATGATTCAGTCTCTCTTCCAACTGTTCATCTGCCGTCGTCGATTCTTTTCCATGTTTGATAAAAGCATCAAAAGAGATAGAAGCATCAATCCCAGACAACTGAATAGCAGGATCTATCGCAATGATTTTTTTTAGGTAATTAGACTGATGTAACACTTCAACAGCACGATCATACTGATACTGTTCACCGACAAAAATCAACCCAATTTGAGCATCATTTACAATATAATTCACCTGAGATGAAGAAGAGGTCGCATAAAGAGGAACGGTTGTGGCACGAACAGCCTGACAAGCCAGATCCACAGCAATGATTTCGACCATATTTTGTGAAAAGATAGCCACACGATCTTCTTCCTTCACACCCATTTCAATCAGTGATTTAGCAATCACCTTAACCTGAGCGGCAAGTTCACCCCATGTGACGTCCTTCCATTTTCCTTCAACATCATCACGAAATTTTAAAATAGAACGATTGGCAAAATTCTTCGCCTTCTCGAACACCATTTTTCCTAAATGCACACATTCCATGTTATACTATTTTTATGACGCTAAAAACAAGATCATCTATGATTATTTACAATCTGTCCAAAAAAATCTTTCTCCGTATTGATCCGTTGCAGAGCTTTCTTTGCCGCTTCTTGATGGGAACTTCTTTTAGAATAGCCAACGCCCTCAGAGATATCGATTCCAGCAATCGTCACTTTAGAATAAAAAATAATGTTATTATCTCTATCTTTTTTTTCAAAATATGTGATGAAATCGACATCAACCTTATATTTGTGTCCCCACTCAATCAACCGAGATTTGAAATTCTGTTCTACAACAGCCAACGATGGTATATCCAAATACGATTTAAACACAACATCCTGCATGAATCCGAAAGCTCTCTTATACCCTCTATCCAAATAGATAGCACCATAAAGCGCTTCAAACGCATTACCATAAATGTTCAGATTATGAGAATGCAAGGTCTTTGGAATCGTCATCATCTTATTGATTCCCATATCTACCGCCAGTTTATTCAAGGTCTCACGTTGAACAATCTTCGAACGAAGGCTCGTCAGATACCCCTCTTCCTTATCGGGGAACATTCTATAAAGAACATCTGAGACAACAGCCTCCAAAATGGCATCTCCAAGATATTCTAATCGTTCATTATTAATTCTATGACCTTGCTTATCCTTAGCACAAAATGATTTGTGAAGGAGAGCCAACTCATAATACTCCATATTCCTAGGAGCAAATCCTAATAGCTCTTTTAACATAAAATAAGGCTCCTTGCGACGTACCATCAAGAGCCTTATATTGTTGACTATTTTTTTTATAAACACTAATACTCTAATTTTTTAAATACAACCGTGGCATTATGGCCACCAAAACCAAACGTGTTGGACATTGCGACACGCACTATCCGACGTTGTGAAGTATTGAACGTATAGTTAAGCGAATAATCAATCTCCGGATCCTCGTCCCCCTCCTGATGATTAATAGTAGGAGGGATCATATCGTGCTGGATTGCCAACACAGAAGCGATTGACTCGACAGCTCCCGTTGCACCCATTAAATGACCCGTCATCGACTTAGTGGAACTGATATTCAATTTTTTTGCCGCATCACCAAACACTGTTTGGATCGCTTTTATCTCAGAAGGATCACCATTCGGTGTAGAGGTGCCATGAATATTGATGTAATCAACATCCTCCACAGACAATCCCGCCTCCTTTAATGCGTTCTGCATAACAAGAATAGCCCCTAATCCATCAGGATGAGTGGCTGTGATATGATAAGCATCTGCCGAAGCTCCCATACCTACCATTTCAGCATAAATATGAGCACCACGTCTTACCGCGTGTTCATACTCCTCTAAAACCAAACAACCGGCTCCCTCTCCTAAGACGAAACCATCTCTCGATCCACTCAACGGACGAGAAGCAGTCTGATACTCATCATTCCGAGTTGAAAGTGCACGCATAGCATTAAATCCACCTATTCCACTTATGGTAATAGGAGCCTCTGTTCCTCCAGTTATCATCACATCAGCCCTTCCCAGACGAATCTGGTCATAAGCAAGACCTAAAGCATGTGTCGATGAAGCACAAGCCGATACAACTCCAAAATTAGGACCTCTGAAATTGTACTGCATCGAGATATGTCCGGCTGCCATATTGGCAATCATTCGTGTGATAAAAAATGGATTGAAACGAGGAAGATCAGGATTCTTTAAATACTCTGAAAAATCATGCTCATACGAACCTATTCCCCCGATTCCAGTAGAAAAGATAACACCCACACGATTCTTATCCGTCTCCTCAAGATTCAACGCAGAATCTTCAACCGCCTCTTTTGACGCTACCAAAGCAAATAGAACATGACGATCATATTTTCGTATATCCTTGTGATCAAACAAAACCTCCGGATGGAAGTCCTTCACCTCACAAGCAAAACGTGTCTTGAACTTTGTTGCATCAAAAAGAGTAACGAGGTTGGCACCACTCACTCCCTTAAGCAAACTGTTCCAGTACTCTGAAACACAATTTCCAATGGGAGTAATCGCTCCTAACCCCGTTACTACAACTCTTTTCAAACTCATAAAGTGAATTTTATTTCACGCTATTTTCAATGTGAGCTATTGCTTCACCTACAGTAGTGATTTTTTGAGCTTGATCATCAGAAATTTGTACACCAAATTCTCTTTCGAAATCCATAATCAACTCTACAGTGTCAAGAGAATCTGCACCCAAGTCATTTGTGAAACTTGCATCATCAGTTACTTCTGCTTCTGATACACCCAACTTCTCTACAATAAGCTCTTTTACTTTTGCTGCTACGTCAGACATAATTCTAAATTTTTAGTTAATAATTTAAGTACTAATTTTTTTATTAAATTTGCGGTGCAAAGGAACAATTTTTTAACGATATAAAATAATTATTGTTAAGGAATTTTTAGTGATATTGCACATTATAAAAAAATTGTGCAATTTTTTAACAAATTTTAAGTTTTATATTTTTCTATATTTCATTGATTATCAAACAATAACATAAAATATGAAAAAAATTATAATTTTTGCTTCTGGCTCAGGTTCAAACGCAGAAAACATCATTTCCTACTTTTCTGCTAACAAAGAAGTGGTATTTCCATGCATATTATCAAACAAAGCGGATGCATACGTGAAGGTTAGAGCAGAAAAATTGGGGGTTCCCTTTAAATATTTCACAAAAGAGGAGTGGAAAAATGGAGACATCCTTCGTTTCTTAAAAGAAGAGAATGCTGATTTAATTGTTTTGGCTGGTTTCTTATTGAAGGTTCCTGAGGATATCATCAAAGCTTTCCCAAATAAGATCATCAACATTCATCCTTCTCTATTACCAAAACATGGAGGGAAAGGAATGTATGGAATGCATGTTCACGAAGCAGTCGTTGCTGACAAGGATAAAGAGAGTGGCATATCTATTCATTATGTGAACGAAAATCTGGACGAGGGAGCTATCATCTTTCAAGCTAAAGTGGAGGTAAAACCAACGGATACACCGGAGGATGTTGCTCATAATGTTCATGCACTGGAGTATGAATATTTCCCTAAGGTTATAGAGTCTTTGTTATAATCAAAAGCACGATTACATCGGGGAAAAAGAGGTTCGAAGAATCCAAAGGTAAGTTCTAAAAATACTGAAAAATGAGCAAAGGAAAAGTGTTAATGGCAATGAGTGGCGGCATTGATAGCACCATGTCAGCAATATTATTACAGGAACAAGGCTACGAACTTGTCGGAGCTACCTATCGCACATGGGATAGCATGAAAGAGAGTTGCTTGGCAAAAGAGAAAGGATGCTGTACAATCGACGCTATCATGGAAGCGAAACACATGGCTGAAAAGCTGGGATTTGAACATCATATCATCGATTTCAGAGAGAACTTTCGCGAGCTGGTCATACAGAACTTTATTGATGAGTACATGAACGGACGCACACCCAATCCATGTGTGTTATGTAATGCAACCATCAAATGGGGAAAACTCATCGAAGTAGCCGATCAATTTGGCTGTGATTTTATCGCCACCGGTCACTATGCTCAAATCAAAGAAAACAAAGGTCATCTCTACCTCAGTGAAGCAGCGGATACACTAAAAGACCAAACCTATTTCCTTTGGAGAATCAAAGAGGAACACTTGGCTCGAACGCTTTTCCCCTTGGGTCAATACACAAAAAAAGAGGTTCGAAAGATGGCGAAGGACCGTGGCTATGAGAAACTATCCACTAAGACCGAGAGTCAAGAAATCTGTTTTATACCAAACGATGATTACAGAGATTTCCTTCGAAAAAATGTAGAGGATTTTGATCAGAAATGTGTCCCAGGTCATTTTGTCGATATGCAAGGTCGAAAGATCGGCATACACCAGGGATTTCAGAATTATACCATCGGACAACGAAAAGGTCTGCGAATCGCATTTGGTGAGCCTCGGTATGTAGCAGGAATCAATGCGAAGAAAAATACGGTGAAACTGGGAGAACGTGACGACTTACTCGCATCGACCCTGCATGCTGTAAACTGTCAATTCACCCATGTCGAAGAGATTTTGGAAGACCCAAAAGTAGAGGCACGAATTCGATACAACAGTCCTGCCATGTCAGCAAAAGCTGAGATAGAAGGGGAGAAAATGAAACTGATATTTGACGAACCTGTGTGGGGCGTTGCGCCTGGTCAATCCGTCGTTTTATATAAAGATGGCCGTGTAATCGGTGGAGGTGTAGTAAAGAAGTGAATTCTTATAAACCTCCTTTATTTCTAGGATGAAACTGAATAATCTCTTCTCTAAGACGTTGCGTGTCGATATGTGAATAGATCTCCGTTGTCAATATTGATTCATGTCCCAACATCTCTTGTATAGCTCTAAGATTAGCTCCTCCTTCCAACAAATGGGTCGCAAAGGAGTGACGGAAGGTATGCGGACTGATCTCCTTCGTAATACCAGCTAATTCAGCCTGCTGCTTTACAATATAAAAAATCATCACACGAGTCAACTGCTTACCTCTTCGATTTAAAAAAAGATAATCCTGCTGACCATTCTGAATAGGTAGGTGACAACGGTCCTGCATCCAATTAGAGATCTCTCGTAATGCTTTTTGTGAAATAGGCACTAATCGTTGCTTATTTCCCTTACCAATTACAGAAATATACTCTTCTTTAATATATATATTAGAGATTTTCAGATTTACCAATTCAGAAACACGCAGACCACAACTATATAGTGTTTCTAAAATAGCCTTATTCCGCTGACCTAAAGGCTCTGACAAATCCACGCTATCGATAATAGCATTGACTTCCTGTAAAGTTAAAACCGTAGGCAGATGGAGCGGCAACTTAGGGGCAGAAATCAATTCTGTTGGATCATCAGTTAAGATGCCTTCTGCCAAAAGGAACTTATAAAACGATTTAATGCCAGATATTACCCTCGCCTGAGAGCGTTGGGCAATACCTACTTCCGACATATCAATAATGAAATCCTCCAGAATCTCATGTGTTACCTCCTTGTAATCAATATGAGCATCTGAAAGATAATCAAGTAATTTGGCTAAATCCTCAAAGTAGGATAACTCCGTATTATCAGATAAGGAACGTTCCAATAAAAGATAGGAACGATATTTAGAGATGACAGGATCAGAAAGATACTTCTCAGCATTCATTGTCTTGTCGTTGCTGATTGATTTGAATCAATGCCTCTAACGCCAACCGATATGAATCCATGCCAAATCCTAAAATAACGCCTCGACATGCAGGTGATAAGAAGGAATGATGACGCACCTCTTCGCGCTTATGTACATTCGATATGTGTACCTCAACAACCGGACAATTAATTGATCGTATGGCATCAGCAATAGCCAAAGAAGTATGAGTATATGCGCCAGCATTTAAGACGATTCCATCGCAGATAAACCCGGTTTCCTGTATCACATTAATCAGTTCCCCTTCAACGTTTGACTGGAAATAGCTTAAATTCAAATCAGGATATTTTTCCTTGAGTATATCAAGATACTCCTCGAATGATTGAGACCCATAAATAGTTGGTTCTCGTTTCCCCAACATATTCAAATTAGGTCCGTTGATAATCATAATATTCAACACGATCGTAAAAATTTAGTTAGATAACAATTCTTCAGCAAAATTATAAATTTGATAGATTAGAACAAAATTTATAGAGATAGGTTCTCATCCTCTACACAATGAGGAAGGAAAGAAACTTCTTTAAAATAATAGAATCTGTGTTCTCCATCTTCTGTCTCCAACATGAGTCTTCCATCTGGCAGTACATCTGTAATCTGAGCTCTAAAAACACCGCTTTTATCAGAGAAAAATGAATATTCATGAATCTTGTATAATACGGATAAATAGGCTGTATTTAACTGATTCCTGAAAAACAACTCATCTGAATGTTGGAGCAAGAAAACAACTTTATCTCTTATTTGTTCTATCATTAGATCCTTATCATACGATAACTGGTCATTTATCTGTCTCAACGATACTGGATTAGGCAAATTAGAAGGGAAATCAACCTGTTCAACATTCAGTCCAATTCCCACAATCGAATTTTGTATTTCATCTCCCAACAGCAGATTTTCTATCAAGATCCCTGCTATCTTTTTATGGTTGTAATATATATCATTAGGCCATTTTATCGAGAAATTTGCTGCTTCCTGAGGTAGCCATTCTTTTAAAATAGATACCACCGAAAGGGAGACGATCTTCGAAATTAAAAATTGTTCTTTGATTTCTATCTGGGGATATAATAAAATGCTAAACAAGAGATTCTTCCCTTTTTCTGACACCCAGGAATTACCTATTTGTCCACGACCTGCCGTCTGGTATTGAGCCGACACAACATATCCCATGGGGAAGTCCACTTGTTTAGCATCAACCAATGAACGTAATAAGTCATTGGTGGAATGTACTTCATCTACCACCAGAAAATGATCATACTTCTGATGATTGGAAGCAATCATTATCTACAGAAATGTTTCGTTACACACCATGTGTAGCCTAACATCACTTCATGCGAACCGTAGTTCTGTCGGTTGAAGCTTGTCAAT
>CACXCA010000067.1 GCA_902766045.1 uncultured Bacteroidales bacterium
AAAAAGACTTCTATCTAACTAAATGACTGGCAGTTAAATATTCAAATATGAGTTTTTGGCATTTTTCCTTCAAAACTTTTTAAAAAGGAAAAACCAATATAAAAAGTTTTAGACAAAAAAACTCAAAAACTCACAATCGAACGTTTACTTTATTGTTTTTCAATAGATTATGGAAGAATTCTTTATTAAATAAGTTCACAAAAAACTCACAAAAAAATTCATGTCTTTAGAATCATATTCTATTTTCAATTCGATAAGTCGTCTATATTTCTGTGTTTGTTGAAAGGTTTAAGAAGATCTCGACAAACAAATAAAAGACCTAAACAATCGTAATGAATATCTCGAGGTCCTCAATCAGAATATTGGAATTACTATTTTTCAAATTAATACCTGAAACAACAAAAATCAAAAGTTATATATGATTTATAATACTAAATACCATAAAAATATATAATTATGCGTATATTTGCACCATAAAAGGTTTACCTTGTATTCAAGCTGATTCGTACTCACGATTTATGCATACGATTTCTTCCTTTAACGCTTTAATAAATATTATTAACTATGATCAAAAATCATTTTATGTGGAGAAATACAATAACTATGATAATTGGTTTCTCTCTTATCGCACTTTTTAATTCTTGTCAGGATTACGATCCTGCAAGTGAAGAAGTCATCGTGAAGACTTCCTTCGAAAGGAACTTCATCAACACGTTTGGAGATATCGATCCCAACCAATCCTGGGATTTGACCAAGACGATGCCACGTACCAAGAAGTACGACGTTCCTGTATATAATGCCGACACTCGCGCTACACATGCAGGAGAAGACTATAATCCAGCTACTACTCAGCAGCTTAATGACCTTGTAACCAAGCCTGGTAGCATTGACGACCGAAATGGATGGTACACAGTTCAGCCTGCTACATTGACATGGATGAACCAAAATCTCGTAGAAGGTAGAAACAACACCTCAAAAGGTTCAGCATTTACACTTATCCCTCCCGAAAACGAATTCGCTATTATTCCAATCTATCAAGGTAGAGCGGGTCTGGTTTGGGATTTGCATTTAGTGGATACTGGTACAGGCATCGACTATAAACTCTGGTCAAAATCAGATGGTATTTATATGTTTAAAAACGATGAATGGAGCCAGCCGGATCAATCGTATGATTTTGGACATACAATTGGTGCATCAAGCGTTATCTCCCAGCCGCTTATCATCGACAGCAGAAAGCTTTCAGGAAAACAAATATTTTTGTACCTTGACATTACAAGTGGCGGCAACGATGAGTATGCACACGATGAAGCAGCTCAACGTTCGGATGAAGGCATGATGCTTTCATTGAACTGTCCAATCCCTCAGGATCTGGATGTTTTTACTCAGAAAGAGGGTAGTCTTGTAATGATTGTCGGAGCCGAAGATGCAAACCTCTATGGTTCTGACTGGGATATGAATGACGTCGTTTTCTTAATTGTGGGTTATCCATTGATTCCCGACCTCATTGAATTCTATCATAAGAGATATCTCTGTGAAGACCTTGGCAACACCTACGACTTTGACTTCAATGACATTGTGGTAGATGTTAATCAAACTTCCTATCTCAAAGCTGTTCTATCTGACGACCACAAAGAAATCAACCGAGTGGAAGACCTGTCAAAACGAATTCAAACGGCTACCATCTCGCATTTGTGTGGTGAATTACCATTTGTGGTAACTGTAGGAGACTATACATTCCCAGTTGTTTCCGATCCTACCGATGAAACAAAAACCTTGCAGGAACTGGGCCCCAGTTACACACGTGCCACTGGATGGGAACCAGATGTGACAAAGAAAATCACGGGTTGGAACAAGGACGAGAATAATATTAACATCAAGGTGGCTAAGAACCCCAAGGATGCAATCATTCTCACTGAAGCTTTTGGAGCTACGGAAGTTATTGAAGAAGATGCAGAAAGGCATTTCTATCGAATTGACTTCCCCCAGGATGGCAAAGCCCCACTCATCATTGCCGTGGACCGAACCATCGATTGGATGGACGAATACGTACACATCCCGGAAGAATGGTGGAAAGAAGGTAAGTTCTATGATCCAGATGAAGAACAACCCATTATATGGGATTATACCCAATACCCCCTGACTTACGAAACGAATGGTGATGCTATTCTTAATGAAACCGGATTAGCATTTGAATGGTGGGGACAGCTCAGTTTCAATAATCAATCATCGTTCCATGCAAATCTCTTGAATGCAGTAGATGAGGGATATACAAAACTAAATGTGTATTTCGAAAACCAGGCGCATGGAAAATATCATATCAGAGCTGGCAATGCATGGGATGATATTCTTATTTCTGAAACTCAATTTGGTTACACTACGGCATTGACAATTGATATTTCAAGTATAACATCGATTGTTCAAAACATGGGTGGTATCATACTCATTATTCAAACAGACTGGGATAGCACCCACGAGGGTCACGCCACAGTAACAAAAATTACAGCAAGTAAATAGTTACTGCCAATCAAAATTTAGCGCATGGGACTTTTTAGCCCCATGCGCTTTTTTATTTACTCAACTTCCTCATACGGAACCTCCTCGATATCATCGTACCCAGAGGTTGTAGTGATAAGTGTTTTCTTCCATTGGCTATATTTCG
>CACXCA010000068.1 GCA_902766045.1 uncultured Bacteroidales bacterium
AACTGTGACTCCCTCAAGGAGGCTGTCATCGATACCGTTCTCAGCGGTGTTTGTGAGATCTCCGCTACAGATTTAAATATCAACACACCGTTCGCGCTTGATGCCTGCACCAACGATACCATCTGGGGTGTGGGTACCAGAAGAAGCGGTAAGAGCATGGATGATCCTTACATCGTCGGCCGTGACACTATTGACTGGAAGTTCGTAAGTGAATACTCAACCGAAACCGCATACTGTGAACAGTACGTATTCATCCAGAGCGATATCAAACCGGTATTCGACTGTGACTCCCTCAAGGAGGCTGTCATCGATACTGTTCTCAACGGTGTATGTGAGATTTCCGCCGATGACTTGAAGATCAACACACCGTTCGCACTTGATGCCTGCACCAACGATACCATCTGGGGTGTGGGTACAAGAAGAAGTGGTGAAGCGATGAATGCTGCATACAAGGTTGGTCGTGATACTATCGACTGGAAGTTCGTAAGTGAATTCTCTTCCGATATAGCTTATTGCGAGCAGTATATCTTCATCCAAAGTAATCTTCAACCCATTATAGATTGTGATTCACTCAAAAAAGTCTTGATTGACACAGTTTTGCATGGAACGTGTGAAATAGCCGCCATAGACTTAGAATTCTCTACACCATTTGCACTTGATGCCTGCACAAATGATACCATCTGGGGTGTGGGTACCAGAAGAAGCGGTAAGAGCATGGATGATCCTTATGGCGTTGGCAATGATACTATTGACTGGAAGTTTGTAAGCGAGTTCTCGACAGAGACTGTTTACTGCGAACAATATGTCTTCATCCAAGGTAATACAGAACCAGACTTCGATTGTAAAGCATCACTTCATGATACGGTTATATACCTAGGCTTAGACCAATGTGAGTTACCTGCAGGTTACTTGACATTACCAATCCCGACAGCTAAAGATGCTTGTACAAACTCAGATATACCAGGAGTACCACTTCGAGGTGATGGCAAAGCCATGGAAGATGCATATCCAAAAGATACCACAGCAATAACATGGACATTTACCAGTGAGTATAGTGTAATATCCAAGACTTGTTATCACTATCAAAATGTAATCGTACTAGATACCTTCCCTCCAATGCCAGATTGTAGCAATATGGATAGTATCAAGATTCAGATTACTGATAGTTCAACCTACTTCGATTCTGCGACATATCAAGAAGTTGTTGATGCAGGTTTAAGAATTCCTGTTTACAAAGATGCATGCGATGGAGATATTACCGCAATTGGTATTCGTGATGATTCTCTTCCATTGGAGAGCACTTATCCATTAGGAGCAACAACCATCAACTGGACCTACATTGACAAATCAGGTAACACAGCAATCTGTACTCAAATAATCTTCATTGACAAATGGATCATTGATACACTCTATTGTCCTGGAGACTTAGATGGAAAAGTATATAGTTGTGTGGACGATATACCTGCTCCATACCAAACATTTGCAGACTTTAAAGATGCTGGAGGTTCATTCGCCAATGAAAACAAGATAAAAGAAGGATCCTTCCTTGCTACCGATTCATTAGCAAACGATTCCTGCGATTTGATTGTAACACGTACATATCAAATAACCGATCTTCATGACAATATCATTACTTGCGAAGAGGTAATATATGTAAAAGATACAGTTGCACCACAATTCATTGATATCCTACGTGACACAGTATTAAGTTGTGAGGATGAAATCTTTGACGCTCTAGAAGTTAGAGTCAGTGACAATTGTGATCCATCACCACGCCTCACATATACTGAAACAACAAATCGTGGAGACAACCCTAATTCATGCGATTATTACAATTATGATATCGTAAGAACTTATACAGTAACTGACAGATGCGGAAATAGCACCTCACAAAGACAAATGATCTTAATAAGAGATACTGTTGGTCCTAAGTTTGAATTCCCTGACAACTGGGATGATTACGTACTGGCTGATTTCCAAAAGAAGTGTACATTCAAAGTTCCTGATTTCAGCGAGGAAGTAAGAGCATTCATTCACGACAACTGTTCAGAGAATGAAAATATCACAATCGTTCAAGTTCCAAAAGCAGGTTCATTGATTAAGCAATCCATAGATGTCAAGATCTATGTGTACGATATGTGTGAGAATGCAGACAGTACTATTAAACACGTAAAAGTACAAGATGGCGCTTCAATCGCACATCTAACAGCATACGACATAGATTCGTGTGTAACCGATGATCAAGGTATCTCATTAGCAAGTCAAGATATCAGATATGCTACTGGAGAGATGGAGATCATTGATACATGGGATGGACAAAGAGTGAAAATCAGCAGTACATTCGTTTATGAATATTATCGTGGGAAAGAAGCGAAGGAAGAAAATCTGATATTCAGTAACAACCCAATCACGTATTGGCACCTATATGAAGGATTAGTTCCAATCTATGGTAGTGTTGATCACGTTGCGGAAGCATTAACCAAACTTCATCAAAAGAGTGAATCAGGTTACTATACAATGGTTGCAATGGATACCACATCCGGATGTTCCGATACCGCCACTATCCATGTTAACGTAATCGAACGACCTAAGATGATTCTTGATTCTCACGAGTTATCTGTCTGCGAAGGAAATCTAATCGACCTAAGTCCATACGTAAAATGTATTGACAACATGGGCGCAGATAGTGTATGGACATACTGGAAAAAGAACGGAGTACGTTTCGATTACGAAGACTCGATCAACGGTATCATCACGTTTGACGATAATGATGCAACCCTATTATTCTACGCAGAGAACCGATGCGGAGCCACTTCATCATTCGACTCTCATCTCGCTTTCTGCAAAGGATATAACATGACCACAGAAGATTCTCTTGCTAGTTTAGATAACGACACAGCAGCACTTGAATTGCTTCGTGCCAACTTACTATTCTCTCGAGATTCTATCCTATTGGATGTTCACCAACGTTATAATCCTGATGAAATCATTATCAAAACAGACCCTACCAACCCTCCTCGAATCTGGAGAGGCGAAAGTATCACTCTTTCTGTTAACACAGATTACGAGTACAAAGAACTCATCTGGTACAAAGTCATAGGACAATATGACAGAAGAAACTTTGATAGTCACATTGAACATGAAGAGTTTATATTCGATGATCCTGATGATGATGAAGACGAAGAGATCGCATATCTGTTATCAGGAGAAAGTTCAACCATAGTAGAATATCCACAAGATACTACCTACTATTATGTAACGATTTCTGATGGAGTCTGTCCTTCTGTAGCTAGTGCTCTGACCAAAGTCCTTGTACTTCCAGAGATACCAACAGCCTTCACACCTCATACCAAAGATGGTCTGAACGATGTCTTTATGGAAAGACATTATGTGAAGATATTTGACCGTTACGGACAAAAGGTATTTGAAGGAAACAATGGATGGGATGGAAGCTTCCATGGAAGAGTAGCTGATCCTGGTGTTTACTACCATAAAGTACGTATGGGTGACGGTTCATATCGAACCGGAACAATCGAGATCATAAAACTCAAATAAGGATAATTTCTGATTACTTTCATAACCAAGGAGGAGAGGCTGAAGTCTCTCCTCCTTATTTCAATGTATAAACACCTCCAGGTAACGACATTACCAAATCTCTCATTTCCATTTCAAACAAAAGAGAAGATAATTCGCCCATTGAGATTTGTAATTTACGCGACATGTGATTCACCTGCATCTTATCTTCAATCTCTAAGGCACTCACAACCAAACGTTCCTTCTCAGTTAAATTCAAAAGCGTTGAAATAGCTACCGGCACCTTTCCCTTACTCTCCTGCTCCGCATCCCAGTTCATCAACTCAATTATATCATCAGACGACTCTACCATCACGGCTCGATTGGACTTAATCAACTGATTACATCCCATGGAATAAATATCACCTACTCTCCCTGGCACCGCACATACATCACGATTATAGGAATTGGCGAACTCAGCAGTCAACAATGCCCCGCCCTTCATGCCCGACTCCACGACCAATACCACATCACTCATGCCTGCAATAATTCGGTTGCGGGACACAAAATTCTTTCTGTCAATAATACTTTTGGAATGAAACTCAGATAACAATCCACCATTCTGCATCAACCTATTAGCAAGAGTTCGATGTTCTGCAGGATAAAGCATATCCAAACCATGACCGACAACACCGATTGACGGAAGTCCTAACTCTACTGCCTTCCGATGAGCACAGCCATCCACACCATAAGCCAAGCCACTTATCACCAAAAGATCAGGGAAACGACAAGCCAACCCTTCTAGAATTTCTTCCACCATCTTTTTCCCATACGATGTCATCTTTCTTGTTCCAACAACACCTAAGACACGATTAGCATTGACCTTCATCGATCCTTTTCGATACAAGACAATCGGTAAATCCTCACAATCACGTAAACGATTAGGATAATCAGGATCCTCGAAACATACAACATCCCCTCCTATTTTATCCATGAAAGAGAGTTCTCTCTCTGCACGTTCCAACAAGCCCGGCTTTTTTATCTGCTCCGCCAAAATACCTCCTACACCAGGAACAGTTTCTAAACTTTTTCTCGAAGATCGAAAGATCATCTCTGCATTTCCAAACGATGAAATCAGTTTTTTTGCAATTAAAGGTCCAACACCCTTAACCATAGTAAGGGCAACCTTATACTTCAAATCAGGATTCATACATAAAATTTTCATTACGAGGATTCCCCTCCATTAAACAAATAGACATATAAAAGAAGTTAAAAAATCGGCAATTCACTTCGATAGATTGTAGTTTCTATTTAAAATATTACCTTTGCAAGGTAAATGATTGAATGCAAAATTATGGAAACAACAAGAAAAAACAAAATAGATCGACTTGTTCAAAAGGAACTAAGCGATATTTTTCAAAAATTCACCAAATCAGAAGGAAGCGGAGTCCTTATCTCTGTCACTTCTGTAGCAGTCACGCCCGACCTTAGCATCGCCCGTGTCTATCTCAGCATCTTCCCTAACGAAAAACAGGAAGAGATCATGGGTATGATTCAAAAAAGCACAAAGGCCATTCGGTACGATCTATCACAACGTACACGTTATCAACTGAGACAGACACCAGAACTCACATTCTTCATTGATGACTCGTTGGATTATCTGGAAAATATAGATCGCTTATTGGGTATCAATCAAAAACCAGAAGGGTCCAAATAATCCCCCCAAGTCCGATATATGAAGCTACAATTTTTTATCGCCCTACGCTATCTCTTTTCAAAAAAGAGCTATAATATCATCAACATCATCTCTATGATATGTGCAGGCGGTATCTGTGTGGCTACACTTGCGCTTGTCTGCACGTTATCTGTCTATAACGGATTTCAACAGCTTATTTCAGATGTCATATCCTCATTCGATCCTGACATAAAAATCGCGATAAAAGAAGGCAAGACATTTGATCCGACATTGCCACTAGATAAGTTAAAAACATTAGACTGCATTCAGACCACCTGCGAAATACTAGAAGAGAATGCGCTAATCAGGCATAAAGACAAACAAACATCGGTCATACTCAAAGGCGTATCCAATAACTATACAGACCTTATCCCTACCCAATCTATCACAGATATGGGAAGTTTTCTTTTGGAAGATAACGAAGGAGTATATACGGTACTTGGCACAGCCCTGTTCAATCAAATAAACGGCAGCATCAGTTTTACCTCCCCCATTTCATTATACGCACCTAAATATGCAACAAAAGTAAACGTGGCTAATCCAGAAAATTCTTTCAACGTAGAACATGTTTACATAGGGGGAACCTATGCTACACATCAACTGGAGATTGACAGCAAATATGCTTTTCTTCCCATAAAATATGCACAAGAGTTATTCGAGTACGGCAATGTAGTCTCTGCCATAGAACTGAACATCAAGGAACAAACAGATATTCAACAAGCACAAAACAAAATAAAAGAACTGCTCGGGAATGACTATGTAGTCAGCAACAAAGAGCAACAGCATGAAGAATTTTATCGAATGATGAAGATAGAGAAATGGATCACCTTCCTTATCCTATTTTTCATTTTATTAATTGCTATCGTTAATGTCATCGGCTCCCTCTCAATGTTGATATTGGAGAAAAAGAAAGACATCGTCACACTTCAAAACTTAGGAGCGACACAATCATTTATTCAACAGTTGTTTTTAATCGAAGGATGGATGATCAGTGCTATCGGAGCCTTTTCAGGTATTGTACTAGGTGTAATACTATGCTTATCCCAGCAACTCTTCGGATGGTTAAAGCTAGGAACTGAATCGGAGGAAGGAACATTTTTAATCAATGCTTACCCCGTATCAGTTCAGTTATCAGACATATGCCTTATCTTATTTTCCGTATTGGCAATAGGAATCCTTGTTGCGTGGATCCCCACCCGATACATAAAGCATAAAAACAAATAAAAAGGACGCCAGCCGAAGCCAGCGTCCCATATCGTATCGACTCGATTCAATCTTATTTTGAAGCGATAAAGTCAGATAGCTTAACCAATACGCCTGCTACATTATCAGCAGTGAAACCTGCATCCATCACATCTTTTACAGCTTTTACCTTGTTTTGATACTCTTCTGTTTTAGCAACAGCATCTGTTACACCATACTTCTCCATAGCAACACCAGCAAGGAAGTTAGTAGTCCACTCTGCATCAGTCTTATGAGCAGTGTACTCTGCAGCTGTTAATACCATAGAAGTAAATGCAGCAGTTTTTACTGTGGCATCATCAGAATTAGCATTCTTCAAATCCTTATAAAAATTTTGTCCCTTTTCAATTGTAGTCTTTTCAACTACTGATGAATCTTGCGTATTTTCATCGTCATCATCACCACAAGAAACGAAACCGAATGATAATCCAAATACCAAAGCCATTAACAATGACCAAAATTTCAAATTTTTCATTTCTAACAATTTTAAATTAAACACTATTACTATTTTATATTTTTCAATAATTAAATACTAATCAACAACAGCTAAAGTAGCCACACTGATTTTTATATCTTTCACCGTTGATAATGGTAAGACACACGCTTCTATCGTAGAACCCGTAGTCATCACATCATCCACAATCACCAAATGCCTTCCCTCAATATCTCGATTGCAATTCAATTGAAAGATCCCCCTCACATTTTCCCAACGCTCAATTGCATTCTTTTTTGTCTGTGTCGGATTTTCCACCGAACGTTCCAATATATCCGTCCACACTGGCACATTCAACTCCTCGGCCATACCCTTAGCTATCCACTCACTCTGGTTGTACCCTCTCTGCTTTAATTTATTAGGGTGCAACGGCACGGGTACCAAAGCATCCACCTGTTGAAACCATGCACGGCGCACATGTTCGCCAAACATTTTCCCCAGTCTGTACCCCAACTCTTTTCCTCCATGATATTTTATTTCATGTAAAACATGTTGAGACATTGTTTCTTTCTCATAATACAAATAAGAAATAGCCTCTTCAATGTTCACACGTCCATAGAATCGCTCTTCTATGAAATTCTCTATCAACTTAGATTCTGAAATCACAGGAAGTTGCATCAAACATGTCAAACACAAATCCTGCTCATGCTTATTCAATATTTCACCACACCCAATACACAACCGAGGATAAAACAAATTTAATAAATCATCACAACGTTCAATCAACCAGTTTTTTACGTTATAAAACCTCGTGCAACACGTATTGGAACATTTTTTCATCAAAATTAGATTAAGCAGATACAAAAGTAAATGAATATTTTGAAAAGACAAACAAAGAGTACAGAAATACGTATATTATCGAGGAAAGTCGTTATTCTCTATACAAATCTGCCATCCTGCATATTTAAAATGCGATCAGAAACTGATGCCATCTCCATATCATGTGTCACCACCACCAATGTCTGATTGAGTTCCGATTTCAACTGCAAGAAAAGACGATTGAGTTCCTCCTTATTCTTGGAGTCCAAACTACCAGAAGGCTCATCGGCCAACAACACATCCGGACGATTTACCAAAGCACGGGCAACAGCAATACGCTGACGTTCACCACCCGACAATGCATTGGGTTTGTGAGAGGCTCTTTGAGTCATTCCTAAAAAAGACAAAAGCTGCATAGCTTCCTTTTTTGCCTCCTCCTTAGATTTTTTGGCTATCAAGGCAGGAATCATCACATTTTCCAATGCCGTAAACTCAGGTAACAACTGATGAAATTGGAAAACAAAACCGATATGAAGATTTCTAAACGATGCCATCTCTTTTTCAGACAGGTCAAACACAGAAGATTGATGTATATACACCTTCCCTGAAGTCGGTTTATCCAATGTGCCAAGAATCTGTAATAACGTAGTTTTTCCTGCACCACTTTGTCCTACAATAGAAACAAATTCACCCCGTTGAATCTCCAGTGATACATCATTCAATACCTGTAAACTGTCAAACCGCTTGGAAATCTTTTCCGCCTTAATTATTATATCACTCATACTTACATCTTATTAATATTACCACCCGTCAATATAGCCTCCAACTCATCTGGCGTAATGTTTAATTTCAACTGTCCCGATTGAGCAACTGAAATATTACCCGTTTCTTCTGATACAATAACAGATATCGAATCATACTTTTCTGACATACCCAAAGCAGCGCGATGACGCAAGCCGCACTCTCTTGGAATATTCAAACTATGAGAAACCGGCAGAATGCAACCCGCACTCAATATCCTATTACCAGAAATAATCATTGCTCCATCATGCAAGGGTGAATTCTTAAAAAAAATATTTTCAATCAGACGAGAGCTAATCACCGCATTTAGCGTTTCACCCGTAACCTCGATACTCTTTAAATCATCCCCTCGTTTGAAGATTATCAATGCTCCGATTTTTTTTCTAGACAAGTTTCTACATCCGATAACCACCTGCATGGCATCCGTATCCATAACCCCCTGTTTTTTGGAGGAAAATAATTTACCAAAGAATCGCAAAACAAAATTATCCTTTGATCCAATCATGGAAAGGAATCGTCTTAATTCGTCTTGAAAAAGGATAATCAACGCAATAGCACCCACATTGACAATCTGATTCATCAAACCACCCATCAGTTGCATTTCAAACACAAAATTCACCATCAGCCATGCAAGCACGAAAACTAGAATACCAAAGAATACTCTAATCGCCGTAGTTCCATTCAGCATTTTATAGGTCTTGTATAACAGAAAAGCAACAAGAACAATATCAACAATATCTACAAAACGAATTTCAAAACGCATATACTTTTATTCCTTAATGATTATTTTTACATAAAGACCATAATTTAACAGCTTCCATAGCCTCCTTTACATCATGCACTCGCAAAATATGAGCGCCCTGCTGCAAAGCAATTGTATTCAACACGGTAGTTCCATTTAATGCCTCCTCAACTTTGACATTTAAGGATTGCCAAACCATACGTTTACGCGACAAGCCAGCAAGAATCGGATACCCCAACTGTAATAACTCGGATTGATGAGAAAGAAGCTGGAAATTCTGCTCCATCGTTTTTCCAAAGCCATACCCTGGATCTATAATGATATCCTTTACACCGCAATCTTCCAATATTTTTATTTTCTTTACAAAGAAACGAAAAATTTCTTTCATAAAATCATCCTTCCCCACATTAATCGCCTCCGAATGCATCAATACATACGTTTTATTTAATGATGCAACCACATCCAACATAGCTTCATCTTTATCAAAAGAAAATACATCATTTATAATATCCACATCAAACTCCTCAACCACCTTACGTGCAACATTTCCTCTGAAAGTATCCACAGAAATGATACTATCTGGATAATGATTTCTCAAGACTTCCAAAGCAGGAAGTAACCGTTCCATCTCCTCTTTTTCAGAAACAAATGCAGCGCCAGGACGTGTTGAACAAGCGCCAACATCAAGAATTGACACCCCATTATTAATAAATAAATCAACTTTTTTTAATAATTCTGCAGCGCTCTGGCATCGTGAGGAAGAAAAAAAAGAATCATCCGTAACATTCAAAATTCCCATCACAACAGGATATTTTGATTTATAATCCACTGATACACTACCTTTTTTAACCATAAATCCAACTATTGAAAAAGAGATGTATTAAAATTCTTTAAAAAAATCTATCAAAAATATTTTTCACAAAAATATAAAATATATATCTTTGTCCACTACTTTAAAACGCAAAAAATAGAGTAGTTATTTTTTTTGTGTTAAATACAATAAAAATAGAGAAACAGAGTTATTGAAATATTGAAACGTAAAACATTATCTTATTTTATTTATAGTGCTATGAGACACGTAAGTTTATTTAAAATGGCGTTGATGCTGTTAATTGTAGGTACGACTTTATCGTCTTGCAAGGACAAGGGGTTGAAAAACTCAAAAGTGTCAAACACCACAGGATGGAAATATAACGACAAGGAAAACGGTGGTTTCCAAGTTGTTAACGGTTATGAACAAGATACCCCTCCAGGAATGGTATTTATCGAGGGTGGAACATTTACTCAAGGACGTGTGATTGAGGATGTCATTGGTGATTGGAATAATATACCAAGAAGAGTAACTGTTGCTTCATTCTATATGGATCAATATGAAGTAAGTAACGTAAACTGGAGAGAATATTTGCACTGGATGTCAAACGTTTTCCATAACAATCCAGAATTCGTTGAAAAAGCATATCCTGACACATTAGTATGGCGCGAGGAATTAGCATATAACGAACCATATTTGGAT
The DNA here is from genome assembly GCA_902766045.1 of uncultured Bacteroidales bacterium. GTDB lineage: Bacteria > Bacteroidota > Bacteroidia > Bacteroidales > Paludibacteraceae > UBA1181. Next base: position 10,799 of record CACXCA010000068.1, read on the forward strand.
TTCTACTTCTCTCACGTTGCTTATAACTGGTATCCAGTTGTAGGTGTTTCTTGGGAGCAATGTGTTGACTTCTCAATCTGGCGTACTGACCGTGTAAACGAAATGAGAATGGCTGAAGCTGGTATTATCCAATACACAGACTTCCAAGCATTAAAAGGAAATACAGATGGTAATGATATCGCTCAAAACCAAGTATTCAATACACAAAAATACATCATGAAGAGCGACTACAAACCAACTGAAGGTAAGAAACCTATGACAGACGTTTACGGAAACGTAAGAAAGACTAACATGTCTGACGGTGTCCTTCTTCCTAAGTTCCGTCTCCCAACCGAAGCTGAATGGGAATATGCAGCTTATGGTACAAAAGCAATCGAAGGAGAGGAAAACTACGAGATGAAGAAGATTTATCCTTGGTATGGTCACCAAATGCGTAATCCTTCTAAGAAGGTTAAAGGACAAATGTATGCTAACTACGTTCGTGGACGTGGTGATATGATGGGTATGGGTGGTCACTTGAACGACCATGCAACTATCACAGCTCCAGTAGATGCATTCTGGCCAAATGAATTCGGCTTGTATTGTATGGCTGGTAATGTAAATGAGTGGGTGTTGGATGTATATCGTGTATTGTCAAGCGATGACGTTCAAGAGTATAACCCATTCCGTGGTAATGAATACAAAGTTCCTATCAAGGAAGAAACTACTATCGACGGTCAAACAGTTAAGGTTCCTAAAATCGACAGCTTAGGACGTGTAATATTTGACTACCCTGTTTCTAAAGATACCGAAATGGAAAAATACATCAGAATGGATGTTCGTAACTACAAAGATGGTGATGCAGCAAGTGCTTTGGAGAGACAAAACTGGAAAGTTGTTAACGATCCTGACATCTCTACTAAGAAGTTGTATGATCCAGATAATGACGCAGAAGGAATGTTGACATCTAAAATCTCTAATACAGCTCGTGTATATAAAGGTGGTGGATGGAAAGATCGTGCATACTGGTTGAATCCAGGTCAAAGAAGATACTTGGAACAAACAGAAAGTAGAAGCGATATCGGATTCCGTTGCGCTATGAGTAAGGTAGGTGCAGAAGATGGTGATGTAAGATAATGTATCAATCATAATGAAAAAGCCCCTTTTTATAAGGGGCTTTTTTCTTTCTCCTACCTCCAATTGTCCTTTATTTTTATTTCTAATGATTATGAAAATCGAACAAATATACCAACTGTTTCTTCAACATCCCACAATTACAACCGACAGTAGAAATTGCCCCAAGGGAGCTATCTTCTTTGCTTTAAAAGGTGCTAACTTCAATGGTAACAAATTTGCAAAAGAAACCATTGAAAAGGGATGCTCTTTCGCATTTGTTGACGAAAAAGAATATGCCGACGAAAAAAACATATTCTATGTAGATGATTGCCTCTCCACCTTACAACAATTAGCTACACTTCATAGAAAAACACTCAACACCCCTATCATTGGAATAACAGGGACAAACGGAAAAACAACCACAAAAGAACTGATTGCCAGTGTCCTAAAACAAAAATTCAACATACTATATACCCAAGGGAATCTTAACAACCACATCGGAGTTCCCCTCACGCTGCTTCAACTAAAGAAAGAGCATGAGATGGCTATTATAGAGATGGGAGCCAACCATCCTGGAGAGATCAAAACCTTGGTTAATATCGCATGTCCGAACTACGGTATTATCACAAATGTAGGGAAAGCACACATCGAAGGATTCGGTTCTTTCGAAGGAGTCATCAAAACAAAAAGTGAATTATACGACTACCTAAAAGATCACAACGGCAAGGCATTCTTCAACCAAGGAAATGAAATTCTAAAGAAGGTGATTGCTGAGAAAGGGTTGTCTTCTATCGCCTACGGAACAGGAACCGACACAGATGCCTCCATCCTTAGTTCTGACCCATTCCTCTCCATTCAATGGAATGGACAACAGATTCAAACCAACCTAATCGGACGATATAACTTTGAGAATGTTCTGGCAGCTATCGCCATCGGCAAAACATTCCAAATTGCCACCAGCCAAATCGTTGCAGCACTTGAAGCCTATGAACCAACGAACAATCGTTCTCAATTCAAAAAAACAGCAAACAACGAACTGATCATCGATGCCTACAATGCGAACCCAACAAGCATGAACGCATCACTCGATAACTTTATCCTGATTCAGAAAAGTAATAAATCTGTCATCTTGGGCGATATGAAAGAACTTGGTGTCATCAGTACTACCGAACATCAGAAAGTAGCAGATAAACTGAATGATTCGTCTATCACTAACATATTCTTGATCGGTCCGAATTTTGCCCAAACGAATTGTCCAAAAGCCACAAAATTCAATGACGTAATTGCACTGAATGAATACCTCCATAGTCATCCTCTTCAAAACTCATTGGTTTTGATAAAAGGTTCAAACAGCATGAAACTAATTGAATGTATTAACTCTTTATAACATGAAGACGCTTGTATTACTGATCATTTTCATTAGCATTTTATTCTCTTATTTGATCTATATAAATCTAAGGAAAAAGAAAACAAATAAGAGTGCAATAGAAACTAAAGAGAAAATACTAAGCAGAACCGACTTGCCGGAAGAGCGAAGGAAGGCTATCGAGTCTGGCGAATGTTGCGGTCAGCACGAGGTGTGTGAGAAAGACACATTAATCAATACAACTATTCAAGCTGAATATTACGATGATGAAGAATTAGACCAGTTTAAGAACAGAGAACCAGAGTCTTATACCGAAGAAGAGATAAAACAATTCGAAGAGGTATTCTACACTCTTAAGGAATATGATGTTAGCGGTTGGTTGAAAAGCTTACAGATCAGAGAGGTAAATCCACCAAGTGCCATTAGAGAAGAAGCGTTATTCTTAGTTCAGGAAAGCAGAAAAAATAGAAATGAAGGAAAGATTTAAATTTGCCATATTATATTATGCTTATTGGGTAATTATTTTTGTCATACAAAAACCCATCTTTCTCTTATATCAATTTAATGAAACCAAGCAACATGGTATGAGTGATTGGATAGGAACAATCACCCATGGATTCTGCATGGATCTTTCTGCTGCTGGCTATTGCTCTATTCTTCCAATTCTCTTCCTTTTTATTTCCTGTTTCACAAAATCTTCTAAATGGTTAAAACCCGCAGTTAACGGGTATTCATACCTTTTAATCATCTTCCTCTCTATTCTATTTGTATCCGACCTGTTCCTCTACAAATACTGGGGATTTAGAATAGATACAACTCCACTCTTCTACCTAAAGAACCCTAAAGATGCTATGGCCAGCGGCACATGGACCGAATATGTGGCTGCAGGCATCTCTCTTATTATCTACATCTATCTATTGTACAAGTTCTACCGATTGTTCTTTAAGAAAACGGATAGTAATTTTTCTCCATCCTATATCACGACGTTACCGCTTCTGTTATTCTCTGCTCTTATCTTCGTATTAATCAGAGGTGGCATCAGCGTTTCCACCATGAATGCTGGATTCGTCTATTTCAGCAAATCGACATTTCTCAACCACGCCGCCATCAACCCTACATGGAATTTCATAAACTCATGTACAAAAGAGAATGATTTCGATAAACAATACCGATTCATGCCCGAAGAAGAAGCTGTACAACTTGTTACACTTCTCAACACACCCAAAGACACTACAAACACACATACGGTACTACTCAATCAACAACCGAATATAATTCTCATCATAATGGAGGGAATAGGCTCCAACATGATTGAGACTTTAGGTGGAAAGAGTGGTGTGGCCCCTAATTTATGTAAATACACTCAGGAGGGAATCTGTTTCACAAACTTCTATGCCAGCAGTTTTAGAACAGACAGAGGATTGGTGGCTATCCTCAGCGGTTATCCCGCTCAACCAACCAACTCACTCATGAAATACCCCAACAAAACACAAAACACGCCAATACTAACTCAGAAACTACGGCAGAACGGTTATCATACTGCCTTTTATTATGGAGGGGATGATAATTTCACCAACCTACACTCCTATCTAATAACTGCTGATTACCAAACTATCATCAACAATCACGATTTCAAAGGAAACGAGATGTCCGCTAAATGGGGTGCCTACGACCATGTGTTATTCAACCGTGTAAAAAAAGATCTGGAGGATGTGCAGACACCGTTCTTCAAAACCATACTGACACTGAATAGCCATGAACCATTCGATGTGCCATCTCATGTGCTTGACGAACCCTACCCCAACTCTGTTCACTACACAGACAGTTGCATCGGAATCTTTATCGAAGACCTGAAAAAGCAAGCAATATGGGAAAACACACTGGTCATCATCCTTCCTGACCACGCATATCGTTACCCATTTGATCTAGACAACTCTGATCCTTGGCGATATGCCATTCCTATGATCTGGTTGGGTGGCGTGATACAATCGCTTCAAACCATTACAAAAACTTGCAGTCAAATCGACTTAGCCTCTACCTTACTGCATCAGTTGAATATATCGGCCGACGAATTTTCTTTTAGCCATAACATATTAGATGACGCCTACCCTTCTTATGCATTCTACTCATATATCGACGGCTTTGGCCTCATCACAGAAAATGACACTGTTCGTTACGACTGTGGCGCAAACCAAGTCATCTATTCGACGAATAACATAGTCTTGCAACAAGGAAAAGCTTATCTCCAAAAATTGTATGATGATATAGCCAACAGATAAATTGTGTTTTTTAACATAATTTTCACTCTCGGGTTATACACGAGATAAGTAAAAATTACTACTTTTGCATAAAAATTCATCTATACATTTTTTCTTATGGACTTTATTGTTGCTCTTTTTAATGGTACAAATATTGCCTCAGTTTTAGTTTACATCTGTCTTACAGCATTTGTCGGACTTCTACTTGGCAAATTAAATGTCAAAGGTGTCAAGTTGGGAATTGCTGGTGTCCTTTTCATGGGTATCTTTTGGGCTCACGAAAAGAACTATTTTGGGTCTGCACCACTCAATCCTGAAATCCTCCATTTTGTTAAAGAGTTTGGACTGATTCTATTTGTGTATGGAATCGGTATCAATGTGGGTCCTCGATTCGCCAGTTCCTTTAAAAATGACGGGCTGAAACTGAACGGACTGGCTGCTCTTCATGTCTTATTGGGCGTGATTGTCACCATCTGTTTGTTCTATATTACGGGCTTAGACAAATCGGTGATTGTTGGTATCCTATCGGGCGCCGTCACCAACACACCGAGCTTGGGAGCCGCACAACAAGCATTGGGCGATAACATAACAGGCATCGAACAATCCGGAATGGCATATGCTATGGCATATCCATTCGGTGTGATTGGTATCATCACTACCATCTTATTGATTCGTGCCATCTTTAGAATCAAGGTTAAAGAAGAAGAAAAGAACTACACCGATCAGGTCTCTAACAATAAACGCGGAAAATTAGAGAGTGTTCAGGTAAAAGTGACCAATACCAATTTGATAGGTCGAACCATAAAGGAGTTCAAGGAACTCTTTGGACATAAATTGGTCCTTTCCCGAATTCTGAGAAACAATCAGTTCGATATCATCCATGATGAGGAAATCTTGCAGGAAGGTGATGTGATATTTGGAGTTTCTACGAAAGACTACGTATCAACATTGGAAATGTCTGTTGGTCCAGTGGAACTTGGTATGAAAAGAGAAGTGGATGGTTCGTTGGCCATGTTTGAAGTGTTGGTTACCAATCGAAAAATTGCAGGAAGAACGATTGAACAGATCGGTATCTATCGTCGTTATGAAGCCAATATCACCCGAATATTCCGTGCAGGAGTGGAGATTCTGCCTACATTGAACACCACCATTGAGATGGGTGATACGGTACGTGTGGTAGGTAAAAAGACATTGTTGCCAGAGATTCAAAAAGAGATTGGTAACTCTCTCCAACAACTTGCTGTACCTAATGCAGTGGCTATTTTCTTGGGCATCTTCATGGGTATCTTGTTAGGTAGTATTCCGATTGCCATACCAGGACTTCCCGCATCAGCTAAATTAGGTTTGGCGGGAGGACCGTTGATTGTAGCTCTTTTGTTGGGACATAAGGGACGTCTCTTTAACATTGATTTTTATATGGCTCCAGGAGCCAATGCTATTTTCAAGGAGTTGGGAATCATTCTCTTTTTGGGAAGTGTCGGACTCTCATCAGGTACTAACTTCGTGGATACATTCACCAATGGAGGATACACATGGATGTTGTATGGTGTGGCCATCACATTTATCCCAGCCGTCATTGTAGCGGTGGCAGCTCGTTTGATGAAGTTCAACTACCTAAAGATTTGTGGATTCCTCTCGGGTGTCACCACCAATCCGCCAGCTTTGGAATATGCCAATTCTATCGCCCCTGTGCAAGCACAATCAACTGCTTATGCAACAGTTTATCCACTTTCCATGTTCCTTCGAATTCTGACGGCACAGATTCTGATTCTGATACTTTGATTCATTTCAAAGCATTAATTTCTCAAATAAATATCGTTGAATGAATAGGAAGCATCTAAAACTTCCTATTCTGAATCATCACCTATATCATTTTCAACGAATTATCTTTCCTACTCTTCTCTGTCGTATGATTTAGCTATTCCATACCGATTCGTCTAATCGTATAGTAAATTCATCCAATCGTATAAGGCAAAAAAAAAGTTCCACCGAAGCGGAACTTTTATATCTAATCTATAAACTGATTAAAGTTTGTTAACCATCTTAGCTAACTTAGACTTTAAGTTAGAAGCTTTATTCAAATGAATAACATTTGACTTAACCAATTTATCTAACATAGAAGATACTTTTGGCAATGCCTCTTCAGCTGCTTTCTTATCAGTTGTAGCTCGTAAATCACGAACAGCGTTGCGAGCAGTCTTGGCATAATATCTATTTTGCAATCTTCTCTTCTCAGTCTGTCTGATTCTTTTGATTGATGATTTGTGATTTGCCATCTCTTTACTTTATTTCTTTATTTTTTTTATTTTTTACTTGTAGCCTCTAGGGGAATCGAACCCCTCTTTAGAGAATGAAAATCTCTTGTCCTAACCGATAGACGAAGAGGCCAGCCTTTTGTCTTTGCATTGATTAACTTTCGTTTCTCAAATGCGGTGCAAAGATATAACTATTTTTTTACGCTCCAAAATTTTTCTATTATTTTTTAATTTGTCCTCTCGATTTTTCACCCAAATAACCTCCATGGTGTCTTTTAGCATATTCCTCATTAGAGAATGCTATTCTCTTCATTGTCCCCACCACCAACACATCTCCTATGACAGTCATGACAGTGGTCGATGTTGTCGGAGTAAGACCCAACGTGCACACCTCCTTTGGGTTACCTGTATATAACAACGCATCCGCCTCAACAGCCAACAAGCTATCCTTGTTTCCTGTAATAACAATGAATTGGACGTCTGAATACAATCCTCTTGCCAGCGATATCAACTCAACGATCTCTCTGGTTTTGCCTGAATTAGAAATCAACAACATTAAATCATTGGGTTGCAACAATCCTAAATCACCGTGCTGTGCCTCACTCGGATGCAAAAACACCGAAGGAGTTCCCGTTGAACTGAATGTTGTCGCAATATTCAATGCGATCTGACCTGCTTTTCCCATACCGCTTGTCACCAACTTGCCTTTTCTCTTATGAACATGTTCCACAATCATATCGATGGCTTTTTCAAACTGATCGGTTACGGGAATATTCAACACAGACTGAGCTTCCTGTCTTAAAATCTCTTCTATTTCTTCATTCATTGCAATTTCATTTTGTTCATTCCGACTGCAAATATAGTAAATCTTCAAAGACATCTCCTACAAAATCTTTACATTTTACCAACGGCACCTCTTGGTGTAGTTCTATCATTTTAATACTTTTGCATAAGTGAATCATTGATAAACTAAATATATGTCTGAATTTAAGTGCGAAGACGTTCTCCCTTACAACAGTCACGAATGTAAGAAAGAACAAATCTCCAAAATGTTTGATCATATCGCGGGAACATACGATCCCATGAACCATCTTATGTCCCTAGGACAAGATCGTCGATGGCGGCGGAAAGCAATCGAACGGCTTGCCTCATTCAATCCCCAACGCATTCTAGATGTGGCAACGGGAACGGGCGACTTTGCCATTGTCGCCAGTCTTTCTCTTCAAGCCGATTATCTTCTTGGTGTTGACATATCAGAAGGAATGATGAACGTGGGACGAGATAAAGTTCAAAAACTTGGTCTATCCGAAAAGATACATTTTCAATATGGAGATGCTACGGAACTCCCCTTAGAATCAGACTCTTTCGATGCCGCCACCATAGCTTTCGGCGTACGTAACTTCTCCAGTTTAAGCAAAGGACTGAAAGAAATCAACCGAACGCTTCGCAAAGGAGGTGTCATTGCCATCCTGGAAATGACAGAACCAGAAAACTGGATATTCAAACTTGGCTACAAGTTCTACACTAAAATAGGCATCCCTGTTTTAGCCAAACTCATATCAAAAGACCAACTGGCGTATGATTACTTACCTAATTCCATCGCCGCTTTCCCTCAAGGGGAAGAAATGAGGAAACTACTACTCAACTGTGGGTTCTCTTCTGTCGAGATAAAAAAATTCACGTTTCAAACATGTACCTTTTATTTAGCAATAAAATAAATCACCATGAAAATACTCATCACAGGAGCCAATGGCTTCATCGGAAGTTTCGTCGTTGAAGAAGCAATCAATAGAGGTTTTGACACATGGGCTGCCATGCGTTCAAACAGCAGCAAAGCCAACTTGGCAGGATTGAATCCCAACTTCATAGATCTCCCCTACGGGAACATAGATGAACTCAAAAAAATCCTTCTTAAACAAAAAGAGTCCTTTGGCAAATGGGATTACGTGGTTCACACTATGGGGCTCACCAAATGTAAACAGAAAACCGATTTTGATGTCGTCAATTTTCAATACACACAAAACCTAATCAAAGCACTTATCGAGACCGAGATGGTTCCCGACCATTTTGTCTATATGAGTAGTCTTTCCGTCTTCGGTGATGGGGATAAAATCACCTTAAAAGAAATCCGTCTAGATGATGAGCCCAAGCCAAACACCTACTACGGAATGAGCAAACTCAAATCTGAACGTTTCATTCAATCTCTTGATCCAGACCAGTTTCACTATACGATTCTCCGACCTACTGGTGTGTATGGTCCAAAAGAAAAAGATTATTTCGTCATGCTCCAAACCTTGAGCAACCATCTGAATCCTGGCATCGGCTATACACCTCAATACATTACCTTTATTTATGTAAAAGACTTGGTTAAAACCATCTTTCTATCAATTGAAAAGAAAGCCTATGGAAAAGCTTATTTCGTAGCTGATGGAGACGTATGGACCTCTGATGAATACGCAGAATTATGCAAGAGGTTATTAGGTGTCAAAGCCCTCACACTCAAGATACCTGAGTGCGTGGCAAAATTAGTCTGTTACACATTCGACAAGATAGGTGGTTTGTTTGGCGTCACGCCAACCCTCAACATCGATAAGTACAATATCCTAGTAGCAAAAAACTGGAAATGTGACATTCAACCGCTCAAAGAAGAGTTAGGATTTGTTGCAGACTATCCACTAGAGAAAGGAATGATAGAATGTATCGACTGGTATAAAGCAAACAAGTGGTTATAAATTTTTAATACACTTCCATCTCAATCAAATACCAGTTCTTGTTGATATAGATGAAATTATAATACTCTTTCTTTATTCCTCCTTGAAGAACATATATCTTCCGGTTATTGGCATGTCTGCCCGACTGTAACAAATAGAACGAAGAAGAACGTTGAGACAACTTCACACTTTCCCAGTCTCTTGGCATCACCAACTTTTTCTTCGAAGCACCGCCCGTCATCAATGGATAACTAATCGGCAACGGGAAGACTGTTCGATTCACTTGAAACTCTCTATCATGAACAAACTGTAGAATAAAAGTGACAAAGCTCTGATCTTGTTCGCCTAACTTCACACCCGACTCTTTTTTGCCAATCCGCCATTGACCTTTCTGATTTACGAACATCTGTCGAGTACCCTCCGCACGAGAGAATGGCATTTCACTCACTTCACAATACAATTCACTTTTGTTTAAATCAATTGAGTCGGAGCATATCACAACAACTGTTTGTTTCCTGTTCTTATCAATATGGTTCATGAACGTCCACAAAAAGTCTTCCCCACCAAAAACACTTGCCGAGAAAAACAAGGAAATGCAGACTATTCCTATCCTCTTATATATATTCTTGAACCACATCCGATATCCTTTTCGAAAATCAATTTTTCCTTTCGAACTTCCAAAATTATAAAAAACTTTGTAAATCAGAAACAGAATAAAAACATTCCTCTATCGAACCATTCATAAAATTATCAAGGACCACTCAAGAAAAACATCAATATGAAGACAAAGACTATGCCCTATTTTTTATAAATTTGCAAAAAAATGTATTTATGGCAGATTTAGAATTCGGAATAGAAAACTCTCAAATTGGGAATTATGACGATGACAGTATAAAACATTTGGAGGGGTTGGAACATGTTCGACTCCGTCCTGGTATGTATATTGGCAAACTTGGTGATGGTTCACATTTTGACGACGGTATATATGTTTTACTTAAAGAAGTATTAGACAATAGTATCGATGAGTTCCGCATGAATGCAGGAAAACAAATTGATATCAAACTGGAAAACGGAGCAATCACAGTAAGGGACTATGGCCGAGGCATACCTCAAGGGAAAATGATTGATGCCGTTTCTATGATGAATACAGGAGGTAAATATGACAGCAAAGTATTTAAAAAATCTGTCGGACTGAATGGTGTCGGAACGAAAGCCGTCAATGCACTCTCTTCTGAATTTAAGGTACAGAGTTTCCGTGAAGGAAAAGTACGAACAGCAATATTTTCGCGCGGTGTACTAACTTACGATTCAGATTTACAAGACACAGACGAACCTAACGGAACGTTAGTTTACTTCCGTCCTGACGATGATCCTCAGTACAAACTATTTGTCGGCTATAAATACAATGAAGAGTTCATCGAAACCATGCTTCGAAATTATGCCTACCTTAACACAGGTCTGACATTAATATTCAACGGAAAGAAGATCCACTCCAAGAACGGATTGAGAGACTTACTTTCAGAACGCATGATAGAAGATTGCCTTTATCCTATCATTCACTTAAAAGGAGAAGATATAGAGATCGCCTTCACCCATTGCCAACAATATGGAGAAGACTACTACTCCTTTGTCAATGGACAATACACAACACAAGGAGGTACGCACCAATCGGCCTTTCGTGAAGCCATAGGAAAAACCATCAAGGAATTCTACAACAAGAATATGGAATTAGCCGACATACGGCAAGGTATCGTAGCGGCTATCTCTATCAATGTACAAGAGCCCGTTTTCGAAAGTCAAACCAAAACAAAACTAGGCTCGAAAGATATGGATTTGGAAGGGTCCATCTCTGTCAACAAGTTCGTCAATGATTTTGTCAAAAAAGAATTAGACAACTACTTACACAAGAATCCTGAGACGGTTGAAATACTTCTTCAAAAGATCCAAGAGGCAGAGAAAGAGCGTAAGGCAATCGCCGGTGTCACAAAAGCCGCCAGAGAGCGTGCAAAAAAAGTGAGTCTATGCAACAAAAAATTAAGAGACTGCAGAATACACTACAATGACACAAAAGGCGACAGACAATCAGAATCCTGCATCTTCATCACGGAGGGATTGTCGGCTTCTGGATCCATCACAAAATGTCGTGATGTAGCCTATCAAGCTGTATTCAGTCTGCGAGGAAAGACGCCTAACAGCTGGGGATCCTCCCGCGAAATCGTATATAAGAACGAAGAGTACAATCTTCTGCAAGCAGCCCTCAATATCGAAGACGGAATGGAAGGCCTACGATACAATAAAGTGATCATAGCTACCGATGCCGATGATGACGGCATGCACATCCGTTTGTTGCTGCTTACTTTCTTCCTACAGTTTTTCCCTGATCTAGTACGTCAAGGTCATGTATATATCTTGCAAACACCACTCTTCCGTGTGCGAGACAAAAAACAAACCTTCTATTGCTACACCGACGAAGAAAGGATCAAAGCCATCAAAGAGATCGGAGCTAAAGCTGAAATCACCCGATTCAAAGGATTAGGAGAAATCAGTGCAGAGGAGTTTAAGAATTTCATCGGTGAGGATATCAGACTCGACCAAGTCATTCTTCGGAAAGAGGATGCTTTCAATGAACTATTAGAGTTTTACAGAGGGAAGAACACCCCTGAAAGACGAGATTTCATCATTGAAAATCTTATCATAGAAGAAGATGTACCAGTAGAAACAGAATAATCATATAAATAAAGCATAATGAAAGCACTAAACGAAATGGTAATAGGCATCTGCAACGATCATGCAGGCGTTGAAGTAAAAAATTTCATAATGGAACAGTTAGGCGACAAAGTTCAAGCATTCAGAAACTTTGGAACCAACACAACCGACAGCTGTGATTATCCCGACTATGCTCATCCAATGGCAGAATCCATTGAGGCAGGAGAGTGTGATCTGGGAATCGCCATCTGCGGAACAGGCAACGGCATCTCCATGACCTGCAATAAACATCAAGGCATACGTGCCGCACTCTCTTGGGAAGTTGAAATCGCTAAACTGGGAAGACAACATAACAACGCTAATGTGGTAGGAATCCCTGCTAGATTCATCTCAAAAGAAAAAGCATTAGAGATAGTAACCGCCTTTTTAACCACAGATTTTGAGGGCGGAAGACACGAAAAGAGAGTCAACAAAATACCAACTGGAAAATAAATCCAGCAAAAAAAGACTTGAAAATCAGATATTTTTAGTATATTGCGCAGACAAATAAACTCTAACATTGTCTAATTATATAATAGGTACGAATTATGAACAGATTAGTAAAAATCATAATGGGGGCCTCATTGACTGCCTTCTCCGCTATGGGGACAATGACAGCCCAGAATCTTGGATTTGACAAGGAGCAATACCAGAAAGCCCTGTGGATGACCACTCGTTTCTATGGAGCACAACGTTCCGGTGTGGGTCCGAATTGGCTCTTGGCAACTCACGAACCAACGGATGTGCCTAATGCACTACAAGGCAATTTGAAGAATTTCATCAAGGGACAATCCTTTGTGAAGGATGCTGATGGCAATTATGACCTAACAGGAGGCTGGTTTGACTGTGGCGACCATGTGAAATTTGGTCAGACCGAGTTTTATTCAGCTTATATGTTATTGTTAGGTTACTCAGAATTTCCTGAAGGATACGATGATTATTATTCTTTTGATTATAAGGGATATATAACATCTGACGATTATACATGGGAAGGGAAGAAAGGAATACCTAACGGAATACCTGATATTCTTGACGAGGTGAAATATGCCACCGACTATCTGATGAAGTGTGTAGCAAGCGATAACACGTTCTATTTTCAAGTGGGAGATGGCTCTGTTGATCACAATCACTGGGTGACCGCTTCTGTCATGTCAACATTACCAAGAAATGAAGGAGGTGAAGCAGAAGGCTCTCGAGTGGTATATAAAGCAACCGGTGGTGTAACTTCCATGGCTTCTCTGTGTGGAGCTGCACTTGCCACAATGGCTCGATTGTATAAACCTTTCGATCCGGCCTATGCAGACGCCTGTTTACAAAAAGCACTGATTGCTTACGACTTTGTTAATCAAACAAGCAAGGGAAATGCCAACGCTAAAGGATTTTATGGTGCTAAACCTAAATATGTGGCAGATTTGGTTATCTTTAACGTCGAACTTTACCGAACAACTAAAGATGCTAAATACTTATCCGCCGCAGAGAAAGAATGCGGATGGATGAATACAGAAGCAGACTACAACTATAATTACTCATTGTGTTATAATAATACAGAGGATTTGGCAGCTTACCTAATAGCTTCTCTTCCTGAATCATCCTACAAAGATAAAGCTATGAAGGTGATGGATTTTTACATCAATAGTATGTACAAACCTGCTTCCGGTTATATCCTAAACAAGCAAAAAGGAGATTGGGGTATCCTTCGTTTCCCTGCTAACCAAGCTTTTTCTTACGGATTACACAGCAAATTGAAGGGCGAAATGACCACCGTAAATCCTTACTCATTGGCTTCAATCGAATACATCATGGGTAAAAACAGTGGAAATTTATCTTACATCACAGGATTTGGCTCGAAGTCACCTACATACGTTCATCACAGAAATTTCTACGGAAGTGATGCGGATAAAGAAACGGCTGTAAAAATACAAGAAAAATTCAGGCAACTTGGCTATCTGGTAGGTGGTAACTTAAACGGCACATACAACGATGTGCCAGGAGCCGACTACACCTACTCGGAAGGTGGTATCGATTACAATGCAGGTCTTGTAGGAGCACTCGGCTATATCAACTCCATTATCAACCCTGTCAATGTCAATAAGTTCGGACATCCTACTCCTGATTTAAGTGGAACAAGATCTCTTTGTGGAATGCGTTCTATCGTATTGGATTCTAAAGTGCCTGCTGATGGCAAGAAGGTGTTCACATGGTATTTGAATGATAAAAAAGTGGATTCATCCACTTCATTAACAACATTTACAGTAACTACTTCAGGAGAATACAAATGTGAAATTGATTCAGCCGGAGAGTGGACCACCAGCGCAACCGTTAGTGTCATCGCAGCTCTTCCTACGTACGAATACGAATCTAATATCGAACTTTGTGATCCATCTCAAGTAACAATAGATCTAGATTACGGAGATATTCCAGTCACCTATCAATGGTACAAAGATGGTACGGAACTGAAGAATGCAACAACCTCATCTTACACATTCACCAAAGGCGGAGAATATAAATGTAAGATTTCGGCTGCCAATTGTGAAGCATTAGAACTTCCTGTCAATGTTACATCTCTGCTACCTAACATCCCTGACGCTGTTTCGGATGGATCGGGTAAGGTGACAATGACAGTTGAGGATGAGGGTGATTATGAATGGTACGATGTGTTGGAAGGAGGAACTCCTTTAGCAACGGGAAGTTCCTACACTACCACCATCACAGCAGATAAGACTTTCTATGTGCAAGATGCTGGTGAGATGAACATTGTGGTTGGTCCAACCGAGAAAACATTCTCCGGAACAGGTGTCAACTGGGGTGATATTGCAGCAAAATTCACAGCATCAAAACCTTGTTCCATCACCTCTATTTCTGTTTATATCTTAGGAAATCCATACAACACAGGAAGCAAAACGCTTACTGCTGAATTGGAAACAGGAGGAAAGAAAAAAAGTTATACATCAGATGCTTTTGACGTGTCAAAAGGAAATCAGTTTATCACAGTAACTTTCAGTACTCCGATAGAGATTGAAAAGGAAGGTTCCTACTCTCTTACTTGCAAATGCTCGGCATTCGCCATTGCCTATTACGAAAATGCATCGAATTATAATTCGTTTGCTCATCAAGGAGATCCTCTCACCTTCACAGGTTCAGGAAATCAAAATGGTGGATTCCCAGCCCTTGCCAATTGGCAGGTCACAACAGGTTCTGGATGTGCTCGCACAGTGGTCAAGGCAATCAAAGGGAACAGTGTTTCATCGCCTGTCAACCAGGCATGTGCTTGCGCCACATACCCTAACCCATGCAAAGACATGCTATACATTGACCTTTCATGTGATGAGATGGACGGAAAAATCACAGTGGAATTTATGAATATCCTCGGTTCCATCGTGAAAAAAGAATCTTACACATCACAACAACTGCAACAAGGCATCAATGTTTCTACCTTATCTAAAGGTATATATGTCGTACGCATACAAAATGGTGAAAAGAGCCTGACACAAAGGATTGTAAAAGAATAGATTCACACCTAATAAGTTTTCGTCACAGAGCGTATTCAAGATAATGAATGCGCTCTGTTTTTTTATCACTAGAATTAATACAATATTCAGACAATCAATATATTACAAAAATCTACACAGCTCATCTGCCGATTTTTTACCTATATCTTGCAAAATTTCTCATAGTTCATCCCACAGAATCCACATAGATTTGCCACGATTAGAAAACTCTAAAAACTTATTTATTACAATTATTAATTAGTATCAACTTTAAATCTTATTACAATGAATAAAAATTATTACACATGGAGACGCTCCTTATATGGAGCTATCATAGCACTAGGATGTTCATTTCTGGGAGCGGAGTGCTACGCACAGGAAAGCGTTAATCCGTGTCAGATGAATACATCAATGTCTGGAGGGCAAAACGCACAAAATGGTGGTACTCATGACATTGGAAACTCTGGGTTCAACTATGAGATGTGGACACAGTCCAGCAATGGTGGTAGTGCATCAATGCAATACACCGCAGAGAAAGGCAAATTCCAATTCAAAGCAAACTGGAATAATCCTGATGACTTACTTGTTCGTATTGGTCTTTACTGGGGACAACAGGGGACTACACCTAAATATACAGAGTTAAATGGTGATCTTCACTGTGACTTCAACTTCGACTATTCAGGAACTGGTGGTGGTTATAATTACATAGGTATCTATGGTTGGACAAGAACACCTAATGAAGTGGAATACTACATTGTAGAGAACACTTTCTTTGGAAGCACCCAACAACAACAAGGATTATACTGGGATGCAAGAAATGGATCCAAAGGTACATATACAATGGATGGTGACACCTACGAATTATTGGTAGGAACACGTACGGGATCTTCTATTTCAGGAAACTCTACCTTCACTCAAGTATATGCCGTTAGAAAAACTGCTCGTAAGTGTGGACATATCTCAGTATCTGCTCACATGAGAGAATGGTCGAAGAAAGGTGTTACATTAGGTCAACTTTACGATTGTAAGTTCCTTTGTGAAGCAGGTGGTGGTTCTGGTAGTTTCGATATGAAGTATGGTAACATCTGGATTGGCGAATCAGAATATGTGGAAATACCACCTGAACCAACAGAGCCAGAAGGACCATACAAGAGCGTATTCTCTATTCCAGGCAAAATTGAAGCTGAAGACTACGACAAGGGTGGTAACCAATTCGGTTATTATGATACTGATGATAAAAACGAAACTGGTGAATACCGTAAAGATGGTGTAGATATTGAAGAAGGTGGTACTGGTTACGCAATTGGTCACACTACAACAGACGAGTGGTTGAAATACTCTGTCAAGGTAGAAAAAGATGGCTCATACGATATTTATGCCAACACTTCTAACGGTGCTAACGACGTTGAAATCATTCTTGAGTTGGATGGCAAAAAATTGTGTACATTATCTGGTGATGGAAATGGTGGAAATGACTGGGAAACATATAAATTAATTTCAAAGAAGGGGGTTTCTCTTTCAGCTGGTGAACATGCATTGAAAGTTAAATATGGAACTATGTATTGTAACATCGACTATCTAGAGATTGTTGAAAGCGGTACAGTAATCGACAACCCTGATAATCCAGATAATCCTGACAACCCTGATAATCCAGATAATCCAGATAATCCAGATAATCCAATCACTACTACAGCATCAACTTTCTTCGATGAAAACGGTGCTTACTTCGGTCCTGAATGTGAAAGTAATGGTAGCAAGTCAACAGGTGCTTTCTACACGGGTGACTACACAAGTTTGTTTAAGACTTATTTAGGCAAAACTGACGAAGAGATTC